>JAGXGV010000120.1 GCA_024636635.1 Puniceibacterium sp.
GTGCAGCGGTTCCAGGAATTCGGGCGTCACGAACCGCCGCCTGTGGTGGCGTTTCTTGGGCCAGGGGTCGGGATAAAGCAGAAAGGCCCGCTCGAACGTGTCCGCAGGCACGACATCGAACAGGTTGCGCACGTCGCCGGGGTAGATGCGCAGGTTGTCCACCCCCGCCTGCCGCACCTTGCCCAGAAGCATGGCAACCCCGTTGATGAAAGGTTCGCATCCGACCAGACCCACGCCGGGATTGGACGCCGCCTGATGCACCAGATGCTCGCCACCGCCAAAGCCGATCTCGAGCCAGAGCGGCACATCGCCAAGGGTCTTTGACAGATCGATCCGGGTGCGGTCGGGGTTTTCTTCCCAGCTGATCGCGCCCGGGGACAGGGCGCCCAGATCCTCGTCCAAATAGGCTTCTTGCGCGGGGCGCAGGGTCTTGCCCTTGAAGCGGCCGTAAAAGTTGCGCCACGGGGCGCCCGAGGGATGCGTGTCGTTGTCCATGACCTGCCGTTTACTGCCCGAGAGGTCGGTGCGCAACAGGCTCAGGGGGCAAGGACGATGCTGCCCAGCACCTCGAGCCCGGCACCGGCGCGACGCACCACCAGAACCTCGCCCGACCGGGTGTTGCGCCCGGTCAGCGCGCTGATGTTCACCTGATGGGTCACCACGAACACACGACCGTCGCGGCGCGCGATCTCGGTCATGGCGTCAGCGGTCTGCCCGTCGCGGTCCGCAAAGTTGCGAAAGAACGAATTGAAGGCCTCAACCCCGGTGACCGGGGCCAGATCCAGCAGCACGGCGGTGTCGCGGGATCGGCACCACTCGCTGGTCAGCACGGCGTCAAAGGTGATGCCGCGTTCGGCAAAGGCGGCCCCGATGCGGCGCGCCTGCGCACGTCCCGCCGCATCAAGGTTGCGCTGGGTGGCGCAATCGTCCAGCGAAAACCCTGCGGGATCGCCAACGCCGGGCGCCAGCGCATGGCGCATGATCGCAAAGGCCCCCGGCTGGTCCAGAGCGTCCCAGTCGTTGGCCAGCAGCGAACCGGGCCAGAGCAGCAAGACCAGTGCCGCCGCCCGTCCCAGCCGTGTCAGCAGTCGCTTGAACCGCATTGTCATGCCCCTTTTACCGGTCAGCCCTGATATCTAGGGCGCAAATCGTCAGGACCAGCCGGACCTGACGATACTGTGGCATGGCCTGCGCAGACCCGTTTGGGACCGGGGCAAACGCAAAAGGGCGCCGCAATGCGCGACGCCCCCGGAACGGTTCGCTTGCTAGACCAGTCAGATCGCCTTTTGCAGCGCGTCGGCCAGGTCGGTCCGTTCCCACGAAAAGCCGCCGTCGGCGTCGGGCGCGCGGCCGAAATGGCCGTAGGCCGCGGTGCGGGCATAAATCGGCCGGTTCAGGTCCAGATGCGTGCGGATGCCGCGCGGCGTCAGGTCCATGACCTTGGGGATCGCGCGTTCGATCTGCACCGGGTCCAGCGCGCCGGTGCCGTGCAGGTCGGCATAAATCGACAGTGGCCGCGCCACGCCGATGGCATAGGACAGCTGGATCGTGCAGCGTTCGGCCATGCCGGCCGCCACGACGTTCTTGGCAAGGTAGCGCGCCGCATAGGCGGCAGAGCGGTCCACCTTTGTCGGATCCTTGCCGGAAAATGCGCCGCCGCCGTGCGGGGCCGCGCCGCCGTAGGTGTCCACGATGATCTTGCGCCCGGTCAGGCCCGCATCGCCGTCCGGACCGCCGATCACGAAGGTGCCGGTCGGATTGACCCACCATTCCGTATCCTCGGTGACCCAGCCGTCGGGCAGCACCTCTAGGATGTAGGGTTCGACGATGGCGCGGATGTCGGCCGAAGTCTGGCGGTCGTCCGCGTGCTGCGTCGAAAGCACGATCGAGCTTACGCCGACCGGCTTGCCATCCTCGTAGCGTACCGAAAGCTGGGATTTTGCATCCGGGCGCAGCAGCGGTTCGGTGCCGTCCTTGCGCACCTCGGCCAGACGGCGCAGGATCGCATGGCTGAACTGGATCGGGGCGGGCATCAGCGCGTCCGTCTCGTTGGTGGCATAGCCGAACATGATGCCCTGATCGCCCGCACCTTCGTCACGGTCGCCGCCGCCGGTCACGCCCTGGGCGATATGGGCGGACTGTTCATGCAGAAGGTTGGTGATTTCACAGGTCGCGTGGTGGAACTTGTCCTGCTCGTATCCGATGTCCTTGATGCAGGCGCGGGCGATGTCGGGGATCGCGGCCATGTATTTGGCCAGCTTGTCCTGATCGGTCAGCCCGACCTCGCCGCCGATGACGACCCGGTTGGTGGTGGCAAAGGTTTCGCACGCCACGCGCGCCAGAGCATCTTCCGTAAGAAGGGCATCAAGGATCGCGTCCGAAATCCGGTCACAGACCTTGTCCGGGTGACCTTCCGAGACGGACTCGGAAGTGAAGATATAGTTCTTGCGCGACATGGGGAGTGCTCCGTTGGGTTCAGCCGTCACGCCAGGAAGCCGTTGTGACGGAAATTTACAATATCGCGTGATCTACGCGGCCCCGTGGGGGCGGTCAATGTGAATCGCTTCGGGTGGTAAACACGACGGCCAGGCTCAGGACAAGCAGCAGCACCAGCACCGGCAGATCGCCGGTCCGGCTGTAGGGAGTGGGCGCGAGTGGCGGCGGCACAGGCAGGTCGATGTATCCCGCCTGCCCCAGCGGGATCTGGCCCAGGATGCGCCCGCCGCCGTCGATCACCGCCGATACGCCGGTGTTGGCAGACCGCAGCATCGGCAGGCCCTGTTCGATCGCCCGGATGCGCGATTGTGCCAGATGCTGGTACGGGCCGGACCACTGGCCGAACCAGGCGTCATTGGTGATCTGAAGCAGCATGTCGGCCCGTCCGGGGGCGCCGTGCACATCCTGCGGGAACACCGCCTCGTAACAGATCAGCGGTACCGCCTTGCCCAGCGGACCAAGGTCGATCAGCGCAGGCCCTGCCCCCGAGGCAAAGCCACCTTGCGCCCGCACGGCAAGCCCGAGGATGTCGAACCGCGCGAACAGTTCGGCCCAGGGCATGTATTCGCCGAACGGCACAAGGTGGTGCTTGTCGTAAAGCTGCGTCACGGCGCCGTCGGTGCCGGTGACAATAAGCGAATTGTAATAGGCGCCATTCTCTTCGCGCTGCACGCCGACCACCACGGGTGTCACCGGTCCGGCCGCCTCCGAGATCACGGCCAGCGCCTCGTCCGCGTGGGCCAGCAGCATCGGCAGCGCGGTTTCCGGCCAGATCGTCAGCGCGGGGGGCTGGCTGCCCGCCGCAGGCGGGGCGGCGGTGAAATCGACCTGCCGCTCAAAGAACATCTGCGCCTTGGCACGGTCCCATTTTTCCTCTTGCGGGGCATTGGGCTGCACCAGTCGCACGGTCGGCCGGTCGGCAAGGTCGGCCCCCTGCGGCGCAAGCCATGCACCGCCGCCGATCAGGACTGCGGCCAGCGCCAGCGCCGCCAGCGCCGAAAGGCTGCGCCGCTGCATGCTTTGCGCCGACCCCCGGCCGGTCACGGTCGGAACGAATGGCACAAGCACCTGCGCCGTCAGCGCCGCAAGCGTCAGCGTCAGCAGGCCCAGCCCGTGGGCGCCCACTACCGAAACCCATTGGATCGCGGGCGACGGCGCCCAGAGATAGGCCACATGGGCCCAGGGAAAACCGGTCAGCACATAGGCCCGCGCCAGTTCGGCCGCCGCCCAGAACACCACCAGCGCCCAGACACTGCCCGGCCAGACACTGCCCGCCCGGCCCCGGCCCAGCTGCGCCGCACCCCAGAAGGCCAGCCCCCAGAACAGCGCGAGACCCGCCGCGATGCCGACCAGCGCAAAGGGCGCCATCCAGCCGGTGGCGGCGGCATCCACCTGGAACGGCTCGACGATCCAGCCTAGGCCCAGACCGAAGTAACCCAGCCCGAAGGCCCAGCCGATGCCGGTCCACCCCGTTGGCAGCAGGCGGATCAGGACAAAGACCGCCACAAGACCGACAACCCCCAGCGCCCAGAGGTCATAGGGCGCCTGACCCAGCGCAAAGACCGCGCCAGCCACGATGGACAGCGGCAGCCTGGTCCACAGAGGCAGGCGTGCGGAACCTGTGCGGTCCGCGCGTCTGTCCACGGTTCGGGCCCCTGCGCGGTCCACGGTTCGGGCCCCTGTGTGGGCCGCGGGTCGGGTTGTGTCAGACACGGCCCGCCTCGACCGCGGCAGAAGCGGCGGCGGCGGCAGTAGTTCCAGGGCTGCCCGGCATGCGCACGCGCAGACGCTTGATCCGGCGCGGATCGGCATCGACCACCTCGAATTCCACGCCCGAGGGATGCGGCACCATTTCGCCCCGTGCGGGCACGTGACCCGACAGCATAAAGACCAGACCGCCCAGCGTGTCGATCTCTTCGCCGTCGATGTCGGCATCGTCGGTCAGGTCGATGCCGATCTCGGCCTCGAATTCCTCAAGCGGGGTCTTGGCCAGCGCCAGATAGCAGCCGGATTTCTCCTGGCTGAAGTTCTTGCCCTCGTCGGTGTCATGCTCGTCCTCGATCTGGCCGATGACCTGTTCGATCAGATCCTCGATCGTGACAAGCCCGTCAACGCCGCCGTATTCGTCGATCACCAGCGCCATGTGCCGCCGTCCGGTCTGCATCTTGGTCAGCAGCACGCCGATCGGCATCGACGGCGGTACGAACAGCAACGGGCGCAGCATCTTCTTGAGGTTGAACCGCGCGTCCGCACCGTTGAAACCGTGCATCAGCGCGAAGTCCTTGAGGTGCGCCATGCCCACCGGCGTGTCGAGCGTGCCGGTATAGACCGGCAGCCGCGTCATGCCGCTTTCGCGGAACACCTTAACCAGATCGTCCTTGCTGATCGTATCGGGGACCGACACGATCTCGGCCCGTGGCAGGGCCACATCCTCGACCCGCATGCGGCGCAGGTTGATCATGCCATGTGTCGGTGGGGATACTGCAGTGTGTACCATCCCGTTCACTGTCGGCGTCAAGCCGTCTCCGGGGGTCAGAACCCCCACGATCCGGCGGAAGAACCCCACCGACCGGGTATCCTGTTCCTCGTCCTGCGCGCCCTGCGCTGCGTTAGAAGAACCGTCGCTATCGCCCATCTTGTCCCTGTCCAAATCGGCGGCGCATCAGGCACCGCCTTACATAAATCATCGTGTCGTGGTCCAAAGTCGTCTAGTGATCCCTATATGGGTCGTCGATACCCATTTTGCCAAGTATTGCTGTTTCATGTCCTTCCATGAGCGTTGCATCGCCGTCACGCTCGTGATCATAGCCCAGAAGATGCAACACCCCGTGCACCACAAGGTGCGACACATGGTCAGCCAGCGGTTTGCCCGCCTGTTCCGCCTCGCGCGCGCAGGTGTCCCAGGCGATTGCGATATCGCCAAGCGATTCGGGGTCGTCCACCTCCGGCTCCGGCGCGGCGTCGGGGCGGCCGCCTTCGGCTTCGGCTGACAGGTCCCATGCGGGCCAGCTCAGCACGTTCGTGGGCGCGGTCCTGCCGCGGAAACCGGCGTTCAGCGTTGCGATCCGGGCATCGTCGCAGCCCAGAACCGCGATTTCATACCCTGCGGGATCCAGCCCAAGGTGGTTCAGCGCCGCGCGCGCCGCGGCCTCTGACAGCGCGGGCAGGTCGATTGTGCTCCAGCGGTCGTCCTCGACGATGGTGTCGGTCAGCATGGCGGGCGTGTCGGGGGTATCACGCACCCCCGGTATCCTGTTCGTAGGCTTCGATGATCGCCGCGACCAGCGGGTGCCGCACGACATCCTTGGAGGTAAAGTAGTTGAAGCTGATCTTGGGGATACCCGACAACAGCCGTTCCGCATCCTGAAGTCCGGACGGCACGCCGCGCGGCAGGTCGATCTGGGTGCGGTCGCCGGTGATCACCATGCGCGACCCTTCGCCAAGGCGGGTCAGGAACATCTTCATCTGCATGGTGGTCGCATTCTGCGCCTCGTCCAGCACCACAAAGGCATTGGCCAGCGTGCGACCCCGCATGAAGGCCAGCGGCGCGATCTCGATCACCTTTTCCTCGCGCAGCTTGGCCAGTTGCTTGCCCGGCAGGAAATCGTTCAGCGCATCATAAAGCGGCTGCATGTAGGGATCGACCTTGTCCTCCATCGCGCCGGGCAGGAAGCCCAGCTTTTCCCCGGCCTCGACCGCGGGGCGCGACAGGATGATCTTGTCGACCATGCCGTTGATGAACATGTTCACGCCCACGGCGACGGCCAGATAGGTCTTGCCCGTGCCCGCCGGGCCGATGCCAAAGGCCAGTTCGTTGGCGAACAGCGACCGCACATAGGTCTTTTGCGCATCGGTGCGCGGCTCGACCAGCTTGCGGCGGGTCTTGATCTCGACCTTGCCGCCCGCAAACATCTCAAGCTGGGCGCCGCCCTTGGGCGCCGCAGGTTCGGGTGCCATGCGGAATTCGCGGTCGATGTCGCCCTGCCCCACGCTGCGCCCCGCCTCGAGCCGGGCATAGAGCGCGTTCAGAACCTCTTTCGCCTCTTCCTGAGCAGCGGCTGCGCCGTGGACCGCGAGCACGTTGCCCCGGCGCAGGATCTGCACGCCCAGACGGGTTTCTATGTCTGTCAGGTTGCGGTCGAACTCACCACAGAGTTCGATCAGCAAGCGGTTGTCGGGAAATTCGAGTCTGGCTTCGGTCAGGGTGCCTGTGGTCACGCATGTCTCCAAGCTTGCGGTTCCGGGAAAGGGTGCCCAGCCCGTGCGGACAAGGCAAGCGAATGCCGAAGTATGGCAGGTATCAAAATGGCAAAAAGCCGCGCAGCGGGCAGCTGCACGGCCTTAGGTATGTGGACAATGCCCAAGATGCTAGAGCGTGTCGCCAATGATGTTGGTCGATCCCTGCTTGAAATCGCCGGTGGCGATGGTCGGCGGGGCCACGCCGGAGCAGACCGGCTTGCCGTATTTGTCCAGACGCCCCGAAAGATAGCCCTCGACACCGTCGTCGATGATCCAGTGATCGCAGCCGTTCGGGTCGACCCAGATCCCGGCCTTCATCTGGCTCAGGTCGTCACGGTCGAAAAAGTTGCGGTCGGCGGACTTGTCCGGGCCGATGGGCCTGTCGCCGCAGGCAGCCAGCGCGCCCAGCAGCGGCAGAACCAGAAATGTTCTTGCGAATGTCATGTTTCCGGCCCCTTACTGAATGCAGATGATTTCAACGCGGCGGTTCTTGGACATGCCAAGCGTGGTGCCGTTTGTGGCAATCGGCATCCGTTCGCCGAAACCGCGCACATCCGTTATGTTGGCCCCGACGGACCGGCCCACGGCGGCCACCGCATTGGCGCGGTTGTAGCTGAGCCGCATGTTGTAATCGTCCGAGGCGCGGCTGTCGGTGTGACCGGCGATCACAAAGGCGATGGCCGGGGACTGGCCAAAGAAGTCGACCAGACGCTGGCGGCCCGCAGGCTGGATGTTGTATTTGTCGGTCGCGAAATACTGGTCCGAGTTCAGCACGCCGCAGACATTCTGGCGACGGCAGACCGGAAGCCCGCTGCGGTCCAGATGATTGTCCATGTAGCCCTCGACCCCGTCGTCCATCACCCAGTGTTCACAGCCATCGGGGTCGACCCAGATGCCGGGAATATACTGTTCGCCACGGATGGTCCGGGTGCTCTGGGTCGAGATGAACGGTGTGTTGACGCTGGCAGAATCGGCAGACACCGGATCATTCTGGGCGATGGCGGATGCGGCGAATGAAAGCCCCATCACACCGGCAATGGCCACGACCGACATCGCGGATCTGACGGATTGAAAAAAACGGTTGGCCACAGCCTTTGTCCCTTTTGTTGTTCTCGCAGGAGACCGCGAGCGAAAAAAAGCACCACGGCGCAAACTGACTACAATCAACACTTTAGCGTACAAATTGACTGTGGGAAGCAAAAACCACAAGATATTGTGTCTAATTGGGAAACTCTGACTATCAGAAGTCGGGATTATCCAAAATTACGTGCAAAATCGTGGAGGATTCATCGGCTTGTCGCCAGAAGGTAAACCGCCCAGAGGACGCTTGCGCCCCTGTGACAGGGTTCAGATCAAAACGCCGGCAAGCGAGTTTCGCACGCTCTCCGTGATTCTTACCCGGGCCAGGTCACCCGGCTGCGCCTCGGGCGCATGGACGTGAACGGCGTGCAGGTACTCCGACTTGCCGCCCATCTGCCCCGCGAACCGGCCCGGCTTTTCGAACAGCACGGTCAGGTCGCGCCCGACCATCGTCTGCTGCACCGCCTGCTGCTGGCGGGTGATCAGCGCCTGAAGCCGTTGCAGGCGTTCGTCCTTGACCGCCTCGTCCACCTGGACACGTTCGGCGGCCGGCGTCCCGGGGCGGGTCGAATACTTGAAGGTATAGGCATAGCCGTATCCCACCGCCTCGATCAGGTCGAGCGTGGCCTGGAAATCGGCTTCGGTCTCTTCGGGAAAGCCGACGATGAAATCGCCTGACATCAGGATGTCGGGGCGCGCCGCGCGCAGCCGCTCGATCAGCCGCAGGTAACTTTCCGCCGTATGGCTGCGGTTCATCCGCTTGAGGATGCGGTCACTGCCCGACTGCACCGGCAGATGCAGATAGGGCATAAGCTTGGGACAGGAGGCATGCGCCTCGATCAGGTCATCGCTCATGTCGTTGGGATGGGAGGTGGTGAACCGGATGCGTTCCAGCCCGTCGATGTCGTTCAGCGCCCAGATCAGCCGCGCCAGCGTCCAGTCGCCACCCGCGCCGGCGCCGTGATAGGCGTTCACGTTCTGCCCCAGCAGGGTCAGGTCGCGCACCCCACGGTCGACCAGATCCCGGGCCTCTGACAGGATGCGTTCGGGCGGGCGGCTGACCTCGGCTCCGCGGGTATAAGGCACGACGCAGAAGGCGCAGAACTTGTCACATCCCTCCTGCACGGTCAGAAAGGCGGCAGGGGCACGCCGCGCCTTTGGCCGGGCGGTCAGCGCCTCGAACTTGTCCTCTTCGGGAAAATCGGTGTCGATCGCACGCACGCCGGTGCGGATCTGCGCCTCCATCTGCGGCAGGCGGTGATAGCTTTGCGGGCCGACCACCAGATCGACAAGCGGCTGGCGGCGCATGATCTCGGCCCCTTCGGCCTGCGCGACGCAACCCGCCACGCCGATCTTGAGATCGGGCTTGGCCTCTTTCAGCACCCGGTAGCGGCCCAGTTCGGAATAAACTTTTTCCGCCGCCCGTTCGCGGATGTGGCAGGTGTTGAGAAGGATCATGTCGGCGTCTTCGGGCCTGTCGGTCGCCACATAGCCCTGCCCGCCCAGCGCCTCGGACATACGCTCGGAATCATAGACGTTCATCTGGCAGCCATATGTCTTGATGAACAGCTTCTTGGGCGCGGTCATGGGCAAAAGCCTCCGGGTGCGGGTTCAAGGCTGGGGCATAACGCGAAACGGGGCTCTGTCTCAATGCGAAACTTCCGCTTGGCCGGGGCGGAACGGTCGTGCACCGGCCACCGCTCTGGGCCACCACCCCGGGGCCACGGGCACGACCCGGGCGGCATGTGGGCCCCCTGCGGCGCAATATGCAGGGGTGCGCGCTTGCCGCCGCTTGCAAAGAACTGAAACTTCAATGACTCTACCGCATAAGGAGAATACATGCAGTATTCGGGGCTCAACGATTTTCTGTCTCGCGGCGCGGCCTTTCTTGCGCGCGGGCCTGTCGCGCTTGTCTTTGCCGAGGACGATGTCGAGATCGACACCACCCTGCGGCATCACCAGCAGGGCGGGTTCACCACCGTCGTGGCCTTCATGCCGGCTGTGTTCGACTTGCCGCCGGACCTGCGCGACACGGTTCACCGCGTCGACCATGACCTTTCCACGCAAGGCGCTGCCGAAACCGTTGTGAACGCGGTGATCGACGCGGCGCCAGGGGTCTGGCTTTACTATTGCTTCAACGCCGAATACCTGTTCCATCCCTTCTGCGAAACGCGCGTCATCGGGGAAATGCTGGCCTTCCACGCCGAAGAACGGCGCGACGCCATGCTGTGTTATGTCATCGACCTTTATGCCGACGATCTGAAGGCCCACCCGAACGCCGTATCGCTGGACAAGGCATTTCTGGACCGGTCGGGATATTACGCGCTGGCGCGGGCGGATGCCGCCAACCACGGACACCCTAAGGAACGCCAGCTTGATTTCTTCGGCGGCCTGCGCTGGCGGTACGAGGAACATGTGCCGCAGGAACGGCGCAAGATCGACCGGATCGCGCTGTTCCGCGCAAAACGCGGGCTGCGGCTGCGCGCCGACCACACCTTTGACTACGAGGAATACAACACCTACGCCTGCCCCTGGCACAACAACCTCACCGGGGCCATCGTGTCCTTCCGCACCGCAAAGGCGCTCAAGCGCAACCCGGGGTCCACCTTTGATATCAACAGCTTCCATTGGCACAACTCGGCGCTTTTCGAATGGAATTCCCGCCAGCTGCTTGATCTTGGCCTGATGGAGCCCGGCCAGTGGTTCTGATCCGGTCCGTCTTGCAGCCCTGCAAGGCGGCGGGGGGCGACTGTGTACAAGGGATGGTGCCGGGGATGGCCTGCCCGCCGGGCAGCGACGGCGGACAGGGATGAGAATTTCGCTCCGGTATCCCGCACTCAGGAACTGTCCGCTGCTGGACGACATGCCGACGCAGGACAAGGCGGCGTTCCTCGACGGCTGCATCCTTGGCTGCCACGCGCGGGCGACCGAGCTTCTGACCCAGGGCGAACTGGCGCCGGGGTTTTACATCATCGCCTCGGGCACCGTCGAAATCTCGTACATCTCGCCCGAGGGGCACCGGGCCATCATCACCCATCTCGGCGCGGGCGACGCATTGGGAGAGGCGGAAGTCATCGGTGACATGCCCTGCGCCGCCACCGCGGTGGTGCATGCAAATTCCGTGACCCTGCTGTGCCCCAATGCCAGCGTGCACAAGCTGATGATGTCGCGGATCTTTGTGCGCAATGTCAGCCGGACTTACGTGAACCGGATGCGGCGTGACAACCAGTTCAAGTCGGTGGACCAGTTCCAGCCGGTGGAACAGCGCATCGGCAGCTATCTGTGGCACCTGTCGACCACGGACCCCGTGGTGCGGATCAGTCAGGCCTATCTTGCCAATGTCGTGGGATGTTCGCGCCAGACCGTAAACAGGGTTCTTGGCCGCCTGCGCGATGCCGGCATGATCCTGATCCGCAAGGAAGAAATCGAAATATGCGACCCAGAGGCGCTGGCGTCGCTGCCCGACCGCCTTGGGTGAGACAGAATCGTCCCGCACCCCGGCACCCTGTATAAAACGCCTGTACAAAAAGCCTGCGCAAAAAGAATGCGGGTTCCGGCTCAAGGCTCAGAACCCGCAATATTCAAACGTCCACTCTTCACTGACGTGTGCTTACACCAGCTCGACGACAGCCCAGTGTCGCCAATGCGACTTGGACGAGAAGTTTGAAAGCAAGTTGCGCAGAATTAACGCTACGGGCACGTCGGGCGGCGGCCCATTGGGTCTAGGCGCTGTCACCAGACGTGCCCGCAGCGTCGCGACCACACAGACTTTCGCCAGTCCCGCCAGAGCTGCCCCTCAGAGGTTTTCGTATTGCGGCATTCCAAGCACGTGAAATCCGCCGTCCACATGCAGGATTTCGCCGGTGGTGCAGGCGCCCGCATCCGAAATCAGATAGACCGCCGTGCCCCCCACCGCATCAAGCGTGGCATTGGCGCGCAGCGGCGCGTTCATGTCGGTGTGCTTGTAGGTCTTGCGCGCGCCGCCGATGGCCGCTCCGGCCAGCGTCTTCATTGGGCCGGGGCTGATGGCGTTCACGCGAATCCCCTCGGGGCCAAGGTCGTTGGCAAGGTAGCGCGTCGCCGCCTCGAGCGCGGCCTTGGCCACGCCCATGACATTGTAGTTGGGCACAACCTTGTTGCTGCCCTGATAGGTCAGCGTGATCAGCGTACCGCCGTTTTCCACCATCATCGGATGGGCGCGCCGCGCCACCTCGACAAAGCTGTAGGCAGAGATATCCATCGTCGCCTTGAAATTCGCGCGTGACGTGTTCAGGAACCGCCCGGTCAGTTCGGACTTGTCCGAGAATGCGATGGCATGAACCACAAAATCCAGCGTCGGCCAGCGCGTGCCCAACTGTTCGAACGCCGCGTCAAGCGAGACATCGTCGGTCACGTCCACATCGACCATAAAATCTGACCCGACGCTGTCCGCCAGCGGTTTCAACCGCGATCCGAACGCCTCGCCCTGATAGGTGAATGCCAGTTCCGCCCCCGCCCCGGCCAGCGCCTTTGCGATGCCCCAGGCGATGGACCGTTCGTTGGCCACACCCATCACAAGCCCGCGCTTGCCGCGCAACTGGTCGCTCATCCGTGATACCTGCTTAGCAACATCGACCCGTTGGTGCCGCCAAAGCCAAAGGAATTGGTCATCACCGTGTCCAGCCCGGCGTTTTCCACAAGGCTGGTGGCGATCTCTTCGGGCTTCAGCGCGGGATCGAGCGTATCGACATTGATCGACGGCGCGATGAAATCGTGTTGCAGCATCAGCAGGCAATAGATCGCCTCTTGCGCGCCGGTGGCACCCTGGCTGTGGCCGGTCATCGACTTGGTGGAACTGACCGGCGGCGTGGACCCGTCGCCAAAGACACGGCGCACCGCCTCGATCTCGCCCACGTCCCCAACCGGCGTGCTGGTGCCATGGGCGTTGATGTAACCGACATTGCGGTCCTTCAGCGACTCCAGCGCCAGACGCATCGCCCGCTCGCCGCCCTCGCCCGACGGCGCCACCATGTCGTGCCCGTCGGATGTTGCGGCATAGCCGGTCACCTCGGCATAAATCTTCGCACCGCGCGCCTTTGCATGCTCCAGATCCTCAAGCACGAGGATACCGCCACCGCCGGCGATCACAAAACCGTCCCGGCCCGAATCGAACGCGCGCGAGGCTTTTTCCGGCGTGTCGTTATACTTGGACGACATGGCGCCCATGGCGTCGAACAGACAAGACAGCGTCCAGTCCAGTTCCTCGCCGCCGCCGGCGAACATGATGTCCTGCTTGCCCATCATGATCTGTTCCGCCGCATTGCCGATGCAGTGCAGGCTGGTCGAACAGGCCGAGGTGATGGAATAGTTGATGCCCTTGATCTTGTAGGCGGTGCTCAGATTCGCGCTGATGGTCGAGGACATGCATTTCGGCACGGCCAGCGGACCGATCCGCTTGGGCGATCCGTTCTTCAGCACGATCTGGTGCGACGCCAGCATCGCGCTGGAGGACGGCCCGCCCGACCCCGCAACCAGACCGGAACGCGGGTTGGAGATGTCGCCCGGTTCCAGCCCCGCATCGGCAATGGCCTGCGCCATGGCGATATGGGCATATGCGGCACCCGGCCCCATGAATCGCAGGGTACGCTTTTCCACATGCTCGGCCACGTCCAGCTTGACGTTGCCGGCGATCTGGCTACGGAATCCCCGCTCGGCCATGTCGGCATTGGCGGTGATGCCGGATGTTCCGGCCTTCAGAGAGGTCAGAACCTCTTGGGTATTGTTCCCGATGGACGAGACGATGCCCATTCCGGTGACGACGACGCGGCGCATGGCGCGCTCCTCCTGTTGGTTCGCTCTGGATCGGATCAGTTCTCTGACAGCGCGACCTTCATGTCCTTGACCTGATAGATGATTTCACCGTCGGCCTCGACGATGCCGTCGGCCACACCCATGGTCAGGCGGCGGGTCTGCACCGCCTTGGTGAAATCGACCTTGTAGGTCAGAAGCTTGCGGTCGGGGCGCACCATGCCTGTCAGCTTGACCTCGCCCACGCCCAGCGCATAGCCGCGACCCTGCCATCCGCGCCACCCCAGGTTGAACCCGGTCAGCTGCCACAGCCCGTCAAGACCCAGACAGCCCGGCATGATCGGATTGCCGGGAAAGTGGCACTTGAAGAACCACAGTTCGGGATGAATGTCGAATTCTGCAACCACGTGACCCTTGCCGTGTAGCCCTCCATCCCCGGAAATGTCGGTGATTCGGTCCATCATCAGCATCGGCGGCTCAGGAAGTTGCGCATTGCCGGGGCCGAACAATTCGCCGCGGGCGCATTTCAGCAGATCTTCCTTGTCGAACTGGCTCGGGTAGTCAGCCATGTATAGTGCGCCTCATCTGTAACTCTTGCCGTCCAACCCCTCTAGCATCGGGGTCGCGCAGGGCGCAAGCCTGCGGTTCGGACCGCGACCGAAAGCGCGCTGCGGCAATTTCGTTTGAAATCCGGGCGCCCCGCGCTTTATATATGGGCATAGAACTTCAGAGGACATGCACCGGATGACACCTGACGCGGAAAATCGTGGAACCGACTGGCTGGCCCGGTGCGATCTGCGCCCGACCCGGCAGCGGCTCACCCTGGCGGCCCTGCTGGTCGGTGATGGGCAGAACCGGCACGTAACGGCCGAAAGCCTGTTCGCCGCCGCGCGCGACCGCGGAGAGCGGGTGTCGCTCGCCACGGTCTACAACACGCTCAAGGCATTCTGCGATGCCGGTCTGATGCAGGAGGTGACGGTGGACGGATCGAAAAGCTATTTCGACACCAACACCCACGACCATCCGCATTTCTACTGGGAAGATGACGGATCGCTGACCGACGCGCCTTCGGATCAACTGGAAATCGCCCGCCTGCCCCATGCCCCCGAAGGCGCAGAGATTGCCAGCGTCGATGTGGTGATCCGCCTGCGCCGCACGAAGCGGTGATTGCCGCGACCGCCGCACCAAGCGGTGATTGCGGTGGCCATCATCCGGTTCGCGCGGCTGCGCTAATCTGCCACCTGTGACAGCGGCACGCGTTCACCGCGCTGCCAGACAGATTGCAGGATCAGATCATCCCGCAAATGCACCAGGTCGGCCTCGGCCCCGGCGCGCAGCCATCCGGCACCGGACAACCCGACTGCCCGCGCAGGCCGCGCCGTCGCCATCGCCAGCGCCTGCACCAGCGGCACCCCGACCGAGACGAGATTGCGCACCGCGCGCCCCAGATCCAGATCCGCCCCCGCCAGCGTCCCGTCCGCCAGCCGCAGCGTGCCCGCCTGCCGGACGACCCGCTGCCCGGTCAGCGTAAATTCCGCCAGATCGCTGCCGGCCGGGGCCATGGCGTCGCTGACCAGAAACAGCCCGCCACGCCCCGCATCCGCCGCCAGCGCCACCTGCAAAGTCGGCCCGCTCACATGCTCCAGATCCGCGATCAGCCCCGCCGTGACCCCGGGCGCGCTTAGCGCCGCCCCGACAAGACCGGGCGCACGGCCGGCCATCTGGCTCATCGCGTTGAACAGATGCGTCACCATCCGCGCCCCCGCGTCAAAACCCGCCTGTGCCTCTGCATGGCTGCAATCGCTGTGACCCAGCGACACCACCACGCCCGCGCCCGCCAGCGCCGCAATCTGTTCAAGACTCACCGCTTCGGGTGCAAGCGTGACGACCAGCACCGGAATGTGCCGCGCCGCGTCCAGCAGCCGGCCCAGATCCGCGTCCTCCATGGGGCGGATGCGCCCCGGATCATGCGCCCCCTTGCGCGACAGTGCGATATGCGGGCCTTCCAGATGCAGCCCGCCGATGCCCGGCACCCCAGCAGCCAACGCCGCCACGACCGCCCCGATCGCCTCTGCCGTGCGTTCGGGCGTGTCGGTGATCAGTGTCGGCAGGATCGTTGTCGCCCCAAGCCCGGCATGCGCCTGCGCCATGCGCCGCAACGTGCCCACCGACGGGTCGTCATTGAACAGGACGCCGCCGCCGCCATTGACCTGCACATCTACAAAACCGGGACACAGGATGCCGCCGCCCAGCGCCACGACCTCGGCATCACGCGGCACGTCACCCTCGGGGACAATGGCCGCGATCCGCCTCTGTGCAACCACAACCGCCAGCCCCGCCGCCAGATGCGCACCGTCGAACACCCGCGCGCCGGTCAGGGCAACCTGCCGCGTCATGGCACCGGCTCTGCCGCCTGCCGAGCTGCCAGCGTCAGTGCTCCGTCCAGCGCACTGCCTTGCGGGGGCACCACCGCCGCGCGCACCGTTTCGGGCAGCCACGGCAGACAGGCCGCCCCCAGCCCGCCCAGCAGGCAGACCGGCTCGTGCGCGGGCCGACCCAGTGCCGCCAGCGCCCGGCCTACATATCTGCCGCCTTCGGCCATCATCGCAGCGGCCACCGGATCGCCCGCATTTGCTGCGGCCACGACTTCGGGCGCAAGGGCTGCGAACTCTGCCGGTCCCGCCCCCCGGGCAAAGCCGATCACACCCGGCACACCACCAAGCCGCTGACGCAAGGCCGCGCACAGCGCCGTGTCCAGCCCCAACCCGTCCAGGGCCAGCAGCGCCCCGGCCAGCATCCCGCGCCCCAGCCAGGCGCCCGATGCCTCATCCCCCAGCACCAGTCCATGCCCCCCGACAAACCGCACGCCGCGTGCATCCTGCCGACCGACGAACGACCCCGTGCCCAGCGACACGACACAGCCCGCATGCCCCGCCAGCGCGCCGACCAACGCAGCGGGCCGGTCCTCGTCCACCCGGACAGTCCGCAAGGGCAGCGCCGCCGCCACCCGCGCCGCCGTGTCACTCTCCAGCACACCGGCCAGCCCCAGATAGGTCGGCACATTCCGCAAAACGTCCAGTTCGACCCCCGCCAGCGCCGCAAGCTCGGCAAGACAGCCGCGCAGCACAGCCACCGCACCGTCGAAATCCGTGGTGACATTGGCCCCCGGCCCCACAACCTCGTGCCGCTGGCCCTGCCACAGCAGCACCATACGGCAACGCGTCCCGCCGCCATCCGCCGCCAGCAGAGCCTGCGCCCCCGCAGTCACCCCTGCCGTCACCGCCGCTTGCCGCGGGGTTGCACGGTCCGGTTGCCGCGCGGGCCGCTCAGGACCGGCGTGTTGTCGCGGTTCTCGCCGGTCAGCTTGCGCCAGCGGTCCAGCCGGTCGGGGTCCAGATCGCCCGCCGCAATGGCCGCCTGCACGGCGCAGCCGGGTTCATGCGCATGGGTGCAATCGCGGAACCGGCAATCGGGCGCCAGCTCGGTGATCTCGGCAAAGACCGCACCCAGACCGTCGGCGGAATCGCTCATGTGCAGGGTACGCATGCCCGGCGTGTCGATCACCCAGCCCCCGCCCCGGATCGCATGCAGCGACCGCGCCGTGGTGGTGTGCCGCCCCTTGGCGTCGCTGCCGCGGATGCCGCCGGTTTCCTGCTCTTCGCCCGGCGCCTTGTCGGCCAGCGTGTTCAGCAGCGTCGACTTGCCCACGCCCGAGGATCCCACCAGCGCCACGGTCTGCCCCGGCCCGCACCAGGGCGCAAGCGCCGCAACGGCATCGCCGGACTTGGCGTTCAGCGCCACAACCGGCAGGTCGCGCTGCAACGCCTCGGCCTGGCTGCGGAAGGGTGCCACATCCGCGACCTGATCGGCCTTGGTCAGCAGGATCACCGCCCGCGTGCCGGCCTCTGCGCACAGCGCCAGATAGCGTTCCAGCCGGGCCGGGTTGAAATCGGCATTGCACGAGGTGACGATGAACAGCGTGTCCACATTCGCGGCGATCAGCTGCGGACCACGCCCGCCTTCGGTCCGGCGCCGCAGCAGCGACATGCGCTCCAGCCGCCGCACCAGCATCAGCGATCCCGGTTCCGCCAGAACCCAGTCGCCCACGGCGAAATCCGCGGTCGCCACCTGCGCGGGCAGGGACAGCCGCACCGGCCCGTCGACACCCACGGCTGTCATCCGTGCCCGGTGCACCGTGGCGACGCGCAGCCGCGCAAGTCCGGCCTCGTCCCCGGCCAGCTGATCGGCAAGGAACTGCGACCAGCCAAGAGCGGCCAGAGCCGGGGAAACCTGTGTCGGAATCTCTGTCATCCCCCCTGAATGAAGCGCCGCGCAATCGAAGGCAAGCCCGCTGTTGCGCCCTGTCCGCCGCCGCGAACCACGTCCGGGGCGGCACGTCGCGCCGCGGGGTCCGCGAAGCCCCCGCCTGCGGCGGGGGTGACATATCCTGCGCGCCGCAGGCGCTCCGCTGGATCAGGGCCATCCGCCCCTGCGCCCGTCATGTCCATTGCCCGTAGTTCATGCGACTGGTAACAAATCCGGACCGATCCGCCAGAAAGGCCGCACCCCATGCCCGTGATCACCCAGATTGCCGATCTCAAGCGCCTGTACCGGCGCCGTGTGCCAAAGATGTTCTACGACTACACCGAATCCGGCAGCTGGTCGGAACAGACCTTCCGCGAGAATTCCAGCGACTTCGATCAGATTTACCTGCGCCAGCGCGTCGCCATGGACATGGCCGGGCGCAGCACCGCCAGCGCGATGATTGGTCAGGACGTGGCCATGCCGGTCGCCCTCGCCCCCGTCGGGCTGACGGGGATGCAGCACTTTGATGGCGAGATCAAGGCCGCCCGCGCCGCCGAGACATTCGGCGTGCCCTATTGCCTGTCCACCATGTCGATCTGCTCGATCGAGGATGTGGCTGCCCACACCTCGCGCCCCTTCTGGATGCAGGTCTACACGCTCAAGGATGACGATTACATGCAGCGGCTGTTCGACCGCGCACGCGATGCGAACTGCTCCGCCGCGGTGATCACCGTCGATCTTCAGGTGCTGGGCCAGCGGCACAAGGATATCCGCAACGGCCTTTCCGCCCCGCCCAAGCTGACCCCCGCTTCTGTCGCCAACATGATGACCAAGGTGCACTGGGGCCTGGGCATGCTGTCCACGAAACGGCGGTTCTTCGGCAATATCGTCGGCCATGCCAAGGGCGTGAGCGATCCCTCGTCGCTGTCGACCTGGACAGCCGAGGCGTTTGATCCCTCGCTTGACTGGGACCGGATCCGCCAGTTCCGCCGGATGTGGGACGGCCCGCTGATCATCAAGGGCATCATGGACCCGCGCGACGCGCTTGAGGCGTGCAATGTCGGCGCCGATGCCATCGTTGTCTCGAACCACGGCGGCCGACAGCTTGACGGCGCGCTCAGCTCCATCCGCGCCTTGCCCGCAATCCTTGACGCCGTGGGCGACCGGATCGAGGTGCATCTCGATTCCGGCATCCGCTCGGGGCAGGACGTGCTCAAGGCGCTGGCGATGGGCGCCAAGGGCACCTGGATCGGACGGGCCTATGTCTATGGCCTTGGCGCGATGGGCCAGCAGGGTGTGACCCGCGCGCTCGAGGTGATCCACAAGGAACTGGACCTCTCGATGGCCATGTGCGGGCGGCGCGATGTGAAAACGCTCGACCGCGACATCCTGTTGATCCCCGAGGGGTTCGAGGGGCGCTGGCA
>JAGXGV010000013.1 GCA_024636635.1 Puniceibacterium sp.
CGGGCCGTGGCGCGCACCGGCACGGTTGGTGGTGCCGCCATCCCACGGAATGCCGATCAATGCGATATCAAGGCCTTGGGCGGTGGCCACCGCTGGCAGCCGCATGAACGTCGCGTGCCCGGCAAAGCGTGGGACAAGTGACGCGTCGACGGGTTGGTGGAAATCGGTCATGCCTTGGGTCCTTTTTCGAATTCGCTTCTGAAGGTGAGCGGTGCATTTGTGCTGGCCCTTAACTTTTTATCCCTTTTTAAGAACTGTTTGTCAGCCTTTGCTGATCCCAACAACCATCAGGTGTGCCGGGACATAAAACCAAGCGTGATGTGAGGTGGTCTGGCCACTTCGACCATGTGGGGCCACAGGATCTGTCATGATGTCAGAACCGCCTTGCATGTTCATGCGTGACGCTCGGGCGACAGAAGGGGCGCAGAACCGAGACAATCACCGTCTGATGGCGATCATCCCCTCACTGCGCGGACCACACATAGGCTACGTATCAGGCCAACACGACCAAACCCATTCCGCGACCGATGACAGGGCGCGTCAGAAGCACCGCAGTCAAGACCAGCGAGGCCGCAATCATGATCGGCAGATCGAAGGTCAGAAACCTGTCCGCGACCGGGACCGGCTTGATCAGCGCTGTCACGCCAAGGATCCCCAGGACGTTCAAAATATTCGAGCCGATGATGTTGCCGATGGCAATCTCTGACTGCCGGCGAAAGGCCGCGATAATGGATGTGGCAAGCTCGGGCAGTGATGTGCCGACGGCCACGATTGTCAGGCCGATAAAGGCCTCGGACGCGCCGAAGCCCCGCGCGATGGAGACCGACCCATCCACGAGAAACCGCGCGCCGAACATCAAGACGACCAGCCCACCTAGAACCCAGAGCGCAGAGACAAGCATGAAGGCGGGCACGACGTATCACCGTCGTCATCAATGGCTGCACCGGGCTGTAAGTAGGCCCAGGTCAGGTAACCAGCCAACGCAAGCACCAGCAGGCCACCCGGCAGCCGCCCGATTTCGCCCATTGCAAAGATCGGCACCAACGCCAAGGCCGCCGCTATCATGACAGCCGTGTCGCGCCGCAGCGTCACGCCCGACACCCGGATCGGCCAAACCAGACTGGTCAGGCCGACGATTAGCAGAATATTGGCGATGTTTGATCCGACGATATTGCCGATGGCAATATCCTGCACCCCGCTCTATCCACGGGATTTGATCCGCACCGACCGGAATTGGTCAGAGCAATACCGCACCTCATCCCAATCCTCCGAACACGCCTTGCGCCACATAAAAGGCCGACCGCAGACCGCGCAGGCCTTGGTCGGTAAATCGGCCTTTCCACGCATCTTTGGCAAGTCAGTTTCCAACAGGTGCCGTGGTTGCATCTGCGGGGATGTCGGCGCCATCGGCGGGCACTTCGACACCGGTGCGGCCATCAATTTGTTCGTCTGCGCCTTCGGGGGTGTTGCCCTTCGCGCTTATCCAGATGATCAGACCGACAAAAAGCACCAGAGCGAAAGCAACGGCGATACCCATGCCGCCCAGCGGGGCCTTGTGCTGCTTTTCCTGCTTATCCAGATCTGTTTTAGGCGCTGACATCGAACTCTCCTTACTGGTCGCCAGCGACTTGGCGCTAGCCCTTATGGTAACTAACGTCGGCACAAACTAAAAGTTTGTCAAGAAAGCCGTCCTATGCAAATGTCGCACCCCAGACGATCTGTCTGGTTGATTATACGCCGCCCACCTATCTGGTGGATACGGTCGCTCTGACCTTTAGCCTGTCGGCAGATGCCGCGCGCGGCCTCGACCGAAACCAGAAGCTCTGGCGTGGGCGTTCCGAACCCCACCATTGTGAGGCCAATCAACAGCGGCGGGATTGCCATGCGTCGGGCAACATCGCCGTGATGCGCCGCCGCGCTATGGATGTCGTCCGGCGCGACACATCCAAAGGCTCTCTCAGCATCAAACTTGCAGAGCTCCGCAAGTCACACAAACGACTATCCCTACGTTGGTTCACGTCACATAATTGACGATGTTGGTCGGCACATCTTAACGTTGTGTTAACCGTCTAGGAGGAGCTGCCTTGTTCGCCCGTCAGATCTGCACATTCGTATTTACAATCGCTTGCCCGACGGCTGCATTGGCGGAGTTCGTCAGGCCCGGCGATTGCGCGATCATCGTAGCGTCACGGCAGACGCTGGAGGACGCCTTCTCCTACATCCGCGAAACTGCCACCGACGCAGAGGCGATCTATGCCTCCAGCAACGGGTGGTATGCGATCTCGGTCGGCACGATCGCCGATGCGGGATCGACGGACTTTCTAGCCACTCTGGTCGGACGTCGTGCCATTCCTCCGGACAGCTACTGTTCGACGGGAGAGGCCTACATCCGCTTTGCTTGGAGCCGTCCAGCAGAGAGCGCGACGAACGCCGACACCGCATCCATACTGGACGCGCCATTCGACGCCCGCCCCTTGAATACACTGGAAAAGCGATACCTACAGGCGGGCCTCGCGCTGGAAGGCACCTACAGCGGGTTGATCGATGGCGACTGGGGGCGTGGCAGTCAGACCGCTTATGAGGCCTTCCTCCGCAAGAAGGACTGGCCGGACAGCAACCGGAGCGCTGCTGTCCTGACGATCCTGACGGCGAACGCGCTTGAGGACGGAAGCTGGACCAACTTCTACATGCCTGCATTCAACGCGAGCATCTCCTACCCTGCCGGGTCGATGTCCGCGATCGAAAACACGCAGGATCGCAGCCATGAGATCGACAGTTTCAATGGGTCGGTCATCGTGCGCTTCTACGTTGGCAATCAGGCAGACGTCGTGGACTTTCACGTCGCTCTGCGCACGGACAGCGACAACTGGGGGCCCCTTTACGAAAGTCAGTCTAACGGCCAGGTGGTGTCAGGCAGCAAGACCGGCAACCTCTACTCCTACGCGCGCTCCCTGCGTGACCCGTCGGACGGACTTTGGACCACGGTCCTGATAGTGAACCAGCTGGAAGACACGACCAACCGCCCCGCGCTGATGGCATCCACGTTCCAGATCGGACGCTCAGCGACGCTTGACGCACCGAGCGGTGGCCACCTGATGACGTTGGTGACCGCGGCGGTTGACGCATACGATGCGGATCGCAGTGCGAACGTCGCGGCCACTACCGCACCACCACCGCCGCCCGCGGCATCGCCAGTGCCGAAAGAGCGGTTTAGTGCCACCGGCTCCGGCTTCTACATCAATGAGGATGCGGCGATCATGACCAACGCGCACGTCGTCGCCGGTTGCGACAGTCTGACCGTCGCTGGCGAGCCCCTGCGGGTCGTCGCCGCGTCAGAGCCGTTCGACCTGGCTATTCTGACACCCCAAACGCCGCGCAAGGCCGCAGATTTCCTGTCGTTCGCATCCAAGCCCGCGCGCCTCAACAGTGACATCACCGTCGCCGGCTTTCCGCTGCAAGGCATCCTGAGCGGGCTGAACATCACACGCGGCAGCATCTCCTCGATGGAGGGGTTGGAGGACGCAACGCGCATGCAGATCTCTGCGCCGGTGCAGCCAGGCAATTCCGGCGGGCCGATCGTCGACCGCTTTGGTCGGGTGGTGGGCATCGTGGTCGCCCGACTAAGCTACGAATACACAAAGGAGCGGTCCGGTGCGGAGCCGCAGAACATCAACTTCGGGATCCGGGGCGCGATGGGTGCGATGTTCGCCGGACTGAACGACGTCGCCGTCGCGACGACTGACCTGTCCGAAGAGTTCGCTCCGGAGGACCTGGCGGAACAGTTAAGGGATGCCACGGTCCTGATCGAGTGCGAGGGTGAACACTGAGGCGCCCCCGCCCCTGCCTGCATGAAACACTAGCCGCAAGGCACAATCCTCCGAACGCTCCGACCCACATGCCTTTCGATGGCTTGCGACGCAGTCTATTCGCCCGGCGGCGCAACGGAATCTCGCCACACCATTTCAGCCGACAGTTTGATCGTCTCGACGTCCATGCCGGCGGCAGGACTTGAAAGCCATGCGATGCATGCCTCTGCGATGTCGCTGACAGGCTGCCGAAACGTCGTCATGTCGTAGGCTTCCCAGCCCGCCTGCGGAATGTCGTCGAAACCGATGACCGAAAGATCGGCAGGCACCCGCAGATTGAAACGGTGGCGGGCAGCGTCGATCACGCCGCAGGCCAGAAGATCAGTGACACAGAAGATGCCATTGGGACGGATGTCGCGGCTGAACAGGTCCGTGCCAAGTGCCAGGCCGGTCTCATAGGACGTCGGGCCCAGGACAACTTCCATCGGAACCACGCCTTCCGCCGCGAGACCGGCACGAAACCCGTTCGCACGGGCCTTCAGGCTGGCCGTGGCAGAGGCGGAACTTGCGAGCGCAGGTCGACTGCATCCGACACGCAGCAGGGTCCGGGCCGCGCGTGCACCTGCTTCTTCGTCATCAAGACGCACGCGGATCGTGCCGGGCCATTCCTCGTCCCGGTTGATCAACACCAGGCGCAGGCCATTGCGCAGGCACATGTCGGCAAGCGCGCGATCGGGCATGCCGGACAACACGATCGCCGCATCCGTGCGATATCCGATCGCCTGTCTCAACGCCGCTTCCACACTGGCGTCGGACCGGTCCGTGTTGATCATCATCGCGACCTTGCCGGCAGTCTGCAGCCGGTCGGTCAGGGCGCTGACGAGGCGTGACCGGTAAGGCGTATCGAGTTCGGCGACGATCAGCGCGACAATGCCGCTTTCGGCGCGGGTCAGGCCGCGGGCAAGGTTGTTGACGTGATACCCCAAGGCATCGGCAGCGGCGATGACCTTTGCGCGCGTCGCTGGCGAAACGCTGGCACCGGGCGTGAATGTCCGGCTGACGGCGGTGCGAGACACGCCCGCCGCCAGTGCCACGTCGCGTGCACTGACCGCACCTTTCTGCAACATGTCCTACCCCCCCTGATCACGACTATTCTGGAACAAACTGCACAGCGGTGCAATTCGGTTGATGCGCCGAAATAGGCTTGTTGCAGAAAGATGTCGAAAGTTAGGCTTGACAGAATGGTGATTCTGATCGGAACGTGATGCACAGCCGTGCAATGTCGGGGAGGCGTCGCGCGGATCACGGGAGGAGACCCAAGATGACCAAATTGAAGATCGCTCTTCTGGGCGGTATCGCGGCCACGATGGCCACCGGGGCCGCGGCGGCAGAGCTGAACCTAATCTGCTCGGCCGACGTTGTGATCTGCGAACGGCTGGTCGCCGATTTCGAGACCAGCCACGAGATCGACGTGAACATGGTGCGCCTGTCCTCGGGCGAGGCCTATGCCAAGATCAGGGCCGAGGGCCGCAACCCGCAGACCGACCTGTGGTGGGGCGGCACCGGCGATCCACATCTGCAGGCTGCCGCTGACGGGCTGACCGCAGAATACAAGTCGCCGATGCTGGACGAATTGCAGCCCTGGGCCGTCAACCAAGCCGAAACCTCGGGCTATCGCACGGTCGGCGTCTATTCCGGTGCCTTGGGCTGGGGCTACAACACCGAGATCTTCGAGAAGAATGGCATCACGCCCCCCGCTTGCTGGGCCGACCTGCTGGACCCCAGCCTGAAGGGCGAGATCCAGATCGCCGACCCCAATTCGTCTGGCACCGCCTACACGACGCTGGCCACGCTGGTGCAGCTAATGGGCGAGGACGAGGCCTTTGCCTACCTCAAGAAGCTGAACGACAACGTGTCGCAATACACCAAGTCGGGGTCCGCCCCGGTGAAGGCCGCGGCACGTGGCGAGACCGGGCTGGGCATCGTGTTCATGCATGACGCCGTGGCACAGGCCGAGGAAGGCTTTCCGATCGCTGTCGTCGCCCCCTGCGAAGGCACCGGTTATGAAATCGGCTCGATGTCGATGATCGAAGGGGCGCAGAACCCGGACGAGGCCAAGGTCTTTTACGACTGGGTTCTGACCGCGGACGAACAGTCGGTGATGCCGGAGGCCGGATCGTTCCAGATCCCGTCCAACAAGAACGCCAAGGCGCCCGAGGCCGCGCCTGACCTGTCGACGATCAAGCTGATCGACTACGACTTCGCGCAATACGGCAGCGCCGAACGGCGCTCTGCCCTGCTGGCGCGCTGGGATGCCGACGTGGGCGGTGCCGCGACCGAGTAGGCCCCCTATGGAGAGGGCGCGCGCGCCCTCTCCGACCCTTCCGTGAAAGACTGGCCCCATGATCCGCGACAACCGCCGGCTGGACCTGCTGCTGCTGGCCGCCCTGATCTCTTTCATGATCCTGCCGTGGTATCGCTTGCGGAGCGGATTCTTCGGCCTTGGCTGGGTTGGCGATTATCTGACTGATGACCGGGTCTGGCCCGGGATTGCACAACTGGACCGATGGTGGCTGTGGCCGATGCCGGTGCTTCTGGGACTGGCCGGGATGTTACGGCTGTCGATGCCACCCGCACGTCGAGGCGGCTGGCTGGTGATCCTCGGAGCTGCGGGGATTGCCTGGATGATGGCGCAGGGCCTGTCGGTCGGTCTGCGCGGCTGGAACTGGGCGGCGCTTGAGGCGCTGGGACCGGTCGACGGGCAACAGGCGTTCGGGGCCGGTGCCATCGGGATCCTGCTGTGTTTCGCCGGCTTCATCGCCTTCGGTCTGGCAGAGCGCGGGGCGCTGAAGGGCGACGCCTTCGTGCTGGGGTCGATCACGCTGCTGATCGGGCTTGTCGCGCTTTTCGTCTTCTACCCGCTGGTGTCGATGTTCACCGGCGCATTTCAGGATTTCGACGGGTCGTTCACGTCGGAAGGCGTGGTGCGCAACATCGGCGACCCCAAGATCTGGAGCCTGCGCTGCGTCACCGGATCGGGCGGCTGCGGCGTGGCGTGGCGGACGTTCTTTCTGGCGATGTGCACGGCGACGGGCACGACCCTGCTGGGTCTGGCATTTGCGCTTGTGGCGACGCGGATGCGGGTGCCATTCAAGAAGGGGCTGCGGCTGCTGACGGTGCTGCCGATCATCACGCCGCCCTTCGTCATCGGTCTGGCGCTGACGCTGATGCTGGGGCGGGCGGGGTTTGTCACCCAGTTCATCGAGGATGTGACTGGGTGGGAGCTGGGCCGCTGGCTTTATGGTCTGACCGGCATCTGGATCGCGCAGATGCTGTCATTCACGCCGATCTCGTTCCTCGTGCTGATCGGCGTCGTCGAGGGCGTCAGCCCGTCGATGGAGGAGGCAAGCCAGACCATGCGCGCGTCGCGCTGGCGGACGTTCCGCCGGGTGTCGCTGCCTCTGATGGCACCGGGGATCGCCAACGCCTTCCTGATCAGTTTCATCGAGTCGATGGCCGACTTCGGCAACCCGCTGGTGCTGGGCGGTAACGGCGGCGTCCTGTCGACCGAGATCTTCTTTGCCGTCGTCGGCGCGCAGCACGACCCGGCCCGCGCGGCGGTGCTGGCGACGGTGCTTCTGGGGTTCACGCTGTCGGCGTTTCTGGCGCAGCGGCTGTGGCTGGGGCGGCGCAATTTCGCGACGGTCTCCGGCAAGGGCGACGGCGGCCGTCACGCCGCCCTACCGCGCCGGGTCGCTTGGCCGGTGGCATGCGTGGTGTTCCTTTGGGCCGCCTTCACCGTCTTCGTCTATGGGCTGATCCTGTTCGGCGGCTTCGTGAAGATCTGGGGCCTCGACCATACCCTGACGCTGGAACACTACACGCGGGCGTTCTCGGTCAGCTGGCAGGACGGGATCGTCTGGACCGGTGTGGCGTGGAACAGCTTCTGGACGACGATGAAGATCGCGCTGATCGCGGCCCCCCTGACCGCCGCCGTGGGTCTGTTGACCGCATGGCTGATCGTGAGGCAGCGGTTCCCGGGGCGCGGCTTGTTCGAATTCGCGCTGATGATGAGCTTCGCCATTCCCGGGACGGTCATCGGCATCAGCTACATCATGGCATTCAACCTGCCGCCCGTGCAGATGACCGGCACGGCGATGATCCTTATCTTTTGCTTCGTGTTCCGGAACATGCCCGTCGGCGTGCGCGGCGGCGTCGCGGCGATGGCGCAGCTGGATGCGTCGCTGGACGAGGCGTCGCTGACGCTCGGCGCGTCCAGCCCGCGCACTCTGCGCCGCGTGATCCTGCCGTTGCTGCGGCCCGCGATCCTGGCGGCGTTGGTCTATTCCTTCGTGCGGGCGATCACGTCGATCTCTGCCGTGATCTTTCTCGTCTCGGCGAAATACAACATGGCGACCGCCTATATCGTGGGTCTGGTCGAGAACGGCGAATACGGCATCGCGATTGCATATTCATCAGTCCTGATCGTCGTGATGATCACGGTGATCGGCACCTTCCAGCTGCTGGTGGGCGAACGTCGCCTGCGGCGTCAGATCGAACCCGCCGTGCAGAAAAGACCGAAAGAGGTTCAGGCATGACATCCCCCAAACGCGGCGCAGTCGCATTCAAGAACGTGCGCAAGGAGTTCGGCAGCTTCATCGCGATCCCCGACCTTTCTCTACAGATCGCGCCGGGCGAACTGGTGACCTTGCTGGGGCCGTCCGGCTGCGGCAAGACGACGACCCTGCGTATGCTGGCCGGGCTGGAAAGCCCGACGCAAGGCCGCATCCTGATCGGCGGCGAGGACGTGACCCGCCTGCCCGCCAACCGGCGCGACGTGTCGATGGTGTTCCAGTCCTACGCCCTGTTCCCGCACATGACCGTGGCGCAGAACGTGGCCGACGGGCTGGAATCCGGCGGCATGAAGGCGGGCCCGGCGCGGGACGTGGCGGACAAGGGCCTCGACCTCGTCGGCCTCGACGGGATGGGCGCGCGGTTGCCGTCGGAACTGTCGGGTGGCCAGCAACAGCGGGTCGCCGTGGCGCGTGCGCTGGTCTTGGAACCGCAGGTCCTGCTGCTGGACGAACCCTTGTCGAACCTCGACGCACGGCTGCGGCGCCGGGTCCGGACCGAGATCCGCGACCTGCAGCAGCGGCTGGGCTTTACCGCTGTCTACGTCACCCACGACCAGGAGGAAGCCTTGGCCGTGTCCGACCGGATCATTGTCATGCAGGACGGCCGCATCGCGCAGGAAGGCACGCCGCGTGCGCTTTATGAGCAGCCCGCGTCGGACTTCATCGCGGATTTCATCGGCGAGGCGAACGTGGTGCCGTGCGAAGTCAGCCACGTCGCGGACGGCGTGGCGACCGTGCAGGTGGGCGGCTTGACCCAGACCGTGCCGGCGCGCAACGCGGCCCCCGGCCCGGCACAACTGTCCGTGCGGGCCAATGCGATCACTCTGCAGGAAAGGGACGGACCGTTTGCCGGCAAGATCGTCTCCTCTGCCTACCTGGGCGACCATCTGGAATACGAGATCGACACCGACGTCGGCCTGCTTTTTGCGATCGACGCCGAAGGGGACGCGCCCCTGCGGCCCGGAACACCCGTATCACTCGGCTTTCGCCCGCGCGGCCTTGCCCTCATCGCCTGAAAGACACCATGGATCTGACCCACCGCCTGACCGTCGCAACCGACATCGCCACCCGCGCGGGCGCACTTGCGCTGCGCTACTTCCACGACCGCGACACCCTGCATATCGAGGCCAAGCGAACCCTGCAGGACATGGTGTCCGAGGCCGACCGGGAGGTCGAGACGCTGATCCGCGACGCCCTGTCTGCGACCTTTCCCGATGATGCCCTGCTGGGCGAAGAACATGGGGTGACCCCAGGCACCTCCGGCCTGACGTGGGTGATCGACCCCATCGACGGCACGGCGCCGTTCCTGGCGGGTCTGCCGGGATGGTGCGTGTCGATCGGGGCCTGCGATGCGGACGGACCGGTGATCGGAGTGATCGTGGCACCGGTCCTGAATGAAACCTTCACGGCGGCACGGGGCGTGCCCACGCGACTGAACGGTGAACCGGTGGGGGTGGCGTCAACACTGGACCTGACGACCGGCTTGCTGGGCATCGGGGCAAACGACCGTGTTGCTGCGGCAAAGGTCGGCGTCATGCTGGCGGACCTGATGGCCGCCGGTGCCAGCTGGACGCGCTATGGGTCAGGCGCGCTGATGCTGGCCTGGGTCGCCGCAGGCCGGCTGGTCGGCTACTTAGAGCCCAGGATGAGCGCCTGGGACTGCATGGCCGCCTACTGCCTGATCGAACAGGCCGGAGGACAGGTCCTGCCCTTTCCGCTCGGCGACCGCATCACGCAGCCGGCCCCCGTCGTGGGCGCACGTCCCGGAACCTACGACGAGATCTTGCGGCTGACCCGTGTGGACGACCTGACATACTGGGCCATCTGAGCTGGAAGATGATCTGTGATGCCTATCTATCGCTTGGACTCGGCAAGCCTCGTTTGAGTGGTCAGAATTCGATTTTGTCCATTGGCGATGATGCGGTTTTCAAATGCACATGCACCGAGATCCGAATTGGTAAGTCAAAAGGCCTCTTGGCCTTGTTTGTGAGGTGAACGGCCAGTTAGCCATTTTAACCGATGTTGCTCTCGAACTTCAAACCTGTGCCGTTTCCGTTTGTCAGTCGGGAGCTTTCGCTGCAAATGACTGATTTTCCGCGACCAACGAGTTATTGGGTAGGAAGGGCGGAAGGACTAAGCCGCTCCGCGGCATTGGTGCCTGGTAGCGACGTTGGCGCAGATTTCATTCTTTTGCTTGGTGGTGGGCCCCTTTGGGCTGACGATTGTGGTCTTTCCCACCGTCAGACAGGAGGTTCACATGACAGAGGAGAAGATGAGCCCGCTGCGTCAGCGGATGATCGAAGACATGGATATTCGTGGGCTGTGCGAGAAGACGCAA
>JAGXGV010000121.1 GCA_024636635.1 Puniceibacterium sp.
CCTCTGCGCCGCGCCAGCCATAGATCGACTGGTCGTCATCGCCCACGCAGCAGATGTTCTTGTGCGATGCCGCCAGCAGCCGCAGCCATAGATATTGCGCGACGTTGGTATCCTGATACTCGTCCACGAGGATATACCGGAACCAACGCTGGTATTGCTCCAGCACATCGGCGTGTTTCTGGAAGATCACCACCACATGCAGCAGCAGATCGCCGAAATCGACGGCATTCAGGTCCCGCAAGCGAGCCTGATAGGCGGCATAAAGCTTTGGCCCCTTGTCATTATAGGCGCCGGCATCTCCCGCAGGCACCTTTTCAGGGGTCAGCGCGCGGTTCTTCCAGTCGTCGATGATTCCCGCCAGCATCCGCGCGGGCCAGCGTTTGTCGTCGATGCCCTCGGCCTGGATCAGCTGTTTGAGCAGGCGGATCTGATCGTCGGTGTCCAGAATGGTGAAATTCGACTTCAGGCCCACCAGTTCCGCGTGACGGCGCAGCAGCTTGACGCAGATCGAATGGAAGGTGCCCAGCCAGCGCACGCCATCCGCATTCCCCCCCAGCAGCCGCCCCACACGGTCCTTCATTTCGCGCGCAGCCTTGTTGGTGAAGGTCACGGCCAGAATCTCGTCCTGACGGGCGCGTCCGGTGGTCAGCAGATGGGCAATGCGCGCGGTCAGCGCCTTGGTCTTGCCCGTGCCCGCCCCGGCAAGCATCAGGACAGGGCCGTCCATCGTCTCGACCGCGAGGCGCTGTTCGGGGTTCAATTCGTCCAGGTAGGGTGCGGGCCGGGCGGCCATGGCACGCGCGGACAGCGATGCGCCCTCAAAGGCGTCCATTTCATCGAAACTGCTCATGCGCGAAAATATAGCGTGTCAAGGCCGCAAGATAAAGGGATGTTCGGGCATTGTTCCGATCAAAAGCGCGCAACTGCCGACCAGACCGGCATCCTGCCATGCGATCCGCCCTTGCGGGCGTTCCTGCGGCGCGGCAAAGATCGGCGATGGACCTGAACAGCCGCTATCCCGCCATATCCGACCTACGCGCCCGCGCGCAGCGCCGCATTCCCCGCTTTGTCTGGGATTATCTCGATTCCGCCACCGGGACCGAGGCAACGCTGCGGCGCAACCGCGCAGCACTCGACCGGGTGCTGTTCATGCCCTCGATCCTGCATGGCGAGATTGCGGCAGATCTGACCATGACCCTTCTGGGGCAGACCCATCCGCTGCCCGTGGGCATCGCGCCGCTGGGCATGTCGGGGCTGGTCTGGCCCGATGCGGAACGGATACTGGCGCGCGCCGCCACACGCGCGGGGATTCCCTATGGCCTGTCCACAGTGGCCACGCAGACGCCCGAAACAATCGGCCCGCTGACCGATGGCAAGGGCTGGCTCCAGATGTATCCGCCGCGCGACCCCGAAATCCGGCGCGACATGCTGGCGCGCGCGCGCAATTCCGGCTTTTCCACGCTGATCCTGACCGTGGACGTACCCGTGGCCAGTCGGCGCGAACGGCAGTTGCGCTCGGGGCTGACGCAGCCGCCGAAACTGACGCCGCGCCTTTTGGCGCAGGTGGCGCGCCGTCCTGCCTGGGCCATCGGCACGGCGCAGCACGGCATGCCGCATATGCGCACGCTGGACGCCTATTCCAGCGACACGGGGTCAAAGGATTCGACCGCCCATGTGGGCTATCTGCTGCGCACATCGCCCGACTGGGACTATCTGACGTGGTTGCGCGATCACTGGGACGGCAAGCTGGTGGTCAAGGGCGTGCTGGATGCCGCTGACGCTCCGCGGCTGGAACAGGCCGGGATCGATGCGATCTGGATTTCCAACCATGCGGGCCGCCAGTTCGACGCCGCCCCCGCCAGCATCGAGGTGCTGCCCGCGATCCGCGCCGCCACATCCCTGCCGCTGATCCTTGATGGCGGGATCGAGGGGGGGCTGGATATCCTGCGCGCCATCGCGCAGGGCGCGGATTTTGTGATGCTGGGCCGCGCGTTCCACTATGCGCTTGCCGCCATGGGGCCGCACGGACCTGCGCATCTGCTGGACATCCTGGGGCGCGACATGACCGCCAATCTGGGCCAGCTTGGCGTGTCCCGCCCGCTGGACCTGCGGGGGCGCGCCACGCTCGGCTGAAGTGCGTGCCACAAAAACCGGCATCCGATCGGGCACCCGCCCCCTACCCGTTCCGGCCAGTTGTGGACCGGGGTTTTCTTCCGTAACCTCGCGCCAATCCTCAGTCTCAGGAAGACCCCCATGCCCGAATTCAAGAAGATCCTCATTGCGAACCGTGGCGAAATTGCCATCCGCATCATGCGCGCTGCCAATGAAATGGGCAAAAAGACGGTCGCCGTCTTTGCCGAAGAGGACAAGCTGGGCCTGCATCGCTTCAAGGCCGACGAGGCCTACCGCATCGGCGCCGGGCTGGGACCGGTCGCCGCCTACCTGTCCATTCCCGAAATCATCCGCGTGGCCAAGGCCGCGGGCGCCGACGCGATCCATCCGGGTTATGGCCTGCTGTCGGAAAACCCCGATTTTGTCGATGCCTGCGACAAGGCCGGGATCACCTTTATCGGCCCCAAGGCCAAGACCATGCGCCAGCTCGGCGACAAGGCCAGCGCGCGCCGCGTCGCGGTCGAGGCGGGCGTGCCCGTCATCCCCGCGACCGAGGTGCTGGGCGACGACATGGACCTGATCAAGAAGCAGGCGAAAGAGGTCGGCTATCCCCTTATGCTCAAGGCGTCCTGGGGCGGCGGCGGGCGCGGCATGCGCCCGATCATGTCCGAGAAGGAGCTTGAAGAAAAGGTCAAGGAAGGCCGCCGCGAGGCGATGGCCGCCTTTGGCAACGACGAAGGCTACCTTGAAAAGATGATCCTGCGCGCCCGCCACGTCGAGGTGCAGATCCTGGGCGACCAACAGGGCAACATCTATCATCTGTTCGAGCGTGACTGCTCTGTTCAGCGGCGCAACCAGAAAGTGGTGGAACGCGCGCCGGCCCCGTACCTGAGCGAGGCGCAGCGCGAGGAAATCTGCGAACTCGGCCGCAAGGTCTGCGCCCATGTGAACTATGAATGTGCGGGCACGGTCGAATTCCTGATGGATATGGACACCGGCAATTTCTACTTCATTGAGGTGAACCCCCGCGTTCAGGTCGAACACACCGTAACCGAAGAGGTGACGGGCATCGACATCGTGCAGGCCCAGATCATGATCGCCGAGGGTAAATCCCTGGCCGAGGCGACCGGCAAGGCCAGCCAGTACGACATCCGCCTGACCGGCCATGCGCTGCAAACCCGCATCACCACCGAAGATCCGCAGAACAATTTCATCCCCGATTACGGCCGCCTCACCGCTTACCGGTCAGCGACCGGCATGGGCATCCGTCTGGACGGCGGCACCGCCTATGCGGGCGGGGTCATCACGCGCTATTACGATTCACTGCTGGTCAAGATCACCGCCTCTGCCCAGACCCCGGAAAAGGCCATCGCCCGGATGGACCGCGCCTTGCGCGAATTCCGTATCCGGGGTGTCAGCACAAACATCGCCTTTGTCGAAAACCTGCTGAAACATCCGACTTTCCTGAACAACCAGTACCACACCAAGTTCATCGACGAGACGCCCGAGCTGTTCAATTTCAAGAAGCGGCGCGACCGGGGCACCAAGGTTCTGACCTACATCGCCGACATCACCGTGAACGGCCACCCCGAAGTGCAGGGCCGCGCCCTGCCCATGGCCGACCTGAAGAACCCCAAATCCCCCGTTCCGCGTGCCGAGGACATCCCCAAGGGCACCCGCCACCTGCTGGACGAAAAGGGGCCGCAGGCCGTAGCCGACTGGATGGCGGCACAGAAACAACTGCTGATCACCGACACCACCATGCGGGACGGGCATCAGTCGCTGCTGGCCACGCGGATGCGGTCCATCGACATGATCAAGGCCGCACCGGCCTATGCCACCAACCTGCCCGGTCTGTTTTCGGTCGAATGCTGGGGCGGGGCCACGTTTGATGTGGCCTATCGGTTCTTGCAGGAATGTCCGTGGCAGCGCCTGCGCGACATCCGCGCCAAGATGCCCAACGTCATGACGCAGATGCTGCTGCGCGGGTCCAACGGCGTCGGATATACTGTCTATCCCGACAACGTGGTGCAGGCTTTTGTCCACCGTGCCGCGGAATCGGGCATCGACATCTTCCGCGTCTTTGACTCGCTCAACTGGGTCGAAAACATGCGCGTCTCGATGGATGCGGTGCTGGAAACCGGCAAGATCCTCGAAGGGTCGATCTGCTACACCGGCGACATCCTCGACCCCGACCGCGCCAAATATTCGCTGAAATACTATGTCGAGATGGGCAAAGAGCTAAAGGCCGCCGGATCGCACATTCTGGGGCTCAAGGATATGGCGGGGCTGCTGAAACCTTCGGCAGCCGGGCCGCTGGTCAAGGCGCTGAAGGAAGAGGTCGGCCTGCCGATCCATTTTCACACCCATGATACCAGCGGCGCCGGGATCGCCTCGATCATGGCCGCCGCCGCCGCCGGGGTCGATGCCGTGGACGCCGCGATGGACGCGCTGTCGGGCAACACCAGCCAGCCGACACTGGGATCGGTGGTCGAATCTCTGCGCTTTACCGAACGCGACACCGGGTTGGACATGTCCGCCATCCGCGAGATGTCGACCTATTGGGAACAGGTGCGGATGCAATATGCCGCGTTCGAATCTGCGATGCAGGCCCCCGCATCCGAGGTCTATCTGCACGAAATGCCCGGCGGACAGTTCACCAACCTGCGCGCGCAGGCCCGCAGCCTTGGCCTTGAAGAGAAATGGCCCGAGATCGCAAGGACCTATGCCGATGTGAACCAGATGTTCGGCGATATCGTCAAGGTCACGCCCTCGTCCAAGGTCGTCGGTGACATGGCGCTGATGATGGTCTCTCAGGGGATCAGCCGCGAACAAGTCGAAGACCCCAAAAGCGATGTCAGCTTTCCGGATTCGGTCATCGACATGATGAAGGGCAATCTGGGCCAGCCCCCGGGCGGCTTTCCCAAGGGCATCGTGAAAAAGGTGCTCAAGGGCGAAAAGCCCAGCACCGACCGTCCCGGCAAGAACGTCCCCCCCGCCGATCTGGAAAAGATCCGCACGGATGTGAGCAAGGAGATGGAGGGCAAGGTCGTCGATGATGAGGATCTGATGGGATACCTGATGTATCCCAAGGTTTTCCTGGATTACATGGGCCGCCACCGCAGCTATGGCCCGGTCCGGGTGCTGCCCACGCGCACGTTCTTTTACGGCATGGAGCCGGGCGAAGAGATCAGCGTCGAGATCGACCCCGGCAAGATCATGGAAATCCGCCTGCAAACCATCGGAGAGACGCAGGAAGACGGCGAGGCACGGGTGTTCTTTGAACTGAACGGTCAGCCCCGCACCATCCGCGTACCCAACCGCAAGGCCAAGGCATCTTCCACCGCCCGCCCCAAGGCCGAGGCGGGCAATGCCAACCACATTGGCGCCCCCATGCCGGGTGTCGTGGCAACGGTCGCGGCGCAAGTGGGCCAGAAGGTGAAAGAAGGCGATCTGCTGCTGACCATTGAGGCTATGAAGATGGAAACCGGCCTGCACGCCGAACGCGCCGCCACCGTCAAGGCGGTGCATGTGCAGGCAGGCGCGCAGATCGACGCCAAGGATCTGCTGATCGAACTGGAGTGACATTGCACCGACTGCGCCGGATCGAACCGGAGCAGGCGAGTCCGCTTATCAAAAACACACGCGCAGCGGGAGAAACTGAGTTTCCGATGCAACACAGGCCGCGTCTTTTGAAAAATTTTGCGCAATTCCTTTTTTATGCCCTGATTGCAAGCAATTATCTTTACTCGAGAGAAGGTATCGACTAGGCAGCACACCCATAAATTCCTTATCAATTGCATGTTCTTGTGTTTCAATCCTCGCGACATCAGGAGCGGGAGCAGACAAATGGCGCGATCAGGCATGAGCGATCTTGAATGGGAATTCATCAAAGCGGTTTTGCCCAACAAGATGCGGGGCAAGAAGCGCGTTGATGACCGGCGCGTGATCAACGGGATTTTCTATGTGCTGCGCACCGGCATTCCATGGGCTGATTTGCCCG
>JAGXGV010000122.1 GCA_024636635.1 Puniceibacterium sp.
ACGTGTCGCCGTCGATCAGTGTGATACCTAATATACCTTCGACCGCCGCACGGTAGAGCCAACTGGCGGAGCCTGTGTACCACGTCCAGCCGCCGCGTCCGGTCAAAGGGCCGGCTCCGTAGACGTCGGCGGCGACGACATAGGGTTCGACGCGGTAGCGTTCCACGGCCTCTGGCGTTGTGGCGTGGCCGATGGGGTTGATCAGGTCGAACATGGCCAGTGCCTCCGTCCCACGGCCGGACCTGCCGAGTGCATGGACGACCCAAGTTGCGGCGTGGGTATATTGACCGCCATTTTCGCGCACGCCGGGTGGATAGCCCTTGATATAGCCCGGTTCGCGTTCCGTCGTATCGAACGGCGGCGTGAACAGGCGCAGCAGGCCATCGTCGCGGTCCGCGAGGTTCTCCATCACCGCATCGAGTGCCATGCGCGCCCTGTCAGGGTCGCCCGCTCCGGATAAAGCGGCCCAAGACTGGGCGATGGAGTCAATCCTGCATTCCTCGTTGTCCTGCGATCCCAGCGGCGTGCCGTCGTCGTAATATGCGCGGCGATACCAGGCACCGTCCCAGCCAGCCGTTTCCAGCGCCGCCAGCAATGCCGTTCGATGCGCACCCCAAGCGGCAACGCGATCCGTATCGCCACGGGCTTCCGCGATCGGCACAAAGGCATCGAGGGTCGTCACGAGGAACCAACCGAGCCAGACACTTTCGCCCTGACCATTTTCGCCGACGCGGTTCATCCCATCGTTCCAATCCCCGCCTAGCATCAGCGGCAAGCGGTGGGGGCCGGTGCGGCTGATCGCCAGATCCAGCGCCAGCGCGCAGTGCTCATAAAGCGGCGCGCTGCGATCGGACCTGTCGGGTATAAAGAAGGCATCGTGGGCATCCGGCTCGAGTGCTGGACCTGCGAGGAAGGGCAAGTCGGCATCGAGGATGTCGCGGTCGCCGGACATCGTGACGTAGCGCGCGGTAATGTGCGCCAGCCAGACCACGTCGTCCGAGATCGTTGTGCGAACACCAGCCCCAGTGCGCGGCAACCACCAGTGCTGCACGTCGCCTTCGGGAAACTGGCGACTGGCCGCCTTCAGGATTTGATCGCGGGCAAGGTCCGGGTTCTGCAGGATCAAGGCGGAGCTGTCCTGCAACTGGTCCCGGAACCCGTAGGCACCGGAAGCCTGGTAGAATGCGCTTCGTGCCCAGAGGCGGCAGGTGAGTGACTGGTAGGGAAGCCACGTGTTCACGAGCAGGTTCATCTCCGGATCCGGTGTCTCGATCTGCAGATGACTTAAGAAATCGCCCCAAATCTGTGCCGTCTGCGCAAGTGCGCCGGTCACAGCATCGGATGTTCGCGCGAGGGTCAAAATATTGGCGATTTCGCTTTCCTCTGCATCGGCAAGGATGAACGTCATCTGACGCGCTTCACCAAATGGCACAGTCATCGCAACGCGGGCTGCAAGGCAGGGGTCGCCCTCGGTGTCCTCCACATCGGGCCAAAGCTGCAACGCTGCGGGACGCGACAAGTTGCCGTTGCGGCCTAGAAAGGCGCGACGCGACACAGTGACGGATTGCAGCGGCAGGGAAGCGGCAAGGGCAGTGACCCGGCCCGTCACGCCAGTGCCGAAGTCGTTGCGCCCGATGACGGCATCCAGAGCGGTATCGTGAGTTGCGCGGATTACGGCTGATGTGCGGTCGCTATTGTTACCCAGCACGAGGGCGACATAGGCAATGACCTCGACGTTCAGAGTCGCTGATCCTGTGTGCCGTAGGGTCAATCCCGTCAGGCGGGCCGGTGCGCCAGGCATCAGGGTCATGACGGCCTCGGCCTCGATCCAGTCGGTCCAGACCCGAAACGTGGACCGCCCAAGTCCATGCCGCGCCTCGTGCAGCGCGGCAGGATCGTCGGACAACGCAGCGAAGGGTGAAATCACCTGACCGGTAGCCACGTTGCGGATCAGTATCGCCTCGCCGGGGCGGTTGATAACCGGATCGTTGCTCCAAGGGCTGATCTGGTAGTCGCGGGAATTGACGGCCCAGGTGAAGGCGGCACCACCGGCCGAGACGTGAAATCCGAAGTCGTCGTGGGCGATGACATTGATCCAGGGATGCGGCGTGCGAATGCCATGGGGCATTCGCACAACGTATTCCTTACCGTCAGCGGAAAAGCCGCCGATACCATTCCACATCTGCAGCTTTTCGTGTGGAAACGCGACTGAGCCATGCCGGGGCGACGGCATGGCGATGTTGGCTTGGACGTGCTTGTCAGGCAATGGAGGGATGGCGTCCGTCGGTGTCAGCAGCCGCGCCATCTGGTCGCTGATCTTGCCATTGCGGGTATGAAGGACGATCCGTGCGGTCGCCAACAGCGTCTGGAAGCTTTCTACTGACATCTGGTCACGGCGCACGGCAAAGACGTTGCGTTGCGTCTCGCCCAAGTGTCCGGCCCGCGCCGCCATGTCGCACATATTCTGGATCGCTGATTGCAGGTCCTGCGTGTAGGACGACCGACGTTCGTTCAAGATGACGATATCGGCCTGAAAGCCGTGCATCCGGAAGTAGTCGGCCATGCGGATCGCCTTGCGCACGATTTCCAGGTCCGTTTCGTTGTCAGTGCGCAGCAGCAGGATGGGATGGTCGCCAGATATGCCCATCGGCCAAAGCGCACTCTGCAGCCCAACGCTGTCCCGCAGGTTCTCGTCCTGGATGGCAAGGCGGGGGTCGGACCAGATCAGCCCGGCGGCGACCTGCCGGAACAGGGCGGCCTCCGGCAAGGTGATCGCGGCGTGGCGCAGCTGCACCTGGCTCATGCTCCAGGCCATACGGTCCTCGTGGGCGAAGATGTCGTCCTGCCGGTGATGGCGGATCGCCTGCTCAAGCTCTTCCGCCGTGTCGGCGACCAGCGTCCAGAATGTCAGGTTGACGACCTTTCCCGCTGGAATGGTCACCCGACGGCGGATCGCGAAGATCGGGTCCAGCGTAAAACCGTCCGATCCGCCCAGAGAGACGCCGTCGTCGAAGGCCGCAGCGGCCCCCAAGTCCCGGCCGCGACCGATAAAGGCGCGGCGGTCTGTTTCCGCCTCGGCCGGCCTGGAGTCGGCGGCGCCTGCCAGGATGTGAGCCATGTGCAGAACACGGTCGTGTGCCGTGCGCGGATTGCGGAAGGCCGTGATGGTCCGGCCGTCGTCGCGGATCGCGGTCTTGACGAACATCTTGGAAAATGCCGGGTGCGCGGTGTCGGCATCTGCACGATCCAGCACGATCTCGCCATAGCTCGTCACATCGATCGTACGGGGCTTTCGGCCTGCGTTGCGCAGGCTCAACCGGCGGCCTTCGCCCATTGCCTCGGTCGCGACGATGACCTCCATGCAACTTTCGATGCCGTTGGCGGTCTTGAAGAATTCGGCCTTGTAGTCGGAAAACACCGCGCGTGCGGATTCCGGTTTTGCGGCGCGCGGTGTCGTGGTGGCAGACCACCAGTCGCCCGATTCAAGATCACGTAGGAAGAGATAAATACCGCCACTGTCCACAGTCGGATCGGGACGCCAGCGCGTGATGGCCACATGGTCGAGCCAGAGCGGCCCGGCCCCGGTGCTCGACAGCAGTGACGACAGCCGCCCGTTCGACAGCAGCGCCAGCATGGGCGTGTCCCGCGCTGGATTTTCCGAACAGGTGACGTCGGGATCAGTGCTGTCGGCATCGCTGTTGCGCGGTTCCATCGGACCGGCGCGGGTGACGGGCACGATGTCGCGATGGGTCTTTTCCTGCAGCAGCAGTTCGGCCGCCTTGATCACTGGGTCAGCATGGAAACGGTCGCGGTGAATGCCGTCAAGCACGACGTTTGCGATGGCAACGATTGACATGCCGTGGTGGTGCGCCATCACGTTGCGGACGACGACGTGGTCCTGTCCCTCTGGCATCCGCGAGGTCGTAAAGTCGATCGCGTCGAAGTAGCCGTAGGACCCCAAGACTCCCAGCGCATCCAAGCGCTGCAGGTTCTGAACGGCGGCCCGTGGCGCGATCTGGGCGGCCATCAGCGTGGCGTAGGGTGCGACGACGTGGTCCTTCGTCTGCATCCGCTTCAGCGCCAGGTGCGGCACACCGAAGGCATAATACTGGTAATTCATCTCCCGGTCACGGGCTGAAAACGCGCTTTCCGAAATCCCCCACGGCCGGCGGAGCCGGCGGCCGTGCTGCATCTGCGCGCGGACCGCCATGGCATTCGACGCGTGGAGGACACCTCCGACGCGTTCGTGCATCACCAAGGGAGGCATAAGGTATTCGAATATCGACCCCGACCACGACAGCAGCACCCCCTGCGTCCCGACGGAGGTCACGGGCCGCCCCAGCCGCAGCCAGTGCGATGTCGGCACATCGCCCTTCGCGATGGCAAAGAGGCTGGCGAGGCGCGCCTCCGACGCCAGAAGGTCGTAGCAACTCTCGTCGCGTTCGCCGGTGTCAGGGCGATAACCGATGGACAGCAGACGCTTTTCCACGTTCAGGAGGAGCGCGAAGTCCATCTCGAACGCTAGCTTTCGCACGCGCTGTGCAAGATTGGCCAGCGTCTCGGCCAGGTCGGCACGGCTGGGGCCACGATCGCCGGTATCGCCGACGATCTGGTCACAGTTGTCGCGCAGTGCCTGCGCCCACCACAGGACCTCTCCCGTTTCGGACCGCTCGGATTCCGCATTGAAATCCGTCGCAAGACGGACGATGTCGGCGGCGATCAGCGTGAGGTTCAGGGCGCGCAGGGTGGCAAGTTGCGGTTCGGCCATGTAGCGAAGATGGCTGTGCCCGAACCCTTCGATCAGATGCTCCAGCCGCCGCCGCATCGCGCGCAGGGTGCGGCGGTCGTCGGGTACCTGTCCGAGGCGTTCGACCAGCACCGCCAGCGTATCGCCGATACCGGAGAGATTGCCCTGACTGTAGACCAATGGGTTGTCTGCCCAGTCCTTCAGCGCCGACGACAGCGCGATCAGGTGGCCCGCCAGGTTGCCGCTATCGACCGAGGAGACATAGTGGGGTTCCATCACCGAAAGATCTCGGGTGTCGTACCAGTTGTAAAAATGACCACGAAAGCGCTGCATACTTTCCAGCGTGGAAATCGTCCGCTCGATCCGTCCGACGGTATCGCTTTGCCCGATCCAACCCAGATCGCGCGCCGACAGGACCGACAACAGATAGAGCCCGATGTTGGTCGGCGACGTACGTTCCGCCACCTTGGGCGCAGGCACGTCCTGAAAATTGTCGGGGGGGAGGTGGTGGCTTGCCTCGGTGACAAATGTCTCGAAGTAGCGCCAGGTCATGCGCGCGATGCGGCGCAATTCGGCTGCGTCAGCCGGTGCGACGTCCAGCCTGTCTTCGGTCTCCATCGACCGGGAGACGGCGAATGCGACGCCGGGGGCGGCGATCCAGAAGAAGGAGAATAACATGGCGGCGGACCATGCGGCCGGGTTCAGCAGCAGAGTCAGCGCAAAGGCGACGCAACCGATAATCGGTGATCCGATCATGGCAAGCCACCAGTCGCGGCGACTGCGGCTTCCGCTCCTTTCCACCTGTTGCGCGGTGCGCCATTCCAGCATGCGGCGGTGACTGACCGCCAGGCGCCACAGGGTCCGCGCCACGGCGTCTGTCGCGTTGCACGCCTGATGCGCGATAAACATCAGCCGCAGGCCGATCTCGCTCAGGTGGGCTCCGAGGTCCTGGATCGTTCGCACAAGGTGGTGACCCTTGGCCACGCCAGGCTGGGACGGCAGCAGACCTAACTGAAAGTTCATCAGCGGCATGAAGAACAGCGACGCGACCAGCAACAGGGTCCACAACCAACTTGCGCCCGCTGGCAGCACCAGCCAGCCCAGGATCGCCGACAGCACCCATGCGGGTGCCACCATGGACCGGCGCAGGTTGTCCGCCATTTTCAGGCGGGCCAGCCCGCTCAGGCCGTTGTGCCCGTCGAGGATGAAGGGCAGCAACTGCCAGTCCCCCCTGATCCAACGATGTTGGCGCGAGGCGTCGACATCGTAGCGGACGGGAAAGTCCTCAACGACCTGCACATCGCTGACCAATGCGGCGCGGGCGAGGCTGCCTTCGATCAGGTCATGGCTCAGCACCGCGTTTTCCGGGAACCGGCCCGCCATCGCCGCGTCGAAGGCCCTGACGTCGTAGATGCCCTTGCCGGTAAAGGAGCCTTCGTCCAGCAGGTCCTGGTAGAGGGCGCAGACGGTGACAGCGTAAAGGTCCATTCCGCGTCCGACGGAAAACACACTCTGGAAGACCGATGAATCTGCGCCGGTGGACAGCGACGGCGTGACGCGCGGCTGCATCAGCGCGTGACCCGAGACGACGGTGCCCGTCTCGGGGTCGATGACCGGAGTATTCAGCGGGTGCATCATCTTGCCGACAAGGGCCGCAATCGTGCCGCGTGGCAGTCGTGTGTCGCTGTCCAGCGTCACAACGTAGCGCACATCGGCGGGCGGGCGGGGGCTGACATCCATGAACGTTGTTTCACCCAAGCCTAGCAGCAGACTGTTCAGTTCCGCCAGTTTGCCGCGCTTGCGCTCCCATCCCATCCAGTGCTGATCGACCGCGTTCCAGACCCGGCTGCGATGCAGCAAATAGAAGCGACGCCCTACATGGGCATAGCGCGCGGCCAGCGCGTCGGTCTCGCCGCGGGCGTAATCGAGGACGCGGCGGTCGGCGTCTGTGACCTCCTCTCGGGAGTCCGGCCAGTCGGTGACCAGTGCGAAGTCGATCGCGCCGTCTGGGTTGGCAAGGTAGTGTAGTTCCAGCAATTGCACCATGTCGTCCACGGTATCGAGGTCGCCAATGAGGCAGGGCACTGCGACCAGCGTGCGGGCCTCGGGCGGCACGCCGGCGTCATAGTCGTAAGCCGGCAACCGGCTGACGGGTACCAGACGCGCGCTCAGCAAGTTCACGATACCCATCGCGGCCTCCGACCCGGTTAGGAGGGTCAGGACGAAGAAGACTATCGCGAGCACGAATGGCATCGGCGGCAGGAGCGCGGCAAGGCCCGTAGCAATCAGGAGTGTCAGCGCGAAGGCCGGCGCAAAGATGCTCCACCAGCCGGCCTGCCGGCCGAGCTTCAACAGTCTTTCAGCAAGGGACGCGCGATAACCGCACGCCTGCGCGAAAGCCGCGGCGTCCCTGCCCACCAACAGGTAGCCTGCAGCCACATCGCCGGATCTTTCCACCGCTTTCTTCGCCACGTCGATCTCGCTCATCCCCGACCGGCTTGAGATTCGTTCAATGGCGTTGCGATAGTCGTTGCGCGTTGCCCGGTCGAGGTGTGGGAAGTCGGGCGTGTCCTGTAGCACAGCATCGACGCGGCTGACCTGTTCGAACCATTTCGTCCAGTTTGTCTCGTCCAGTCGCTTCATGCTGCGGATCACGTTGCCGACGGCGACGTTCGCTGCCGATTGCCTGGCGTTGTCCTGTGCCAGGACCCGTGCGCTGTCGGTGCCCTCTTGGGCCAGCCTTTCCTCCAGCCGGGCCAGCACGATGCCTGCCGCCTGCGACCCGTCGCGCAGCCGGTAGAGCAGCTGCGATGCGAAGGCGTCGGACAGCGGGCCCTCATCCTGAGTGGGCCATGCCGCGTCATCGCCTTGCATCAGCCTGTCTGCCAGCGCGTTCGCCGCGACCCGCGCCGTGCGCGCCTCCATCACCTGGTCCGACACGCGACGCAGGTTTTCCAGCAGCACGAAGCGCAGCATGGCCGGGATCGCCCAGATCTCACCAATCGTGAAAATGCGAAAGCTTTGGTATCCGTCGGCCATGTCCGTCAGGGTCGCAACCCTGAAGTCGGAGTTGCTCAACGCCACGTAACGCCACGCGAAGGCCAGCACGGCGGGGATGTCGTCGTAATGCGCGGTCGCGATATTGGGCAGCTTGCGATAATAGCGCGGGACGAGATCGCGCTTGAGGTGGCGGAAGCTCTCCTCGACCACATAATGGTTGTCGAGCAGCCATTCGGTGGCCGGGCTGATCAGTTCCGCGTCGCCGACAGCCGCGATGATGCGGTTGTAGTTGGCGAGCACGGCGGTCCGGTTTTGGCCTAGCCGCGCCGGGTAGGCGATCCCGACGAAACCGGTCAGTTGGACCGGAATTTCCTGCGCCAACGCGGCACCGGGATCGAAAAAGCCGGACTCGGCTCCGGTCTCGCGGCGAATGATATCGTGAACGGCATCTGCCGTGGTCATAGCGCGATGTTGCAACACGGTGGACCTCGTCGGACCCACCTAAGCGCAGATCCTCTGAAAAAAACGCGCCTGGGTAACTGCGGGTTCCGTGGTGATCAATAAAAGTGCTGGATCCAGAAAGAGATGCACAAGCGAAATCTACAAGGTCACAATGACCACATGCATTTGTCAAACTAGGTCACGTTCGGTGTTGTCAGATTGAGTCGGCGCACATTGCCGAGCGTTCCCCTACTTCGGCGGCATCCCGGCGCAGGTCGTCTGCGATAACTTGAAGTCCGTGGTAACCAAGGCCTGTTTCTTTGAACCCGCGGTAAACGAGACCTACGCCGACATGGCCGCTCAAGCCGGACAAGACAGATCGGGGCGCTATCGACACCATCCGATATACCTTAACGGATTGGCTGAGCCGACATAGTTTCTTGTCATAAAGTTGCATGCTACTCTGGACTGACAAGGCAGGGCGGTTAGGTTCGTGGATTAGCAGACCGGATTTCCGGCGCGTCTCGGGACAGGACTGACCATGCGATTCAGCAAACTCATCCCGGTCACGGCACTGCTTGTGCTTACCAGCTGCGTAGGCCGGCAATCCGTGCTGGACCCCGCAGGGCGCGATGCGGCTACCCTGTTGACACTGTTCGCCGTGATGCTGGCGGGGCTGGTGGTGCTGTGGCTGGGCGTGAACGGCATGATGCTGTTCTTCCACAGGCTGAGCCCGCGCCAATACGACGAGGCCGTGGCGCGTAAGCTGATCATCGGCGGTGGCATCGTCTTTCCAACCATCGTGATTGCTGCGCTACTGGCGTGGGGCCTGTCGATCATGCCTGATCAGCGCGCGCCCGGTGACGGCCTGCGGATCAAGGTCACGGGAGAGCAGTGGTGGTGGCGGGTCGAATATTGGCCCGACGGTGCCGATGCGCCGATTATCGCTGCGAACGAAATCCGGATGCCAGTCGGCGCGCGGACGGAATTCAACCTGTCCAGCGCCTATGTCATCCACTCCTTCTGGATTCCCGCGCTGGGGGGCAAGATGGACATGTTCCCGGGACGCGAGACGATGATCTCTTTGGAGCCGACGGAGGCCGGAGTGTTCCGCGGTCAGTGTGCGGAGTTCTGTGGGGCGAGCCATGCGCAGATGGCGTTCGAGGTCGTGACGCTGGAGCAGGCGGCGTTCAACGCCTGGCTGACGGCAGAGGCGGGACCTGCGGTGGCCCCCGAGGGCGCGCAGGCCATGCGCGGCGCAGAAGTGTTTCTGGAGGAAGGCTGCGGGGCCTGTCATGCGGTGCGCGGCACGGCGGCGGTCGGGCAGGTGGGTCCGGACCTGACGCATGTCGGCAGCCGCAAGAGCCTCGGGGCCGGCGTGCTGGAACCGACGATTGCGAATATCGCCGACTGGATCGCCCACACGGACGACGTGAAACCAGAGGTGGAGATGCCCGCCTATAGCGATCTGCCGCCCGCCGACCTGACGGCGCTGGCGACCTATCTGAAGGGTCTGAAATGAAGTATTCCAGCATGCAGCGGCCTGCACCCGAAGGCATCTGGCCCCCGACGGAAGAGATGCTGGCCGCCCCGGTGGATGCCACAGAGCAGGAAAAGCGCGAGGCGCGTCTGCGTGCCGTGTGGAAAGCACCGACCGGCCTTGCTTATTGGACCGACGTCAACAACGACCGGGTCGGCACTTGGTATTCGTTAACGGCGCTGTTCTTCATGCTGTGTGCCGGGGTGCTGGCGTTGCTGATGCGGGTGCAGCTCGCAGTACCAGACAGCCAGTTCCTAGATGCAGACCGCTATAACCAGTTTTTTACCATGCACGGCAGCGCCATGATGTTTCTGTTTGCCGTACCCCTGTTCGAGGCGATCAGCATTCTCATCCTGCCAGCCTTTCTCGGTGCGCGCGACATGCCGTTCCCGCGCCTGTCGGCCTATGGTTATTGGTGCTTTTTGATCGGAGGATGCTTTGTGTTGGGGTCGGTGCTGTTCGATGCCGGACCACGGGGCGGCTGGTTTATGTATCCGCCGCTGTCCACGATGGATGAGGGGATCGGGGCCGATATCTGGCTTCTGGGATTGTCGTTTATCGAGGTCGCCTCGATTGCCGCGGCGGTCGAACTGATCGTCGGCGTGCTGAAATGCCGCCCGCCGGGGATGCGCGTCAACCTGATGCCGCTCTATGCGTGGTATGTGCTGGTGGTCGGCGGCATGATCCTGTTCGCCTTTCCGCCGTTGATCGCGGGGGATTTCCTGTTCGAGATGGAGCGGTCCTTCGACTGGCCGTTCTTTGATCCGACGCGGGGCGGCGATCCAATGTTGTGGCAGCACCTTTTCTGGATCTTTGGCCATCCAGAAGTTTACATCATTTTTCTGCCTTCCATCGCCATCGCCGCGATGGTGGTGCCGACCGTGGCGCAGCGGCCCATCGTTGGCTATTCGTGGATCGTACTGTCAGCCGTTGGTGTTGGATTCCTAAGCTTTGGCTTGTGGGTTCACCACATGTTCACGACGGGATTGCCGAACATTTCGCTTGGCTTCTTTTCGGCGGCGTCGGAGGCGGTGGTGATCCCGACGGGAATCCAGATATTCGTCTTTGCGGCGACGCTGATGGTGGGCAAGGTCAAAAAATCCCTTCCGATGTTGTGGATCGCGGGGGCGCTGGCAATCTTTACGCTGGGCGGTCTGACGGGGGTCATGCTGGCCATCGCGCCGTTCAATTGGGCGGTGCACGACACGTATTTCGTCGTTGCACACCTGCATTACACGTTGTTCGGGGGCATGATCTTTCCGGTGATGGCGGGGGTCTACTATTTCTATCCCTTCTTCCGGAAGGGCAAGATGATGTCAGAAACTCTGGGCCGTCTGTCGTTCTGGCTGATTTTTGTCGGCTTTAACGCGGCA
>JAGXGV010000123.1 GCA_024636635.1 Puniceibacterium sp.
GTCCGTAAACCTGAAACAGTGCATCCGGGCGGCGAAATCGCGGGTCGCCTTTATCAACACCGGGTTTCTGGACCGGACCGGCGACGAGATCCACACCTCGATGGAGGCGGGGCCGTTTTCGCGCAAGGATTTCATCAAGCGCAAGGCCTGGATCGGTGGTTATGAGAACCGCAACGTCGATATCGGGCTGGAATGTGGCCTGTCGGGGCGCGCGCAGATCGGCAAGGGCATGTGGGCGATGCCAGACCTGATGGCCGCGATGCTCGAGCAGAAGATCGAGCATCCGAAGGCGGGGGCGAACTGTGCCTGGGTGCCGTCGCCGACCGCCGCGACCCTGCATGCGCTGCATTATCACCGGGTGGATGTCTTTGCGGTGCAGGCGCGGCTGCTGAAGGGCGGGCGGCGCGCGCATGTGGACACGATCCTCGACATTCCGCTGGCGGCATTCCAGAAATGGAGCGAGGATCAGGTGCTGCGCGAGGTCGAGAACAACGCCCAGGGCATCCTTGGCTATGTGGTGCGCTGGATCGATCAGGGCGTGGGCTGTTCCAAGGTGCCCGACATCAGCAACGTGGGTCTGATGGAGGATCGGGCGACCTGCCGTATTTCGGCCCAGCACATCGCCAACTGGCTGCACCATGACGTGGTGTCCGAGGCCGTGGTGATGGAGGTGCTGCGCAAGATGGCCGTGGTGGTGGACCAGCAGAACGCAGATGATCCGGCCTATCGGCCCATGGCGCCGGATTTTGGCGGCATCGCCTTTCAGGCGGCCTGCGATCTGGTGTTCAAGGGACGGGTGCAGCCGTCGGGTTATACCGAGCCGGTGCTGCATGCGCGCCGATTGCAACTCAAAGCGGGCTGAGCGCCGGTATCGGGGTGGGAACGAGGGGGCTTTCCGCCCCCTCGTGCTCCCCCGGGGGTATTTGGGAAAAGAAGAAGCAGGGAGAAGGACGATGGCCGGGATTTCGCTGAGACGGGCGCGGACGATCATCCGCAAGGCGCTTGAGCATGGCAAGGCAGAGGGCATGAAGCCGCTGTCGGTGGTGGTGCTGGATGCGGGCGGGCATCTTATTGCCTTTGAACGCGAGGACGGGGCGAGCCCGGGGCGGTTCCAGATCGCCCGGGGGAAGGCTTATGGGGCGGTGATGCTGGGCATGGCGGGCACCGCCCAGAAGGAGCGGGCCGAGGCGCAGGCCTATTTCATCGCCGCTGCCGGTGCGGCCCTTGGCGGCCAGATGATTCCGGTGCCGGGCGGGGTTCTGGTGCGCGATGCCAGGGGCGCCGTGATCGGCGCCGTGGGGGTCACCGGGGATTCGTCGGAAATGATGCAGCCGCGGCGAAAGTCGGTGTCGAAGCGGTGGGATTGAGCGCGGAAATCTGAGCCGGTCTTTCCCATTCCTTCAGCCTGGCTTATGTAATGTGCATTGGACCTACCTGAAGGGGGTATCATGACCCGTCCGATCGTCGGCATCATCGGCAATCATCATCTGATAAACGACCAGTACCCGGCCCATGCGGGCGGGTCGATGAATTCCGAGGCGGTTGCCTGTGTCGCGGATTGCGTGCCGCTGCTGATCCCCGCGGACCCGCGGCTTCTTTCGGTTGCGGAACTGATGGAGGCCTGTGACGGCTTTGTGCTGACAGGCGGGCGCCCGAACGTCCATCCCGAGGAATACGGCGAGGAGGCGACCGAGGCGCATGGCGCCTTTGACCGCGCGCGCGATTCCATTGTTCTGCCGCTGGTGCGGGCCTGTGTCGAGCGTGGGCAGCCGTTCCTGGGAATCTGCCGCGGGTTTCAGGAGGTGAACGTTGCGATGGGCGGATCGCTTTATCCCGAGATCCGGGAATTGCCGGGGCGGCTGAACCACCGGATGCCGCCGGACGGCACGCTGGAAGAGAAGTTCGCGCTGCGCCATGTGGTGACGTTTTCCGAAAGTGGACCGTTCGCGCGGCTGATGGGTGTTCGTGAGGTGATGACCAACACCCTGCACGGGCAGGGGATCAAGCGCGCGGGCGCGCGGATCGTTGTGGATGGTCACGCGCCCGACGGCACGCCGGAGGCCACCTATATCGAGGGCGCCGCCGGTTTCACCCTGTCGGTGCAATGGCATCCGGAGTGGGATGCGGCCAATGACCCGGTGTCGCGCCCGCTGTTCCGGGCCTTTGGCGACGCGGTGCGCGACTGGGCGGCGGCCGGGCGCTTTCCCGGGCGAAAAACGGCCTGAGCGGCGGGATCAGGCGGCCATCCGCCGGGCGAGGGCGGCGCGCAGCCAGAGTGCTTCGTGACGTTTGAGGCGGGGACAGGCGGTCGGGCCGTAGCCGCCCGGGATGCGCGCGCAGGGCTGGCGATGGGTTGCTCTGAAGCCCTTGGGATAAGGGAGTTTTTTTGTTGTTCCGTCCGTTTTGGCGCCTTCCGTTTTGATCCGGTCAGGTGGCAAAGGCGAAGTGTTTTACCAAGGGCAGTGTGCGTGCGCGGATGCCGGTCAGGTCGAACAGGGCATTTGCCAGGGCCGGCGCTGCGGGTGGGGTGCCCGGTTCACCTACGCCGCCAAGAAACCGGCTGGTTTCAAGGATGCGCACCTGGACCCGGGGGGCAGAGGTCATGCGCAGCGCATCGTAATCGGGGAAATTGCCCTGTTCGGCGGCGCCTTCGTCAAAGGTGATTTCGCCGCGCACCGCAGCGGACAGTCCGTAGATGAGGCCGCCGGTCATCTGCGCCTCGATATTGCCAGGATCAAGCGCGGTGCCGACATCGCAGGCGATCCAGGCGTCGGTGATGCGGATGCCCGCGCCAGTCTGGCGCACCTCGATCACCTGGGCGACCGGCGTGCCGAAGGAGTGGCAGAGCGCGACGCCGCGCCCGACGCCTTCGGGGGTCTGGCCGGTCCATCCCGACATGTCGCGCACCGCGTCGAGCACACCAGCCGAGGGCGCATGAACGTCGCGGACAAGGTTCAGCCGGAAGGCCAGCGGATCGGCATTGGCGGCATGGGCCAGTTCATCCACAAAGCTTTCATGGAAAAATCCGTTCTGCGATGCCCCGACAGAGCGCCAGAAGCCCACGGGTACGGCAAGATCGGCGATATATCCCCGCACGCGGTAATTCGGGAAACCGTAGGGCTGGTTGAACAGCCCGTCGACGGTGGTCTTGTCCGGGCCGGGCGGGGCAAAGCCGCTCCAGCGGGTCAGGGCCTGCGCGGTGACGTTCGGGGCGGCGACCTGTGCATCGAACAGGACGGCGTTGCCATCGCTGACCGCGCCGCGCATCCGTGCGATGGCGCCGGGGCGGTAGAAGTCGTGGCGCATATCCTCTTCGCGGGACCAGACGGTCTGTACGGCGGTGCCGGGCAGGGCCATCGCGATGCGGGTGGCCAGCACCGCTACATCGACTTCGCCCCGGCGACCGAAGCCGCCGCCCATGAACGGCGTGTGCAGCGTGACCTGTTCGGCGTCCAGCCCGGCGGTGTCGGCGCAATGACGCCGCACGAACAGCGGCGCCTGGTTGCCGCACCAGAGCTCTAGTCCTTCGGCGCTGATCCGGGCGGTGGCGTTCATCGGCTCCATCGTCGCATGGGCAAGGAACGGCACGGTGTAGACCGAGTCGACCGGTGTGGCGCCGTCGGGAAGGGTGTCGGCATTGCCGTCGTCGCGCATCGTCGAATTGGCGGGGGCGTCGAAAGCCTGTGTGATGGCGTCGAAGATCGCGGCGGTATCGGCCGGATAGGGCGCGGGGCCCCAGTCGATTTCGATGGCGTTCACCGCCTTCAGTGCCGTCCAGGTGTCGCTGGCGATGACCGCCACACCGGTGCCAAGGTCCACGATGGTGTCCACGCCGGGAAGGGCTTCGGCGCGGCTGGCATCAAAGCTGCGCATGGCGCCCCCTTGGGCGGGGTTCATCCGCAGGCTGGCAAAGCGCATGCCGGGCAGGCGGATGTCGATGCCGAAGGTGGCCGTGCCGGTGCATTTTGCCAGCATGTCGAGCCGCGGCATCGTCTTGCCAAGGAGGCGCCATTCGGACTGCGGCCGCAGTTCGACAGCCTGTGGCGCGATCCCTGCCGCATCGGCGGCAAGATCGGCGTAGGGCAGACGCGTGCCGTCCCGTGCGACCACGGCGCCGCTTTCGCAACGCAGCTGCGTGATGTCGAGCGCAAGGCGCTGCGCCGCGGCCGCCTTGAGCATTTCACGCGCCGTGGCGCCGGCGACGCGCATCCGTTCAAAGCCGTCGCGCATCGAGGTGGACCCACCCGTGACCTGAAGATCCACCAGCTTGCCGATGCCGCCCAGCGCCGTGGCCAGGCTGTGCTGGAAACCTGAGGTGTCGTAGCCTTTGCCGGGCAGGCCCTCGGCCACCAGGGCGCTGTTGTAGTAGGCTTTGGCGGGCGGCCCGTGGATGACGCGGACCTGATGCCAGTCCAGATCCAGCTCTTCGGCAAGCAGCGCGGCCCAGGTGGTCTGCACCCCCTGTCCCATCTCGGCGCGGGGGGCGATCAGGGTGACGCCACTGGCGTCGATCAGCACAAAGGCGCTGAGCGCGGTATCGCCCGGACCCGGTTTCAGCGGGTTCGGTGCATCCTTGCGCACCTGCCAGACGCCGAAGGCGAGGCCGCCGGAGATAGCGACCGCCCCGAACAGAAAGGTGCGGCGGGCGATTGTTCCGGCGCGGCCCATGTCAGGACCGGCCCAAGGCAAGGGCGGCGGCGTGGATCGCTGCGCGGATGCGCGGATAGGTGCCGCATTGGCAGAGATTGCCCGCCATGGCGGCGTCGATCTGGTCGTCGGTGGGATCGGGCATCTCGGCCAGCAGGGCGGCGGCCTGCACGATCTGGCCGGACTGGCAATAGCCGCATTGCGCGACCTGATGGTCGATCCACGCCTGTTGGAGAGCGCCGGGCGAGTCGGGTGTCCCGAGCGCTTCGATCGTGGTCACGGCCCCTTGGACGGAGGAGAGCGGCGTCACGCAGGACCGCACCGCCTGACCGTCGATCTGCACGGTGCAGGCCCCACAGGAGGCAACGCCGCAGCCATATTTGGTGCCCGTGAGGCCCAGCGCATCGCGCAGCACCCAGAGCAGGGGCATGTCCCCGGCCAGGTCGAGGTCATGCCGGGTGCCGTTCACCGTCAGTCTTGTGGCCATGCGTTGAACTCCTGTGCCGCACCTGCGAAAGGTAATCCGATCCGGGCGGGTTCCAAGTCCGGGAAAGCCTGCGCGCAAGGCAGAAAGTGGCGTCAGGTCACTGCCTTGCGTTCCAGAAATTCGGGTCGGTCCCAGAGCGCGCCGCGCAGGATGCGGGTCAGGATGCCGACCGCTTCGTCCACGTCGCGTTCGCTGGTATAGAGCGGGGTAAAACCGAAGCGCATCACGTCCGGCGCGCGGAAGTCGCCAATCACGCCGTCCGCGATCAGCGCCTGGATCACCGCATAGCCATGCTCGAACCGGAACGAGACCTGCGAGCCGCGCTGTTCGGGATCGCGCGGCGAGATCAGGGACAATTGCGGGCAATGTTCTTCGACCCCTGCGATGAACCGTTCGCACAACTCTACCGAGCGGGCGCGCACATCGTCCATTTCCACCTTGTCCCAGACATCAAGAGCGACCTCGAGCGCGGTCATGGCCAGCACCGGCGGCGTGCCGACGCGCATCCGCTGGATGCCCTGGCCGGCATCGTAGCCCTGTTCGAAGGCAAAGGGGCGCGCATGACCCATCCAGCCGGCCAGCGCGGGCTGCGCCACTTCGGCGTGACGTGGTGCGACGTAGATAAAGGCCGGAGCACCGGGGCCGCCGTTGAGATATTTGTAAGTGCAGCCAACGGCGAAATCGGCGCCGGCGCCAGCCAGATCCACGGGAATGGCCCCGGCGGAATGGGCAAGGTCCCAGACCGTGATGACGCCATGCGCATGCGCCCTGGCGGTGAGTTTGGCCATGTCGTGTTTACGGCCCGTTGTGTAGCCGACTTCGGTGATCAGGGTCACCGCGATTTCGTCGGTGATCGCCGCCTCAATGTCCTGCGGTGCGACGACGCGCAGTTCCAGACCGTCGCCCAAAAGGTTCACCAGACCTTCGGCCATGTAGAGATCAGAGGGGAAGTTCGACGTGTCCGACAGGATCACCTTGCGGTCCGGGTTGAGTTTCAGCGCGGCGGCCAGCGCCTGGAACACCTTGATCGACAGGGTGTCGCCCATCACCACATGGCCGCATTCGGCACCGATCAGACGTGCGATCCGGTCACCGACGCGGGTCGGCTGGTCCATCCAGCCAGCGGCGTTCCAGCCGGTGATCAGCTGTTCGCCCCATTCACGCTCCATCATCTCGATCACGCGGGCCGGGGCCATCTTTGGCAGCGGGCCAAGCGAATTGCCGTCCAGATAGACCATGCCCTGCGGGATATGGAACTGGTCACGGGTCCAGTCGAAATCGGTCACATCTCACCTCCTGCGATCTGGATGGCCTGGCCGTTGACACTGCCTGAATAATCGCCGCAGAGCCAGAGCGCGGCTTCGGCCACTTCCTGCGGCGCGATCAGGCGGCCGTGGGGGTTGGCGCCGTCCATGACGGCGTGGGCTTCGGATTCCGTCATGCCGGTGCGGGCCATGATGCGTGCGATGTTCTGGGGCACGATGTCGGTGTCCACGTATGCCGGGCAGAGGGCGTTGAACGTGATGGGCTTGCCGAGGTAATCGGCCGCCAGCCCCCGGATCAGGCCTATCAGTCCGTGTTTGGAGGCGGAATAGCACGGCGCACCCTTCAGCCCCTTGACCCCCGCGATGGAAGCGACGGCGATCACGCGCCCCCAGTCGGTTTCGCGCATGGACATCAGGGATTCGCGGATGGTGAGGAAGGCGCCGTCAAGATTGGTCGCCATCATCGAACGCCAGAAGTCCATGTCGGTCTTGTGCAGGGCGCGGCCTTCGGCGATGCCGGCGTTGGGCACGCAGATCTGGACCGGACCGCGGGCCGCAACGGCAGAGCGGATGCCGTCAACGACAGAGGATTCCTGCGTTACGTCAATCACTTGTGCAAAAAGCCCCGCAGTCTGCGCCGCGTCGTCCAAGATTGATTTGCGACGCCCTGTGATTGTGACCAGCGCGCCTTCGGCGGCCAGTGCCCGGGCGATGGCGAGGCCGATGCCTGTCCCGCCGCCTGTCACAAGCGCATGTTTTCCGGCGATATTCATGTCCGTCCCCCTTGGTCTGGCAACAGGTTAACCGCGCGGTTGGCGGAGGCAAGGCATCTGCCCGATGGAATGGTGCGCGTCGCGGTTGCGCGCCGGTTTGGTGGCCCCCCGGCCACGCAGGGCTGCCGCAGTGGTCGGGCCACGATTCCCGGAAGGTGCGGCGCAGAGTCGCGCCGACGGTATCGCACGAGACCCGATGCGGCAGCGGGCACCGACCTTCGGATCGGGTTGCAACGTTTCCCATCGGAAACATGCTGAATTCCAGAGCAAGGAAGTTGCGAGGGTTTGTGGCGATGCGCAACAAACGTATAGGTGGCTTTAACTTTGCAGCGGGGTATGGTCTACAGCCGCAAGCAAGCTTGTTCGGCCAAGGTCAGCACGGTAGACCCATCACGAAATGGGCTGCCATTGCGCAAACAGGCACCGTCTGATGCAAGAGGGGACAAAAGACGTGAAAATTGGAACGCCAAAGGAAGTGTTCGAGGGTGAGGCACGGGTTGCCATGACACCGGATTCGGCACGCATGCTCCGGAAGCTGGGGTATGACTGTGCCATCGAGGCCGGGGCCGGTGTGGCCGCGGGCTTTTTGGACGAGGCTTATGCCGAGGCGGGGGTGGAGATCTTCAACACCGCCGCAGGGTTGTGGAAAGAGGCGGATGTGGTGGCCAAGGTGCGCCCGCCGACTGATGCCGAGGTGAAGCGGCTGACTGACGGCAAGCTGTTGATCAGCTTTTTCTGGCCCGCGCAGAACGGCGAGTTGATGGAGGCCGCGGCCAAGAAGGGTGCGTCGGTCATTGCCATGGACATGGTGCCGCGCATTTCCCGCGCGCAAAAGATGGATGCGCTGTCGTCGATGGCGAACATTGCCGGGTATCGTGCAGTGATCGAGGCGGGCAACAATTTCGGCCGGTTCTTCACCGGGCAGATCACGGCGGCGGGCAAGGTGCCCCCGGCCAAGGTTCTGGTGGTCGGCGCCGGTGTGGCCGGCCTTGCCGCCATCGGCACATCCACCAGCCTGGGCGCGATTACCTATGCCTTTGACGTGCGCCCCGAAGTGGCCGAGCAGGTCGAGAGCATGGGGGCGCAGTTCGTCTTCCTCGATTTCGAGGAAGCCGCGAAGGATGGTGCGGAATCCGGCGGCTATGCCTCGGTCTCATCGCCTGAATTCACGGCGGCGCAGCTTGCCAAGTTTCGGGAACTGGCGCCCGATATCGACATCGTCATCACCACGGCGCTGATCCCCAACCGCGAGGCGCCCGAGCTGTGGACCAAGGACATGGTCGAGGCGATGAAGCCCGGTTCAGTGATCATCGACCTGGCGGCGGAAAAGGGCGGCAACTGCAAGCTGACGGTGATGGATCAGAAGATCGTCACCGACAATGGTGTGACCATCATTGGCTATACCGATTTCCCGAGCCGGATGGCGACGCAGTCGTCGACTTTGTACGCGACCAACATCCGCCACATGATGACGGACCTGACGCCCGGCAAGGACGGCAAGGTCAATCACAACATGGAGGATGACGTGATCCGGGGCGCGACCATCGCCCACGCCAAGGAAGTGACGTTCCCGCCGCCGCCGCCCAAGATCAAGGCCATCGCGGCGCAAAAGCCCAAGGAAAAGGTCAAGGAGCTGACTTCGCAAGAGAAGCGCGCCGCCGAGGTGACCGCGTTCAAGGCGCAGACAAAGTCTCAGGTCACCTTGCTGGCCGTCGGCGGGGCGCTGGTGCTGGGCGTCGGGCTGTTTGCCCCGGCCAGTTTCATGCAGCATTTCATCGTGTTCGTGCTGGCAGTCTTTGTCGGCTTTCAGGTGATCTGGGGTGTCGCGCATAGTCTGCACACGCCTCTGATGGCGATCACCAACGCGATTTCGTCGATCATCATTCTGGGCGCGCTCATGCAGATCGGATCGGGGTCCGGGCTGGTGATCCTGCTGGCGGCGCTGTCGGTCTTCATGGCGGGCATCAACATATTCGGCGGTTTCCTCGTGACACGGCGCATGCTCGCCATGTTCCAGAAGTCGTAAGGGAGCGGAGCAATGGAATTCGGATTTACAACGGCGGCCTATGTGGTCGCGGCAGTGCTCTTTATCCTCTCGCTTGGGGGGCTTTCGGGCCAGGAAAGCGCGAAACGCGCGGTCTGGTACGGCATCGCGGGCATGGCGCTGGCCGTGGCGGCGACGCTGGTCGGGCCGGGCGCGGGGCTGTGGCTGGTGTCTGTGGTGCTTATCGCGCTGGGCGGTGTCATCGGCTATCAGCTGGCCACCAGGGTGCAGATGACGCAGATGCCGGAACTGGTCGCGGCGATGCATTCGCTGGTGGGTCTTGCGGCGGTCTTTGTCGGCTATGTGGCGCATATCGAACTGGTCCGCGTGCTGGGCATGACGCCGGAAGAACGCGTGGGGCTTGACGGCTTTGCCGCGCTTCTGGCGCACAAGACGCTGGTCGAGGTCAATATCCTGCGGGTCGAGCTGTTCCTGGGCGTGTTCATCGGTGCCGTGACCTTTACCGGGTCGGTGATCGCCTATGGCAAACTTGCCGGCCGCGTGAACACCGCCGCGGCCAAGCTGCCGGGCGGGCACGTACTGAACGCCAGTGCGGCGGCGCTGTCGGTGCTGTGTCTGATCTGGTACTTCAACACCGGCGGTCTGTTGCCGCTGATCCTGATGACGGCGGCGGCGCTGTTCATCGGATATCATTTGATCATGGGCATCGGCGGCGCGGACATGCCGGTGGTTGTGTCGATGCTGAACAGCTATTCCGGCTGGGCGGCGGCGGCGATCGGTTTCAGCCTTGGCAACGATCTTCTGATCGTGGTGGGTGCACTGGTCGGTTCAAGCGGGGCGATCCTGTCCTACATCATGTGCAAGGCGATGAACCGGTCGTTCATTTCGGTCATTCTGGGCGGTTTCGGCGGCCCGGCGGGTGAACAGCAGGCGGTCGAGGGCGAACAGGTGGCCATTGACGCCGAGGGTGTGGCATCGGCGCTGGACGAGGCGGATTCGGTTATCATCATCCCCGGCTACGGCATGGCCGTGGCGCAGGCACAGCAGAATGTGGCCGAACTGACCAAGCGGCTGCGCGCCAAGGGCAAGACCGTGCGCTTTGCCATCCACCCGGTCGCCGGGCGTCTGCCGGGGCACATGAACGTGCTGCTGGCCGAGGCCAAGGTGCCCTATGACATCGTGCTGGAGATGGACGAGATCAACGAGGATTTCCCCAGCACCGACGTCGCCATCGTGATCGGGTCCAACGACATCGTGAACCCGGCGGCGCAGGATGATCCCAACAGCCCCATTGCAGGGATGCCGGTGCTGGAATGCTGGAAGGCCAAGCAGGTGTTCGTGTCCAAACGCGGGCAGGGCACCGGCTATTCCGGGATCGAGAACCCGCTGTTCTTCAAGGACAACACGCGGATGTTCTATGGCGATGCGAAAAAGTCGCTGGACGATCTGCTGACAAAGATTTCCTGATGGCGATGCGGCCATTGACGCGCCGGAGGTGACTGACTTTACCTTGGGCTCCCCTGAGCCGGCATTGCGCCGGGAGACGGCAACTTACGTCGCGCCCTTCCATGTGTCGGGCGTGACGTAGACGACGCTCTCATCGACGCTGACCATCACGTCGCCGTCCTGGATGTTGACCTGGAGCTTCATTGCGCGGCTGGCCAGCTTTGCCAGTGCGGCCGTGTCGGGCTCGGAGAAACTGATCACCTGGAGATTGTCGA
>JAGXGV010000124.1 GCA_024636635.1 Puniceibacterium sp.
GATCAAGGAGCTTCAGCGCGAGGATGACATGGCGGTCATGGGTGATGAACAGGACCGCCATGTCATCCTCGCGCTGAAGCTCCTTGATCAGGTCAAGCACCTGCCCCTGAATGGTGACATCCAGCGCGGTTGTCGGCTCGTCGGCGATCAACAGACGCGGCTTACTGGCCAGAGCAATGGCGATCATCACTCGTTGGCGCATACCGCCCGAGAACTGGTGTGGATATTCGTCGAACCGCGACAGCGCCGACGGAATGCGGACCTTTTCCATCAGGGCCAGAGCCGCCTGACGCGCACCGTCCCGGGTCTGGCCTTCGGCATGGGCAAGCACGGCTTCCATGATCTGGTCCCCGACGGTGAACATCGGGTTGAGGCTGGTCATCGGTTCCTGGAAGATCATCGAGGCATCCCGCCCCCGGACGTTCCGCATGGCCCGATCGCTCAGGGCGGTGACATCCTGGTCGTTGAGAAGGATCTTGCCGGTGACCTTGCTGGAGTGGGGCGGCAACAGGCGCATGATCGACAGCGCGGTCACGCTCTTGCCGGACCCGGACTCGCCCACGATGGCAAGTGTTTCTCCGGACATGACCTCGAAAGAGATGTTCCGCACCACCGGGATCCAGCTTCCGTTCACGCGAAAGGACGTGGTGAGATCGCAAACACTCAGCACCTTCTGAGGGGAAATGATCGGCTTCGCACTGGCGGAAGTTTGCATCGTAAGAACCTCGTGGATGGCTAAAGGGTGGATTCGCGGGTCAGGTCGACAAGAAAATCGACCACGACACGAACTTTCGACGGCGTGACGCGATGGGCCGGAAAGACGATCGAGATCGGCAGGGCTTCGGTCTCGTATTCGGTCAGAATCGGCACAAGGGCTCCGGTTTCCAGGGCCTGGCGAAACAGCCACCAGGTGGCCTGGGTGATGCCCAGCCCCTCCAGCGCCGCCTCCCGCATAATGTCGCCGCTGTCGGTCACCAGCGGCCCGGTCACCCGCACCACCTGATCGCCGCCCGAAGGTTCGCGAAAGGTCCAGTTGGGCCCGAAAGCGCCGGTGATGCAGCGATGCCCCGTCAGGTCAGCCGGCACCTTGGGCAGGCCATAGCGCGCGATATAGGCGGGGGATGCGACGGTCCGCTGGGAGCCGCGCACCAGAATCCGGTTGATCAGCCGCGAGTCCGGCAGGCGGCCGGAATGAACGACCAGATCATAGCCGCCTTCGATCGGGTTCGAGGTCTGGCCCTTGAGTTGCAGATCGATAGTGACGTCGGGGTAGAGTTCGTAGAACCGCGGGAGAGCAGGGATGAAGGTCTTTCGCGCAAAGGCAGGGGGCATTGCGATACGCACGTTACCGACGGTCGACTCGCTCGCATCCAGCAGGGCATCCTCGGCGTCTTCCACATCGACCAGAATGGCCTTGCACCGCTCGCAATAACTGATGCCGTGATTGGTCAGGTGCATCCGGCGCGTGCTGCGCACCAGAAGCTGAACGCCCAGATTGTCCTCCAGCCGGTTCACGCATTTGGTGACCGCCGAGGTGGAAAGGTTGAGCCTGCGAGAGGCCCCCGTGAAGCTGCCAAGCTCAGCAACGGCCACGAAGCATTGCATGTCCTGGAACTTATTCACCTCAGCTATTTCCTGTTAGGTCAGTAGGTTGGCTATTTTTCCGCATCGGTGTGGAAAATGGAAAATCTTGATATCGCCGGACGGGCAGCGGCGCGATACCCCGCAAGAGCTAGCGGACACTGCGCAAGAATGGCACGTCGTTTCCGTGGAAACTGTCTTTCCAAAAGGTAGCATTCCGCCCAGCCACCCCCCGAAACATAGTCAAGGCAACGGCAGAACAACAGTCGTTGCAAAACATGATGACGGGATCCGGTGTGACCGCACGACGCTATGACAACATCCTGTGCCTGACCGAGACAGCGTCGGGCTGGACCGCCAAGCGGCAAAGTCTGCGGATCCGCGACGGGCGCATTGCGGGTTGTACGTCGTCGCCCGCCACGGATCTGCAGCCGGATGAACAACGGATCGACGGCACACAGCTGATGGCTATGCCCGGGCTGGTCAACGCACATACCCACTCTCCCGACAATCTGTCGCGGGGATGTGCCGGTGACCTGCCGCTGGAGCTGTGGTCGCTGGCGTCTTCGGCCCCGAGAACCGGACGCAGCCCCCGCGACATCCATGTGTCCACCATGCTGGGCGCGCTGGAAATGGCCTCGACGGGAACCACCTGCGTTGTCGATCACGTGCGCATCTCGCCGGACATTTCCGCCGAGGGCCTGGACGCCGTTGCGCAGGCCTGGCTGGACAGCGGGTTGCGGGCCGTGATCGCCCCGGTGGTGTCCGACCTTGCGCCGCTGGACACGATGCCCTTTGCGGATGCCGATTTCGCCGGACTAGACCGGGCGGCCCTGACCAGTGCCCCGCCGCTGCCCTGGCACGATCAGATGGAGATCGTGGCGGCGTTCCATGACCGCTGGCACGGAGCGGAGGGACGGATCACTGTCGGCATCGGACCGTCGGGACCGCAACGCTGTTCGGATATTCTGTTGCGCGCTGCGGCCACCTTCAGCGCGGATCACAATGTTCCCTTTCATTGCCATGTCCTTGAAACCTCCGCCCAACGCCAGATGGGCTGGGAGCGGTATGGCAAGGGCATGGTGGCGCATCTTGACGATCTCGGATGCCTCACGGCGCGGACCCATCTCGTTCATTCGATCTGGCTGGAACCGGGGGACGCCGAACTCATCGCCGCCCGCGGTGCGGCGGTGATCCACAATCCCGTGTCCAACGCCCGTCTCGGCAGTGGCACCTGTCCTTTGCCGGCCTTGCTGGACGCGGGTGTCCGGGTGGCGCTTGGCACGGACAGTGCCTGCTGCAATGACAGCAACAACATGCTCGAAACGATGAAGTGGGCGGCGCTGCGGCACAATGAACATGGCCGGTTCACCGGGATCGACAGGGCCCTGTCCGCTGCGACGTCGAAGGGGGCCGAAATTCTGGGCCTCGGCGGTGTCTGCGGTCGGATCGCCCCCGGAATGGCCGCCGACATTGCCGTGTTTTCCCTGAATGCCCCGGCCTTCGTGCCGTTGAACAATGCCCCGCGCCAGCTTGTCCTCGCCGAAAGCGGGGCCGCCCTCGATCACGTTCTGGTCGCCGGTCGCGTGGTCTGGTCGTCGGGCGACCACGGCGCCGACGCGCCGCGCGCCCTCTGGGCCGAGGCCCGCGAGATCGCGACGGCCTATGGGCAGACCCCGGTGGCGGCCAAACCCGGCCTCGACCTGGCCATATCGCGAATGCTGACGCGCGTGACTGAAAGTTCCGCCAACAAAGAGGGCACCCCATGCCACTGAGCTGGACCAAAACGCCGCTTCGCTTCTTTCAGCACCTTCTGCGCGAAGAGGATGCCCGGGGGTTGGATGCGGAAACTCTGGTGAAGGAAGCCCGGTCGGTCGGGGCGAACGCGATCGTCGCGATGGGCGGCGGTTTTTCGGCCTGGTATCCAACGGAAAGCGTGATGCAGGCGGTGAACCCCCACATGTCGGGGGATTTTCTGGGTGAGGTTTTGGCCGCCGCCAAGGCTGCCAAGCTGCGGGTTCTTGTACGTCTGGACATCTCGAAGGGACGCGCCGGGCTGGAAAGCGACCGTCCCGAGGATCTGGTGCGCGACGTCAAAGGCGGGTTCGCCACGATCTGGGACATGCCGCAGATCTGCGCCACAGGCGCGCTCTGGCAGGACGAGGTCTTCGCGAACATCGACGATCTTCTGGTGCGCTATCCCGATCTTGACGGGTTCTTCTTCAACTATCTTCACGTCGCGAAATGCCATTGCCCCAGATGCCAGGCGATCGTCCTGGACGCGACCGGCGCGCCCGTTCCCGCAGGCCCCGAGCGCGATCCAACCTATGAGCGCTGGCGTCAGGTCTTTCTGGCCGAATATGTCGGACGCATCCGCGACGCGGTGCACCGGCGCAACCCGGGGGCCGCGATCGTGCCCTATCATCACGTCCACGACGGGTGGGATGTGGCCCGGATGGCCGAGGTCAGTGACATCGTCAGCTCGCAGGTCTCCAACCCGCTGATCCCCAACCCGCTGGACCCTCAGCCGATCTGGAACCACTGGGCTGCCGAAGAGGCGCTGACGGCGCTGGCGCTGAAGCCCGAAGCCGCGCCGCTGCTGATCCAGACCACATCCGAGGTCTTCGCAAGCCGCCAGAGCGCGATGCCGGATGCGCGCCTTGCCCATAACATGCTTCAGGCGGCGGCCCATGGCGCCAGCACCGCGCCGGCCACCAACGGTCTGCTGTCGGCGGGGGATGCGCGCTTTCGCCCGATGCTGGAGCGGATCGGGCGTTTTCTGGAACAGCATGCCGACTGGTACCGCGATCTGCGCCCCGAGGCGTCGGTTGCCGTGATCCGGTCCGAACAAAGCCGCCTCTGGGGCGAGGACGCGGGCCGGATGGCCGGTGCGCCCTCGGGAAACGGCCATGTGGCCGAATTCCGGGGTGTGTTCGAGATGCTCGCCGATCTGGGGCACACACCCGAGCTGCGTCTCACCGGCGCCCTTGAGCAAAGCGATCTCGCCCGGTTCGATGCCATCATCGCGCCCGCGGTCCAGTGTCTCTCGGATGCGGATGCGGCGGTGCTTGACGGCTATGTGGCCGCAGGCGGCACGTTGATTGTCACTTCCGATACCGGCCGCGCCGATGCCACCGGGATGCTACGTGGCGCTGCGGCATTCGCCTCTCTGCCGGCCCTTCCCGGGGCGGCGCGGGCGATTGATGGCGCCTATTTCCATCGCACCGACCCTGACGGATCGACCGGCCCGGCAGAAAGTATCCTTCAGGGGACCCGCACCATTGCCGCGACCGGGTTGTTCTGGACCCCCTTCGAGGACCGCCAGCCCGAGGATGATCTGCACCTGATCGGACCGTTCAGCAACAATGCCCCCGAATTCACGGTGCTTCCCGATCACGGTGAGGCGCCCGGATTGATCCGACGCGCCCACGGGGCCGGACAGGCGGTCTGGCTTCCCTGGCAGATCGGGGCGCTCTATCACCGCTACGCGATGCCGGAATACCGGGCCATCCTGGCCGGGGTACTGGACCGGGCGGGGGCCCATGCGCGGGTCGACTGCCCGGCGGGCCCGGCGATGGAGGCGATCCTGGGGCGCCACCCCGATGGCCATCTGCTGACCCTTCTGAACCGGGCAAGCGCGGCGGGCCGCCCTCTGGTCGAGCCCCCTGCGCTGGCGGGGATGACGATCCCGGTGCGCACCGATGCCCGGATCGCGACCTGTCTGGAAACCGGTCGCACCCTGCCCAGCCGCCGCCAGGGGGATTGGCTTCAGATCGACATC
>JAGXGV010000125.1 GCA_024636635.1 Puniceibacterium sp.
ATCGAGCGGTTCTTCGGCAGGCTCAAAGCCTCCTTCCGACGCATCGCAACCCGATACGAGAAAACGTCACGCAACTTCTTGTCTATGATCAAACTGGCGTCGGTCCGGCTGTGGATCGAGTTTTATGAGTCCGCTGCCTAACAAAATCCTATAGAAAAGAGGGCGGACATGAAGTTTTTTAAAATCGCTGCAGTGGCAGCTATCGCGTTTTCATCGGCGGCGTTCTCTGCACATGCAGCGACAGTTGACGGTATCATCGAAGGTTCGGGTTCGCGTGTTTCGGACGGCGTAATCTCACTTGGGTCCACGATCAGTTTTTCGCCAAATTTGATGACATTTGCTACCGATGGCGAATTTGCTGGGTATTCCTTGACTTCCCTCGACGCGCTGAAGCTGGAAACAGGCGACGCGAACGATGGTCAGATCCTGACCGCACAAAACGGCGCGGACACGATCACATTCACTGTGTCGGACACAATTGTCGCGGCAATCAACACGAACGGCGTCGGTTCCGCTCCGGGCTGGAACTTGTCCGGCCTGCTTTCAGTTTCCGGAGCGTCGGGTCTGCTGTCCAGCGTAGCCAGTTTCTCGCTCGCCGGAACGAACGTGAGCGGAGTCGGATATTCGTTTTACATCCAGACACCACCAGTGGACCTGACCGCACCGGTGCCCCTGCCCGCAGGCGCATTGCTTCTTCTTGGTGCACTTGTCGGTCTGGGTGCACTGCGCCGCAAGGTCTGAACAAAAGTTCATCGAACCGAATGTGCTTTGAAACCCCGGATCTCGATCCGGGGTTTTTGTTTTGTGACAACAGTGCCAGCGCCCTGATCCGTGCCGTTCCGCGCAGGACGTTCCGGCGTGGCCGAGAAATTCCGGTTCACAAGAAAACCCCGGATTTTCCCCTTGCGAACCCGCCCTGTACTGGATAGACCGCATCGCAACCCATCGGTAAGCGGGCGTAGCTCAGGGGTAGAGCATAACCTTGCCAAGGTTAGGGTCGGGCGTTCGAATCGCCTCGCCCGCTCCAATGGGACGGACACGACTGAAGCGCGGGCGTAGCTCAGGGGTAGAGCATAACCTTGCCAAGGTTAGGGTCGGGCGTTCGAATCGCCTCGCCCGCTCCAGTCGGACAAACGCACCAAAGCCGCCCCCAGGGGCGGCTTTTGCTTTTGAAGGCGGCCCGGGATGCCCGGCCTTTCCCGGGTTATGACCGCGGTCATAACTTTGCGGCTTGCCCGGTTCCCGAGTTGCGGATAGGAACGAATACGGAACGCGGTCGGCCCTGCCATTCAGTGGTTGCGCAAGACGCCTGCAACGGTTTGTATCTGCGAAAAGAGGGCCGGCAAGATGCTGACATCGATAGAGCTTTGCGCAGGTGCAGGCGGTCAGGCGCTCGGGCTGGAACAGGCGGGTTTCGACCATACCGCCCTGGTCGAGATCGATCACCATTGCTGCAACACGCTGCGCCACAATCGACCAGCCTGGAACGTTCTTGAACAGGATATGCGCCTGTTCCGTGACCAGGCGGCCGACTATGGCGGCATCGACCTGCTGGCCGGCGGGCTGCCCTGCCCGCCTTTTTCAGTGGCAGGCAAACAGCTTGGCGAACGGGACGAACGCAACCTTTTCAACGACGCCATCGATATCATCGACGCCAGCCGCCCCCGCGCGGTGATGATCGAGAACGTGCGCGGCTTTCTTGATGCCGTCTTTCACGATTATCGCGAAAGGCTGAAGGGCCAGCTTGACAAGCTGGGATATCGCACCGACTGGCGGCTGCTCAACGCCTCGGATTACGGCGTGCCGCAATTGCGCCCGCGCGTCGTGATCGTCGCCATCCAGAAATCCCGCGCCGACCTGTTCCAGTGGCCCGAACCCAACCCGCACAACCCGCCGACCGTGGGTGCAACCCTGCACGACCTCATGGCCGCGCGCGGCTGGCGCGGGGCCGAAGACTGGGCCGCCAAAGCAGACGAGATTGCCCCCACCATCGTCGGCGGATCCAAGAAACACGGGGGCCCCGACCTTGGCCCCACACGCGCGCGCGCCGCCTGGGCCACTCTGGGCGTCGAGGGGCGCACCATCGCCCCCGAGGCGCCGGACCCCTTCCACAATGGCATGCCGCGCCTGACCGTGCCCATGGTCGCCCGCATCCAGGGCTTTCCGGACGACTGGCACTTTACCGGCGCCAAGACCAACGCCTATCGCCAGGTCGGCAACGCCTTTCCGCCCCCAGTGGCGCAGGCCGTGTCCGCCCGGATCGCGCGCGCCCTGCGCAAACGGCGGCTGTACGCGGTCAGCGCCTGACCTCTGCCCGTGTCGGACCATGAAACGGACCCTGCCCCCCAGCCTTGTGCAACCGGGCCATCCGGACCACACCCGGCTGGCCCCGCTGGCCGATGAGATCGTCAAACGGGCGGGTGGCCCGGTCGCGCTGGCGGAAACCTTCCCCGACATGCTGCGCCGCTGCATCGACGATGTGATCATGACCGCAAAAACCGGTCGGAGGTCCTACGAGGAACTGGAAAAAACCGAAAAGACCTATATCGGGACACGGGTCGAAATCGAGCTTCGCGCGCTGCTGCGCCTGTCGCGCGGGCGGCTTGACACGGTCATTCTGGACCAGGATGTCGACATCAAGAACACCATGGGCAGCAACTGGATGATCCCGACCGAGGCGGTGGACCACCCCTGCCTGCTGGTCGCCGCGGACGAATCACAGGCGCGCTGCTATCTGGGCCTGATCGTCGCGCGCGCCCGATACCTGACGGCAGGTCAGAACAAGGACGCAAAGAAAACGCTGTCGGCTGCGGGATTCGGGCATATCCTCTGGCTTCTCTGCGATCACCCCTATCCGGCGAATTTCTGGCGCGGCGTGCCGCCCGATGTCGTCACACGCATCTTTGCGGGCTCTACCGGCAACCTGCGCATGGCCACCCTGTTCCGCGAAATCCGGGGCCAGCCAATCACGCGCGACATTGTCGAAGCTGTCGCCCAGCAACAGGATTTCATGCGGCGCATCCGCTCTGACAACGGCCGTGGCACCCGCGATCACCTGGCCGAAGAAGGTATTCTGTTGCTGTCGGGGCAATACGATTCGCCACTGATCGAGGCGTTGGGGCTGCCCGCCTGCACCGGCGGCGCCTTCATCTCGTACGCGCCCGCAACACAGGACGAGGCGGATCTTGCCATTCGCATGGGCGCGCCGCTCTGCTGGCCGGCGCGTCAGGCCCGGATGGATCTGTGAGCGCGCGCGTCAAAGCCCGAACAGTTACGCGCCGCGTTCAGAACGCCTTGAACGTCAGGGTCGTCAGCGTGCGTTCCAGTCCCTTGATTCCGGTCATGTTCTCATTGATGAAATGACCCACGTCCTGGCCATCCGGCACGTAAAGCTTGACCAGCAGGTCATATTCACCGCTGGTCGAATAAAGTTCTGAATGCACTTCGCGCAGCGCAATTTCTTCGGCCACGGCATAGGTCGTTCCCGGCGTGCAGCGGATCTGGACAAAGACACAGGTGGTCATGGACGGCTCCCAGTTTTCTGACCGAACGCTGTCACAGGGTCCCCGCCCGCACAATCGCAAATCGCGTCCTGCCCCTTGGCGCTGGACGCGCCGCCGCCTATAAGCCCCCGGAACGTTCCTGTCAGGAGAGCCCAATGCGCAGCGCCACCGTCACCCGCGCAACCGCCGAGACCGACATCTCGGTCGAGATCCGTCTTGACGGCACGGGTTCATACGACAACCGGACCGGCATCGGGTTCTTCGATCACATGCTGGACCAGTTGGCGCGCCATTCCCTGATCGACATGACCATCCATGCCACCGGCGATCTGCACATCGACGACCACCACACGGTCGAGGATGTCGGCATCGCGCTGGGACAAGCGATCAGCCGGGCGCTTGGCGACAAGACCGGCATCCGCCGCTACGGCGCTTGCCTTCTGCCGATGGACGATGCGCAGTTGCGCTGCGCGCTGGACCTGTCAGCGCGGCCTTTCCTTGTCTGGAACGTTCCGTTTCCGACCGCAAAGATCGGCACCTTCGACTGCGAACTGGTGCGGGAATTTTTCCAGGCATTCAGCACACATGGCGGCGTCACCCTGCATGTGGACCTGCTGCACGGCATCAACAGCCACCATATCGCCGAGGCGGTCTTCAAATCCGTGGCTCGCGCGCTGCGCGAGGCGGTCGAAACCGACCCACGCACGGCAAAGGCCATCCCTTCGACCAAAGGTGCGCTGTGACCGCGCGCCCGCAAACCTGACCGGAGCCCCAATGCTCACAGCGATCATCGACTACGAAAGCGGCAACCTGCACTCGTGCCGGAAGGCGTTTGAACGCATGGCGGCCGAAACCGGCGCCGGGACCGTCACGGTCACCACCGACGCCGAGGTGGTGGCCAAGGCCGACCGCATCGTGCTGCCCGGCGACGGCGCGTTTCCGGCCTGCGCCACGGCGCTGCGCGGCGACAGCGGACTTTATCAGGCGATGGTCGAAGCGGTCGAGGTCAAGGCGCGCCCGTTCCTTGGCATCTGCGTCGGGATGCAGTTGATGGCGCGCAAGGGGCATGAATATACCGAAACCGACGGGCTGGGCTGGATCGACGGCGAAGTCATGCACATCGCCCCCAAGGAACGTTCCTACAAGGTGCCGCACATGGGCTGGAACGATCTTGTCCTGAACAATCCTCACCCTGTGCTGGTCGGCATCGAAACCGGCGATCATGCCTATTTTGTCCATTCCTACCAGATCCGCATGGCCGACATGAGCCAGCGCATCGCCCATGTGGACTATGCCGAGGAAATCACCGCCATCGTCGGACGCGACAACATGCTGGGGCTCCAGTTCCATCCCGAGAAATCGGCCGGAAACGGGCTTCGGATGATCGCGAACTTCCTGACCTGGGCGCCCTGACCGGCTGATTGTAACGTAAAAAAGGTCGGCACCGCGTGCCGACCTTCTTTGGGAACGTTCCAGGGTGTTCGCCTGACGATTACTGCACCCGGTTCCAGGTCTGTTTGGAACACAGCAGCCCACCGGCCACACAGCCCGACAATTGCAGCGCATTGCCGTTCTGCTGCATCTTGCCCATGTAGACCTTGTTGTTGGACGGTCGCCACACCTTGCCCTGATACGCGCCGCCACCCTGCGGCGCCATGTCGATGACCAGCGTTTTGCCCAGGTTCGGCGATTTGTATTCGCCGGTCTCGTTGAAGGTTCGGGCGATGGTTCCGCACAGGTTGGGGCCGCAGGGTTTCATCGAAACCAGCGCATAGGACCCATCGTCCGGCTCGGTCTTCCAGATGCCCTCTACCGGATCGGCCAGCGCCGCACCGGCACGGACCATCAGCCCCAGAACAACCATACTCAGTCTTTTCATGTCAAAACTCCTCCCTAAGCGACCTGCGCGACGGTGCCGGGGCACCCGTTGGCGATCAAGTCTGACGTGAGGTCGCGTTGCATCTGCCGTTCCGTCATGCCATTCCGCTTGCGTCACAGACAGGAAAGCCGCGCATGATCCTCTACCCCGCCATCGACCTCAAGGATGGTCAGGCCGTCCGCCTTCTGCGCGGCGACATGGACAAATCTACCGTTTTCAACGACAACCCCGCTGCTCAGGCCCGTGCCTTTGCCGACGCAGGCTGCGAATGGCTGCATCTGGTCGACCTCAACGGCGCCTTCGCGGGCACGCCGGTCAACGGCGCCGCAGTCGAATCGATCCTGGCCGCCTGCCCCGGCATCCCCGCCCAGCTGGGCGGTGGAATCCGCGACATGGCGACAATCGAATCCTGGCTGGACCGCGGCCTGGCGCGCGTAATCCTTGGCACCGTCGCGGTCGAAAATCCCGCGCTGGTGCGCGACGCCGCCCGCGCCTTTCCCGGTCATGTGGCCGTTGGCATCGACGCCCGCGACGGGCGCGTCGCCACCAAGGGCTGGGCGACAGAGACCGATGTCATGGTCACCGACCTTGCCCGATCCTTTGAGGATGCGGGCGTCGCCGCCATCATTTATACCGACATCAACCGCGACGGCGCCATGCAGGGCCCCAACATCCCGGCAACCGAGGCGCTTGCGCGTGCGGTGTCCATTCCGGTCATCGCCTCGGGCGGGGTCAGCGCGCTGTCGGACCTGATCGCCCTGCGCGACACCGGTGTCATCTCGGGCGCGATTTCGGGCCGCGCGCTGTATGACGGCGCTCTGGATCTGCGTGCCGCGCTGGCGGCGCTGGCGGCGCCCTGACCCGCTATTGCGATGCGGCGGTGCGCGCGAACCCATCCAGCGCGGTCTGCATCTTGGTCAGGTAGGCGGCATCTTCGCCGATCCCGTCCAGATCCCCAAGGCTGTGTTCGGGGGATTCGTATGCGACCTGCACCTGGCCCTGCGCATCCTCGAACACCAGCATCTTCAGCGGCAGATACAGCGCCGCCAGCCGGTTGTCGGCAATGGCGGGCGTGCCAAGCGCCGGGTTGCCGAAAATCACCAGCTGTGATTCGCCCACGTCCGCACCGACCGACATCGCTCCACCGCCATGATCCACAACGGCAAAAACCGTTGCTCCGGCCTCTTCGACCGAAGAAGCAAGCCGTTCTACCGTCTGCTCTACCGATCCCGCCGCGGCATGGCTGACAACATCGGTCGCGTCGGCCAGGGTGGCCGTTTGGGTCAGCAACAGGGCGGCCATCGCAAGATATTTCATTCCAGTTCTCCCTTTTTATCGGCACCAGGTCGTCACAAAGCGCGGGCGCCTATGGCATTGCCAGCCATTCCAGCCTAAAAGACCCCCAGTTTCAAAACACATCGGCGACACCATGCTCAAGACCCGCATCATCCCCTGCCTCGACGTGGCCGATGGCCGAGTGGTCAAGGGCGTGAATTTTGTCGACCTGCGCGACGCGGGTGATCCCGTCGATGCGGCGCGGGCCTATGACGCAGCGGGCGCAGACGAGATCTGCTTTCTCGACATCCACGCCACCCACGAAAATCGCGCAACGATGTTCGATGTGGTCACCCGGACCGCCGAACAGTGTTTCATCCCCCTCACCGTCGGTGGCGGTGTGCGGACGGTGGCTGATGTCCGCGCCTTGCTGCTCGCGGGCGCGGACAAGGTCAGCTTCAATTCGGCAGCGGTGGCCGATCCCGACGTAGTCACGCGGGCAGCCGACCAGTTCGGCAGCCAGTGCATCGTCGTTGCCATCGACGCCAAGACCGTGGCGCCCGGCAAATGGGAGATTTTTACCCATGGCGGACGGCGCGCCACCGGCATCGACGCGTTGGATTTTGCGATGACCATGACCGCCAAGGGCGCCGGGGAAATCCTGCTGACCTCGATGGATCGCGATGGCACACGCTCTGGCTTCAACCTTCCCCTGACGCGCGCGATCAGCGACGCGGTCAGCGTGCCGGTCATTGCCTCGGGTGGTGTCGGCACGCTCGACCATCTGGTCGAGGGCGTGACCGAAGGCGGCGCAAGCGCCGTGCTGGCCGCCTCGATCTTCCATTTCGGGGACTTCACCATCGGTCAGGCCAAGGCCCACATGCAGGCGGCCGGCGTGCCGATGCGACTGTCGTGACACTCGACGATCTTGCCGCCACCATTGCCGAGCGCGCCAAAGCGGACCCTGACTCCAGTTGGACCGCCAGATTGCTGGCGAGTGGACCGGAAAAATGTGCCGAAAAGTTCGGTGAAGAGGCGATAGAGGCGATCATCGAGGCGGTGAAGGGTGACCGCGACCGCCTCACCGCAGAAGCGGCGGATGTGCTGTTCCATCTTCTGGTGATGCTGCACGCCCGCGACGTGCCGCTCGGGGACGTGATGGCCGAACTGACCCGGCGGCAGGGCACCTCCGGGCTCCGCGAAAAGGCGAACCGCCCCGGGCCCTGATTGCCCTGCGCCCCGCCACACCGGTCAGTTGGCGATGCCGCGATGGGACGGCGGGTGGGGCGCCTTTCGGCTTGCCGAAACAGCGCCACCTGCCGTCAAAGCCGGGACGAGATCACCCCTGTGGCGAAACCGCCCATCCTCAACTCGCCGAAAAGACGCTGATATTCGATCTTGGGACAACGGTTCTGGATCACGTCGATGCCACGTGCCCCGGCCAGCGCCGCGGCCCCGGCATGTTCCACCCCGATCTGCATCCAGATCGTGCGCAGCGCGGGCAAAATCTCCAGCGCCTCGTCCACGACTGCGGGAACTGCTTCGGACCGGCGGAAGATGTCCACCATGTCCACGGGTTCGGAAATGTCTTGCAAGGACGCGCGCACCTCCTGACCGAACAGCCGTTGCCCGGCATGACCGGGATTGACGGGGATCACGGTATATCCCTTCAGCCCCAGGTACCGGGCGACATAATAAGAGGGTCGCACGGGGTTCATCGACACCCCCACAACAGCGATCACCTTGGTGCGCGTCAGGATATCCCTGAGAAAGCTGTCGGACTGTTTCATGGGCTGCACCATACGCGGCAGGATCAAAAGAAAAAAGCGCCCAAGGAAAACCTTGGGCGCCAGTGCGGAACGAGGGACAGTGAAGGTGTCGCGAAGGTTCCAGTTTCGCGATCCTGACAAAGAAATGGGCATGGATGTCACGATTTAAAGCCCTGTAAAGAAACTGTGAACAAAATGCTTGCTTTTCTTCAAAGAAGCGGAGCTATGCCTTGCCCGGCGGCGGTCCGGCCGGACCGACTCGTGTAACCCGCTTCCGACCTGTCCAACCCAATTTCGCGCGCCGCCCGCAACAGGAAAAGCTTGCCCATTCTCGACCACGCCGATCAACGGCGCGTACGCGTCACAGGGGAAGCGGTCCCGCAAGCCACAGTAGGGGCAGACGAGGCCAGCGCCTTGACCGTGTCCCAGACACCGAGTCCTCCCATTGCAGGCCCGCCTCTTAATGGCCCGAAACTTTGCCGCCCTGTTCGCGCAACAGGCCGCGCGAACCATCCCGGAACCCTGTCACTCAGCCGCGATCCGGTCATCCTGCATCAAGTCCCATACCCGCTGCGGCGTGAACGGCATGTCGGCCTGCCGCACACCACGATCCCAAAGCGCATCCTGCACCGCATTCGCCACCGCGGCGAGCGCGCCGACGGTACCCGCCTCGCCACAGCCTTTCATGCCCATGGCGTTGGCCGTCGACGGCACCGGTTCGGTGGAAAAGCCGATCATCGGCACGGTGTCCGCCCGCGGCATGGCATAATCCATGAAGGTCGCCGACAACAATTGTCCCGTCTCGTCATAGACCACCCGTTCCTGCAATGCCTGACCGATCCCCTGAACCACGCCGCCATGTACCTGACCTTCGGCCAGCATCGGGTTGATGAGATTGCCGAAATCATCGACGACCGTGTAACGGTCCACCATGACGCTGCCTGTCTCGGGATCAATCTCGACCTCGGCCACATGTGCGCCGTTGGGGTAGGACCGCGCCGGAAGCTGCGCCGTCGCGCGGTGGTCCAGCAGGTCGTCGCGCCCCGCGACGCGGGCCATTTCGGCAACGTCCAGCATGGTCGGGGTCAGGTTTGACCCTTCGGCGCGAAAGCGTTCGTCGTCAAAGCGGATTTCCGATGCCGGAACACCCATTTCATCCGCAAGGAAGTCAGAGAAGGCCGCGACGATGTTCGTGACCGCGGTCAGGGTCACGTTGGTCTGCACCGTGACGGAACGTGATCCACCCGTCCCGCCACCCTGCGCGATCAGATCGGAATCCCCCTGCACCACGCGGATGCGCTCCGCCGGGATGCCGGTCTGATCCGACAGGAACTGCGCGAACACGGTTTCGTGCCCCTGCCCGTTGGATTGCGTGCCCACATAGATCACGGCGCTTCCATCCTTTTCGAACGTGACCTGCACGTTTTCACTAGGAGACCCCAGAATACTTTCGATATAGTAACAAAGCCCCTGCCCGCGCAGTTTTCCCGCCTTTTCCGACGCCGCCTTGCGCGCCGCATATCCGGCCCGATCCGCGCTTTGCGCCGCATGGTCCAGCACCCGGGCGAATTCGCCGACATCGTAGGTTTCGCCCACGATGGTGGTGAAAGGGAACTGGTCGGGCCGGATGAAGTTGGTGCGGCGCAGATCCCACGGATCCACCTCCAGTTCGCGCGCGGCACGGTCCATGATGCGTTCAAGCACATAGATCGCCTCGGGTCGGCCGGCGCCGCGATAGGCATCGACCTGGGTGGTGTTGGTGAATATGCCATCGACCTGGATCCACATCACCGGGATATCATACACACCCGGCAACACGCGCGAAAACAGCTGCGTCTGGATCAACTGGGCAAAGTTGGAGTTGTACGCACCCAGATTGCAGACGGTCTGCAACCGGTAGCCGGTGATGCGGTTGTCCGCGTCGAAGGCCAGTTCGGCCAGCGTGACCAGATCGCGCCCGGCATTGTCGCTCAGCATCGCTTCGCCCCGGTCGGACATCCAGCGCACCGGACGTCCCAGCGCCCGCGCCGCCTGGGCACAGACAAAATATTCCGGGTAGGGCATGCCCTTCATGCCAAAACCGCCGCCGACGTCGGGATTGGTCACGCGCACGTTTTCCGCCGCCAGCCCCAGCATGTCGATCAGGTTCTGCTTGAGCCCCCAGACCCCCTGCCCGTTGAACGACAGGTGCAGCCGGGTGCCGTCCCATTCCGCGTAACAGCCGCGCGGCTCCATCGAGTTGACGATGATGCGGTTGTCGGCAACGTCCAGGCGAACGGTGCGCGCCGCGATTTCGAACGCCGCGTCGGTTGCGGCCTTGTCCCCCATCGCCCAGTCAAAGGCGCGGTTGTCCGGCGCCTCGGGGTGGATCGCGTCGCCGCCGACCTTGAGCGCCACATGCACCGGCAGGTCGTCGTAGTCCAGAACGATCAGTTCCGCCGCATCGCGCGCCTGCTGGAGCGTTTCGGCAAAGACCATCGCCACCGGTTCGCCGACAAAGCGAACGCGGTCGCGCGCCAGCACGGGGCGTTCCGGTCCGGCGCCCATGCTGCCGTCCTGATTTTTGGTCAGCGTGGCCCCCATGCCCAGCCGAACCCCGGCGTCGAGCAGATCCTGCGCGGTGAGCACGAGATGCACCCCACTGGCGCCAGCGGCTTCGGAGACATCAAGAGAGGTTATCGCCGCATGGGCCACCGGCGAGCGCAGCACATAGCCATGCAGTGCGCCCTCTGGGGCGATGTCGTCCACATAGTGCCCATGGCCGGTGAGGAACCGGGTATCCTCGACGCGTTTCACCGATTGGCTCTTGCCGAACTTGTCCATGTGCTGACCCCTTTTGAACGTCCCGAGTTTGGGGCGGACCTTAGCCTTCAGGGTCAGGGTGTCCAGAGCAGCGGGACGCCATGGCACGGGATAACCGGTAATTTACATGCGGCGCGTAGTGCGCGGGCATACGGGCAAAAGCGCGCCGCGCCTGCGGGGCGCACTGCGGCCCTCAGCTTTCGTCGGGCGTTTCGATACCGTAGCGTTTGAACAGCCCGCCTTGGGTGAAGAAAAAGACAAAGATCGCCGCGCTCAGCCCGAAGGTCTTGAAATAGACCCAGGTTTCCGTGCTCATCGTGCGCCAGATCACCTCGTTGGCAAGAGCAAGGCCAAGGAACAGCGCGCAGACCCGTTTTGTCAGCAACATCCAGCCCTCATGCTCGAGCGGCATAAGACCGTCCATCGCGAATTTGAGATAGCTCTGGCCGCGCAACAGGCCAAAGCCAAGCACGGCGCCGAACAGCAGGTAGATCAGCGTCGGTTTCATCTTGAAGAAGCGGTCGTCGTTCAGCCAGACGGACAGCCCGCCAAAGACCGTGACCAGCACGACCGTGACGATCTGCATTCTGGCCAGCTTGCCCGTCAGCGCCCAAAGCGTGGCGGTGCAGGCAATCATCAGCGGCACGAATCCCGCTGTTACGACGATGAAGCCCTTGTAGTCGGTGCCACCGATCGAAAAGGTTTCGTCCTTGAGCCAGAGATAGGCCACAAAGAACAGCAGCACAGGGCCCAGTTCCAGCGCGGTCTTCAGCATCGGGTTGATTTTGCGTTCTGTCATGAGCCCTCCGGTTTCGTTGCCTATATGGGCTGCCCGGCCCGGGAACTCAACTATCGCCGCGCACGGCGCGATCAGGGCAATGCGGCATCCCCGACTAGACGGCGTTGCTCGGCGGCCCGCTGGGGCTGCGCTGTCGGCAGATGTCGTTACAGGACCATGGCGCGCGTGACCGACTCGAAGCTGCCCAAGGCGATCGCCGCGCCCGCCGTATCGCGCAAGCGGCCCGAGGATTCGGCAATCCGCGACTTGCGATGCCGGAACGGATCAGGCGTCAAGCCCGGTCAGGGCCGCGGCAAATTCCTCGGGGTCGAAAGCTTGCAGATCGTCGATCTGTTCGCCGACGCCGATGGCGTGGATCGGCAGGCCGAACCTGTCGGCCAGCGCCACCAGAACGCCACCCTTGGCCGTGCCGTCAAGTTTGGTCATCACAAGGCCGGTCACATCGGCAAGCTTCTGGAAGGTCTCGACCTGACGCAGGGCGTTCTGGCCGGTGGTGGCATCCAGCACAAGCAGGGTGTTGTGCGGCGCATCGGGGTCCTTCTTGCGGATGACGCGCACGATCTTGGACAACTCCTCCATCAGATCGGCACGGTTCTGAAGCCGCCCTGCCGTATCGATCAGCAGCAGGTCCGCACCATCGGCCTGCGCCTTTGTCATCGCATCAAAGGCAAGGCTGGCCGGGTCCGACCCTTCGGGCGCGGTCAGCACCGGAACGCCGGCCCGGTCGCCCCAGACCTGCAACTGTTCCACGGCAGCGGCGCGAAAGGTGTCGCCGGCCGCGATGACCACCGACTTGCCCGCGGCGCGAAACTGGCTGGCAAGCTTGCCGATGGTCGTGGTCTTGCCCGATCCATTGACGCCCACCACCAGAACCACCTGCGGCCGGGTCGGATAAAGCGGCATCGGGCGCGCGACAGACTCCATGATCCGGGCCACTTCGGCGGCGAGGATCTCCTTGATCTCGCGGGTCGACACCTTGCGGCCCATGCGCCCCTCGGCCATGTTTGCGGTGACCCGCAGGGCCGTTTCGACACCCATGTCGGCAGAGATCAGCAGTTCCTCGATCTGTTCGAGCATATCGTCGTCCAGCGTGCGCCGCATGACCGGCGCGCCGTCGCCGCGCCGGAACAGGCGGCCCAGAACACCCCCTGTGCTGCCGGACTTGTCCGGGATTTCCTGCGGCGGGGTTTCCTGCGGCGGGGTTTTCGGCCTCTGCGGATCGGGGCGGGACACTTCGGCCGGGGCGCGTGTCGGGCGCGAAACCGGCTGCGGCGCCGGTTCCTGCGGCGGCGGCACACGCGGTCCGGGGTCGGGAGCGGGTGACGGGCGGATGTCCGGGGCGGGGTCATCGCGCTGCGGCACTTCGGGCGGGCGCGGTGTCGGCTGCTCTTGCGGGGGTACGGGAACCGGATTGACCGGCGGCGTGACATCCGGTCCGACCGGAGGGGACCGGTCCGGTTCCGCGCTGCCGCCATCCTGCACGATGGAATCCAGCCCCTCTTCCAGCCGCGATGAGGATTTGAACAACTTGCTCTTCAGCTTGCCGAAAAAGGACATCTCAACCGCTCCCGTTCACTATCCTTTGACCTAATACGCCTTGGCGCCAGATGAAAGTCTGTTGACGCAGATCGTCGGCGCTGGCCTAGTGGCGGGCATGTGGCGGTTGGCGATTTTTCTGGTGGCGCTTCTTGTGCCTCTGACGGCGCGGGCCGATCCGGGCACCCTGTGCAGCAGCGGCAAGTGGGGGCATGTGCAATGCATAAGGCCCGCGCATTTTGTGTTCGACACCTGTCAGGCGCTCGAGATCTTCGCGACAGACAACAGCCTTGATCCCGGATTCTTTGCGCGGCTGATCTGGCAGGAAAGCCGGTTCGATCCGCATGCGCTCAGCCCTGCCCGGGCCCGTGGCATCGCCCAGTTCATCGATTCCACCGCAGCGCTGCGCGGCCTGTCGGACAGCTATAATCCGGCGCTGGCGCTGGAGCATTCAGCGCATTACCTGGGCGAGATGACCCGCCGCTACGGCAACCAGGGTCTGGCAGCAGTGGGCTACAACGGCGGCGAACGCCGGGCAGAGGGGCTGATCGCGGGCACCGGCGGTCTTGCGCGCGAGACGATCGACTATGTCCGCATCATCACCGGCCTGACGGCGGAAACCTGGCGCGACGCGCCACCCCGGGCACATGATTTCCGCCTGCAAAAGGAACTGCCATTCCGCCAGGCCTGCCATGATCTGGCACGCAACCGCCGTCTTACCGACTTTCCGCAGCCGGAACCGGTGCTGAAACCCTGGGGCGTGCAGATCGCATTCGGCATCAGCCAGACCGCGGCACGCAACAAGATATCGGCGCTTGGGCCCAGCTGTCAGATCGCGATCAAGGATGAGACAGTGGACTATGTCTACGAAAAAAGCCGGGCCAGCCCGAAAGGCGGCTATTACATGGCGCGCATCGGCCGCGACGCACAAAAGGCCGCCTGGCAGTATTGCAGCAGCCTGAAAGCCAGGGGATGCATCTGCGCGGTCTATCGCAACGGCTAGCGGGATTTGCGCAGAACGTTATGTTTATGCTTCCTTCCCCGGACGGGCCCGCACCCACCTGTCAGAGAGAGCGCCACCCGATGTCGTCGCGACAAAAGCCGCCGGGCCAGTTGACCTGATCCAGAAGTGCGTAGGCCCGGTCCCGCGCCTCTCTCAGGGTCGCTCCGCGGGCGGTGGCATTCAGGACCCGTCCACCCGAGGCTGCGATCCCGCCCCGGGTTTCGACCGTACCGGCGTGGAACATCATGGTAAAGCTGTTTTCGGGCAGGGTCGCCAGCCCGTCGATCACGTCGCCCCTGACATAGTCACCGGGATAGCCGTTCGCGGCCATGACCACGGTCATGGCGTGGTCATCCGCCCAGTTCACCTGCATTTCGCCAAGCCGTTCCTCGGCGCAGGCATGGATCAGGTCCAGCGCCTGCGCGCCAAGGCGCATCATCAGCACCTGACATTCCGGATCGCCGAAACGGACATTGTATTCCACCAATCGCGGCCCCTGGTCCGAAATCATCAGACCGACGTAGAGCACGCCCTGGTATGGGGTGCCGCGGCGGGCCATTTCGGCAATCGTCGGTCTGACAATCTCGGCCATCGCCTGCTCGGCGAGCGCCTCTGTCAGCACTGGCGCCGGGGAATAGGCGCCCATGCCGCCGGTGTTGGGGCCGGTGTCGCCCGCGCCGACCCGCTTGTGATCCTGCGCCGTGCCCATCGCAAGCGCATGGGTGCCATCGCAAAGCACGAAGAAGGATGCCTCTTCGCCGGTCATGAACTCTTCGATCACCACTTCGGCGCCGGCGCCGCCAAAGGCGCCGCCAAACATGTCGTCGATGGCGGACTCGGCCTCGGCCAGGGTTTCGGCGATAATCACGCCCTTGCCGGCCGCCAGTCCGTCCGCCTTGATCACGATGGGCGCACCCTGTGCCTGAACATGCGCCTTGGCGGCGGCAGCGTCGGTGAAATGACCCCAGGCTGCGGTAGGCGCATGGCAGGCGGCACAGATTTCCTTGGTAAAGCTTTTGGACGCCTCGAGCCGGGCGGCCGCCGCCGAAGGACCAAAGACCAGAAGGCCCGCGTCACGCAGGCGGTCGGCGATACCTGCGGCAAGCGGCGCTTCGGGACCGATGATCACAAGGTCGATGGCGTTTTCCCCGGCAAATTCGGCCACGGCACCACCATCGTTTATATCGAGCCGCGCACATTCGGCGATCATCGCGATGCCCGCGTTGCCGGGTGCGACAAACAGCTTGTCGCATTTCGGGTTCTGCAGTGCGGCCCAGGCCAGCGCATGTTCGCGCCCGCCGCTGCCGAGGATAAGGATGTTCATGGGCAGCGCTCTCCTGCTTGGCCTTCGTCGTCCCGCGTTCTAAGGTTGCGGCAAGGCAAGAGCAAGCGAGGCCGCATGTCCGATCTGATCGACGATTCCCCCGAGGGCGCCAACGCCCCCGAGTTCACCGTGTCCGAACTGTCGGGGGCGGTGAAGCGCGTGATCGAGGGAGAATTCGGCTTTGTCCGCGTCAGGGGCGAGGTGGGGCGCGTGTCGCGGCCACGTTCGGGGCATGTGTACCTTGATCTCAAGGATGACCGGTCGGTGATTTCCGGGGTCCTGTGGAAGGGCACGGTACCCAGGCTTCAGACCCAGCCCGAAGAGGGCATGGAGGTGGTCGCCACGGGGCGGATCACAACCTTTCCGGGCCAGTCGAAGTACCAGATCGTGATCGAGGATATCCGCCCCGCAGGCATGGGCGCGCTGATGGCTATGCTCGAGAAACGCAAGGCGGCGCTTCAGGCCGAAGGGCTGTTCGCGCCCGAGCGCAAGCGCCCGCTGCCCTACCTGCCCGAAGTGATCGGGGTCGTGACATCGCCTTCGGGCGCCGTGATTCGCGATATTCTGCATCGTCTGCGCGAAAGGTTCCCGCGCAAGGTGCTGATCTGGCCGGTGGCGGTGCAGGGGGCGAAATGCGCGCCCGAAGTGGCGCGCGCCATTGCCGGGTTCAATGCGCTGGTGCCGGGCGGGCCGATCCCGCGGCCCGATCTGCTGATCGTGGCGCGGGGCGGCGGGTCGATCGAGGATCTCTGGGGCTTCAACGAAGAGATTGTGGTGCGCGCCGCAGCCGATTCGGACATCCCGCTGATTTCGGCTGTGGGACACGAGACGGACACGACGCTGATCGATTTTGTGTCGGACCGGCGCGCCCCGACCCCGACAGCGGCGGCAGAGCTTGCCGTGCCCGTGCGACTGGATCTGCTGGCCTGGGTCGGGGACATGCAGGCGCGGCTGGGTCGTGCGCTGGGCCAGCGGCTGGAGGTGCGCGGCCAGCGGCTGCGGGATCTGGCGCGGGCGATACCGCGCGTCGAGACCTTGCTGGATCAGCCGCGACAAAGGCTCGATCTGTCCGGCGAAAGGCTGGGACAGGCGCTGATCCGTTCCGTGCAGATCCGGCGCGTGCGGCTGTCGGAAAGCTCGGGGTCGCTGCGACCGTCCACGCTGGCGATGCGGATCGGTCAGGGGCGCGGGCGGCTTGATGACCGCGCAGAGCGGTTGGCCCCCGGGTTGATCCGCCTGATCGCGGCCCGGCGCGAGGCGCTGGGGCGTCGTGCGGACCGGTTGTCCGCGCGACCGATCCGGCGGGATCTGAGCGCCAAGCAGGACCGGCTGGCCGAAGTTTCGCGCCGTTTCGACGACGCGGCCCTGGCGCAGCTTGCGGATCTGCGTCAACGGCTTGAGGCGCTGGACCGGCTGCGCGAGACGCTGAGCTACAAGGCGACGCTTGCGCGCGGCTATGCGGTGGTGCGCGGGGACGGGCAGGTTGTGACGGACAAGACCGCCGCCGCTGCCGCTTCGGGGCTGGAGATCGAGTTCGCCGACGGCCGGTTCCGCATCGGTGGAACGGCACCGAAGAAATCCGCAAAACCCACGCCGGAGCAGGGATCGCTGTTCTGACCGGTTTCTGGCTGCGTCTGATCGGTCATGTCGTTTGGGGCGGCCCGGTTTGATCCCGCGGAGCGCGCTGACGCGCGCACCGGTTGGCCTCGTTACCGGCCTGCGGCCGGCGCCTCAGTCCGCGGGCTGCGCCGTGACGCTCCTGCAACTCGCGCTTGCGCCGGTTGCCTGCTCAGACCCCCACATCCGGGCCGTAGCACAGCATCGGTTCGTCGTCCTGCCTGGCCTCGTAGAGGGTCGTTGCTTCTGAATTGTTCTCGAAAACGGCGCGCAGGCCAGATCCTTCGCGGTAGAAGCTCCAGCACTGCGGGTCAGGCTTGTCCTCGTAGACAAAGCAGATCTGCCCTGCCTCTTCGTACCAGAATCCATCCTTGCACTGTCCGTCCAGAAAGGACCAGCGCACACGGCGGTCGGGCAGATACTCCTCGACCCCGTAGGACTGTCCGGCCTGGCCGAAATAAAGCGTCTTGCCGGTGGCATACCGGTCGAACTCTGCGCCGGTCATCGGCTGCTGCGCCGCTGCAGGCAGGGCAAGCGACAGGGCGAGAGCGGTAAGGAGGCTGCGAATATGTCTCATTCAATCAGAGTGCCAGAGAGCGGGCACGCTTGGAATGGACGAAACGTCGCGCAGGTTAACGAATTCGTCAGGAAGACGGACTCCAGGCCCGCACGCGCCGGTCCATGACGCGCCGCCAGAGCGGCGGGACCAGCGCGATCACAGCCATGACGGGCAGCGATTGCGGCAACATCGGCATGGACCTGCGATCCAGCGTGAGCCCGGGATAGGCGCGTGCGGGGCGCGCGTGATGGTCGGAATGGCGCGGGGCGTTCAGCATCAGCGCCGAGGAAAAGCCATGCGGGGCGTTCCAGCTGTGCGCAGGGCCGACCGGTTCCCATCCGTAGGGCGTCTTTCGGCGGCGCAGGCCGTAGTGCTGGACATAGTCCGACAACAGAAGCTGCATCTGCGCATAACCCGCAAGCGCGATCAGCCAGAGCAGGCCCGCGATCCCGCCAAGCAGCGCCGCCAGCGCGCAGGATGCGAGGGCGCCAACGGCGTAGACGGCGTAGGGCGGGAGGCGGCATGGTCCGGTGTTGCGTATGCTCCGGGCGCGTTCTGCGGCCAGCCCCTGACGGAAAGAGCCCGCCCAGGCATGCAGGGCGAAAGCGTAGAAACCTTCGCCGAGCCGCGCACTGTTCGGGTCAAGATCGGTGGCCGCATGGACATGGTGCACGTGGCGGTGCGCCGAGACATGATGGCCAAAAAGCAGCGAGCAGTAGACCGCAATGCCAAGGCGGCGCGGCCCACGGGCGCTGCGGTGGATCAGTTCGTGTGCGTTCGAATTGCTGATCTGCCCGAGGAACAGCGCAAGCGCGAAGAAGCAGAGCCCCTTTTCGAGAGGCGCGAGGGCGGGACCGGTCAATGCCGCAATGCCCCCGAAGAGTAGCGGAAAGTGCAGGATGCCCAGCAGCAGCGACAGGCCATGGCCTGCGGGAAATTCCTGTCCTGTCGGCGCATCGGCGGCAGATACGCCCCCGATGCGGTCCATGAAGGCCGTAAAGGCCGTGATGTAGGCAAGTGCTGCGCCGGACCAGATCCCGCCAAACCGCAATCCCAACGCCAGAAGTGCCGCCATGCCCAGCGTGATGATCGCAAAGCGTGCCATGCCCGCTCCTTTCGCTGCCGCAGGTCCGTCTGGACGACAGGATGCAACTATCCTGGAATTCCGGCAGCCCTTGGGCCGAACCGCGACATTTCTGAGCCGTTTCGGCTGGTCGAACGACTTTCCGAAGCGGTGCGGATGCCCATCCCGATGGGCTGCACGATCTGGCCGCCTGACGTCCCAAATAAGCAGCACACTCTCCACCAGCGGCTCAGGACCATCCCTGAGTGACCCAGGGATTAGTATACGCATGTGCGGGCGCCTTGCCGCGTCTGGCCGACTGGATGGCAGCACGCGCGGCATCGCGGAAATCCAGCGACGCCTCGATCCAAGCCGTCACGATTTGTTTTCGGTGCGACAGAATCGCGTTGTCCATGATTCTGTCCTGCATGGTCCAAGGGTTAATAACACGGGTCGGGATGTCAGCTGGAGTGTTGGTGCGTTGATACATAAGGCCGCTTCTTCGGGTTCCAAATATCCCCGCCCGCGCCGGATCTGATCCCCTTGGGATCAGATTTGCTTTTCCGGCATCTGAACCACCAGTCCGTCCAGCGCGTCCGAGACCTTCAGCTGGCAGGTCAGGCGCGAACGCTCGGGGTTCGGCTCGTAGGCAAAGTCCAGCATGTCCTCTTCCATGTCCTCCTTGGGGGGCAGCTTGCCAACCCAGGCGGGGTCCACATAGACATGACAGGTGGAACAGGCGCAGGCGCCGCCGCAATCCGCTTCTATTCCGGGAATATTGTTGTCCCGCGCGCCTTCCATCACGGTCAGCCCGTTGGCCACCTCGACCACATGTTCCCTGCCGTTGTGTTCGATATAGGTGATCTTTGCCATGTGGTTCCGTCTCCTCAGCTTTGCTTGCCGACTTACCTAGTGAAGCGCGGGCGAACCTGCCAGCCCCTTTTGCAGCCCCGCCCGGCGTACACTTGTCACACCCGGCGAATGTTCTATAAATGTTCCCATGCAGATTGCAGATTCCCTTTGCCCGCCGTTCCCTGCCGTGCGCACTGCGCCCTGGCCTCGCCCTCCCTCCAGCCTTCGGGCGTCGGAACTGGAGCGTCCGCCGGGCGGGGCGCGCGTCACCGTGGCGGGGCTTGTCATCCTGCGCCAGCGCCCAGGCACCGCCAAGGGCGTGATCTTCATGACGCTCGAGGACGAGACCGGTGTCATCAACATCATCGTCTGGCGCGCCCTCTATGAACAGTTCCGCCGCGCCGTCATCTCGGGGCGGCTTTTGCGGGTCACCGGGCGGCTTCAGCGCGATGGCGGCGTGACCCATGTTCTGGCCGAGCGGATCGAGGACATCTCGCCCCTGCTCGACCGTCTGCTTGATCCGGCAGAGGCGCTTTCCCCGGCCCCGCAAAGCCGCTAGACTGGGCCGCAAAGACGTCAACGACCAAAGGCCCGAGCAGCCCCATGACATTCAAGCTGGCTACAGCCGCCGCCCTTTGTCTGGTTGCGGCCTGCACACCCCGGACCGGCCCCGGCATGCCCGGTCCCGAACAGCAGCCCATGGCCGCCGAACGCCAGGCCGATGGCACCTGCCAGGCACGCGAAGTGGTTCCCGCAATCTACGAACAGGTGCCTGGACAGGTCCAGGTGGTACAGGCCGAACGCGCCGCCGACGGCACCGTGATCCGCCCGCCGATCTACCGCAATGCCACCGTGCCCCAGGTCGTTCGCCCGCGTGGCGAGTTGCGCTTTGAAACGCCCTGTCCGGAAACCATGAAGCCCGAGTTCATCGCGACCCTGCAACGTGCGCTGCTGGCCCGCGGATACTACACCGCTGCGATCACCGGACGCCTCGATCAGGCCACGGTGGCCTCTGTCCGGCGCTACCAGTCCGACAACGGGATGGACAGCGGTCACCTGTCGATTGAAACGGCGCGCGAACTTGGAATCGTCGCCGTCGAGCAAACTGTCAGCTGATCCGCGCCACCAACCGCAGGCATCATACGCAACGCCTGCCGCAGCCCTGCGGGTCAGTGACAGGACATCCGTGCCCGGCAATTCCTTTCGGCATACATGGCGACGGTCAGCCACCTGAAGCCGCGTCCTTACATCCTTCCCCCCTCTCCCAACCACGACAATGTGCATGGAGAGAAGATGGCGGGTAAGAGGTAAATGAACCGCAAACAGAAGCCCGAGACCGGGCTGTTCCTTTGCGCAAAATGAAAAAGCGCCCCGCTGCCGGGACGCTTTGTTGCCTGTCGTGGCAGGATGGCGCTATTCGGACGACAGGCTGAGCGCTACGAAACGCGGATCACCCCCGCGGCGCACCAGCAGCAGAAGCGACTTGCGCCCGGCTTCCTCCGCCTCGTCGATCCGGTCCTGAAGATCGGACACGCTGAGCACGGCGCTCTGGCCCGCTTCGGTGATCACGTCGCCGGCACGCAGACCTTTTTCAAAAGCTTCCGACCCTTCGTCCACCTCGGTGACCGCCAGCCCCTTGACCGACTCGGCCAGTTGCAGTTCATCGCGCATTTCTGCGGTCAGCGGGACCAGCGTGAGCCCCAGAAGATCGGTCTCGGAGGGTTCCTCCTCCTGCTCGGGGTCCGTCTGAGATGCGGGCATCGCGCTTTCGGCTTCTTCCCGGCGACCGAGCTTGATGCGCAGCGTTTCGGTGCTGCCCTCGCGGTTGACGACCACGCGGACGGTTTTGCCGACTTCGGTATTGCCAACCTGCCGGACCAGACCGCGCGTGTCTGCCACGTCCCTGCCGTCAAAGCTCACGATGACATCACCGGACTTCATCCCTGCCTCCATCGCCGGACCTTCGGGGACATCCGTCACCAGAGCGCCGACAGTCGAGTCGAGCCCCATCGCCTCGGCCACGTCGTCGGTCACATCCTGAATGCGCACACCCAGCCAGCCCCGCCGCGTTTCGCCAAACTCCTTGAGCTGCGTGACCACACGCTGGACCACGTTCGACGCCATGGAAAAGCCGATGCCGATCGAGCCGCCGTTGGGCGACAGGATCGCGGTGTTCACGCCGATCACGGCACCATCCATGTTGAACAACGGTCCACCCGAGTTGCCCCGGTTGATCGCCGCGTCGGTCTGGATGTAGTCGTCATATGTGCCAGAAAGTGCGCGGTTGCGGGCCGATACAATCCCGGCCGAGACCGAAAAACCCTGTCCCAGCGGGTTGCCCATCGCCATCACCCAGTCGCCGACCTGTGCGACATCGCTGTCACCGAAGTTCACGAACTTGAGCGGTGTTTCCGCCTCGACCTTGAGCAGGGCGATGTCGGTGTTCGGGTCGGTTCCCACCAGCGTCGCGGGCAATTCGAAGCCTTCAAAGAATTCGACCTGAATCTCGTCGGCACCGTCGATGACGTGGTTGTTCGTCACGACATAGCCATCTTCCGATATGACAAATCCCGAACCCAGTGCCGATGACTGGCGCGGCCGCTCGCCCGGACCGGTGCCGGGACCGTTGCGATCCTGGAACTCGCGAAAGAAATCCTCGAACGGAGAGCCTTCGGGAACGATTCCCTGCGGCCCCGTGCGCCCGGCTACCGTTGTCGAGGTGGTAATGTTCACCACCGACGGGCTGATCCGCGAGGCGAGCTCGGCAAAGCTGTTGGGTGCGCCCTGCGCGGCCGCCATGAGAGAGGTCGAAAGGATCAGGATCATGGACAGCGTCGACAGCCAGAACAGGCGCAGCGGCGTGGCATTTCCACGTGTCCGGGCAATTGCTTGGGGTTTCAAGTTGAACTCCTTCTCTATGAGGATCAGCCGCGCGGCAGCCTTCATGCCTCTGTATAGTTAAGAACATAAGTGCGTTCGGGCAACACTCAAAGACTGACTTGCCTGATCAAGCGGAAGTGACAGCGCCGTGAGAGCCTGCGACATGCCGCAGCCTTTCTCCGCAAGCCCCTGCACTCTTGCGCACAGAACCTTAAAATAAGCCCAAGCCCGGGTTGGTGATGCGCAAAAACAGGGCCGCGCCGCTGTTGCAAGCGACATGTGCCGCGCGGTGCTGCCGACAGAACCAACAGACAACGGCAGGGTCGGTTCGGCGCACCAGCCCTGCACCCTTGCCCAGCAGGTCCAGTCGTTGCCAGCCTTCAGCCGATATTTTGCGCTACCCAGACAAAGATCAGCCCGGATGCGATGGCGCCAAGCCCGAGCGAGCGTCGCATTTCAACTGGCATGGCACGCAGCGCTTCAAGCAGGCGTTCGACAAGCGAAGGGGCCAGTGCGTACACCAGCCCCTCGATCACGAGAACCAGACCGATTCCCAGCAGCAGGTCTGCCATTACTGCGTCACGGGTGCCGCAGTTTCAGGGCTGTCATCCGTGGTTTCAGGGCTGTCAACCGTCGTTTCAGGGCTGTCACCGCCAGAAGCCACGTTACCGGTCCCGGATGTACCGGCATCGTCGGTCGGCGCCGCATCGTCCGGACCTTCGGTCGAAGCTTGTCCGACCTCCGCCCCGGCGGCCGACCCCGACGCCGCGCTGCGGGCCTCGGACTGCGGCGAAAGCCGTTCGGATTTGAAGTAGTCGAAGAACTCGGAATCCGGCGTCATCACCATCTGCGAGTTTTCCCCGGTCAATGCAGTTTCATAGGCCTGAAGCGACCGGTAGAAGGCAAAGAATTCCTGATCGGCGCCATAGGCTTCGGCGTAGACCTGGTTGCGCCGCGCATCGGCTTCACCGCGGATGATGTTGGCATCGCGGTCCGCCTCTGACAGGGTTTCGGTCACGGTCCGGTCAGCCAGGGCGCGCACACGCTGCGCGGCCTCGTTACCACGGGCGATCTCGTCGGCCGCTTCGCGTTCACGCTCGGCCCGCATCCGCGCGAAGGTCGCTTCGAGGTTCTGCTCGGGGAGGTTGGTCTGCTTGAGCCGCACATCGACCACGTCCAGCCCAAGTCCCTGCGCGGACGTTCGGGCCTGATCCCGAATCCGTATCATCAGTCCACCGCGATCTTCGGACAGGATGGTGTCGGACGTCACCTGATCCGCACCCAGAACCTCGCGGATCTGCGCGTTCAGGACCGAGGACAGGCGATCCTCGGCAGCGCGGATGCCACCCACGCCGACGGCTTGCCGGAACTGCACCACATCGGCGATGCGGTAGCGGGCAAAGGCGTCGACAACCAGACGACGGTCATCCGAAGGCGTGACCTCGATGGTCTCGGTATCCAGCGACAGGATGCGGTCGTCATATCTTACGACGTCCTGGATGAACGGGATCTTGAAGGCGAGCCCCGGCTCTTCCTTCACGGCCTTGATCTGGCCGAATTGCAGCACCAGCGCCTTTTCCCGTTCGTCCACCACAAAGACCGAGGACCAGATCCCGATGAGGACGACCACCGCGGCGATCAGGATGATATTCAGCTTGTTCATGGATCAGTTCCCTTCCTGGGTGCGGTTCCGACCCAGTTCGTTCAGCGGCAGATACGGCACGACGCCGCCCCCCTCACCGTCGCCACCGGTGACGGACGAATCCAGGATCATCTTGTCGACATTGCCCAGTACCCTTTCCATCGTCTCGAGATAGAGACGCTTGCGCGTCACATCCTCGGCCTTGGAATATTCCTCGAGCACCGCAGAGAAACGGCTTGCCTCACCCAGCGACTCGTTGACGACGCGGGCGCGATAGCCTTCGGCTTCTTCCTGGATCTGCGCAGATTCACCGCGCGCTTCTGCAAGGACACGGTTGGCATAGGCGTCGGCCTGGCGTTGCAACCTGTCACGCTCCTGCTCCGCAGCCTGGACCTCGCGGAAGGAGTTGATGACTTCCTGGGGCGGATCGGCGGTGTCAAGGTTGACCCGCACGATGTTGATGCCACTCTCGTATTCGTCAAGCGTCGCTTGAATGTCGGCCATGGCCGTATCGGCGATCAGGCCCCGGTCCCGGTTGAGGATCGGCGCCAATGTACTGGCCGCGATGATCTCGCGCATCACTGATTCCGACACAGCGCCCACGGTCAGTTGCGGATCACGGATGTTGAAAAGCAACTTTGCCGGGTCATTGATGTTCCAGACCACCTGGAATTCGATGTCCACGATATTGGCATCCGTGGTCAGCATCAGCCCGTCGCCGTTGCCTGTGCGGTTGTTGCCGATATTCTCGGTCCGCTCGGACGTCACGTTGACCACCTCGTAGCTCACAAGGGGCCAGGGCGCAAAGTTCAGACCGGGATTGCCGGTCGAGGAATATTCACCAAGAAACAGTTCGACGGACTGTTCTTCGGGCCGTACGGTATAAAAGCTGCTGAACGCCCAGAGGCCGACAACAAGCAAGGCACCGATTGTCAATGTGCCACGCGTGAGCATCGGACCGCCCCCGCCACCAGACCCGCCGCCGCCGGTGTTGCCACCATTTCCGCGTCCGCCCATCAGCACCCGCAGGCGTTCCTGACCCTTCTTCACAAGCTCGTCGATCTCGGGGATCTGCGACGAGCCTTCCTCAGGACGCCTGCCACCGCCGTTGTTACCGCGATTTCCGCCGCCCTGTCCGCCGCCGCCGCCGCCCCAGGGGCCGCCGTTGTTGCCTGCCATGTGGTGTCTTTCCCTCTCCGTCAAATTCGTATTTCGCACCTGTAGTGTAAACTGTGCAATCATGCACGGAATTCAAGCACTGCGCGACGGTTTGCGCATTGTCACGATCTCTTCCGACATGGTCGGATGCACCGCAACCGTGCGGTCAAAATCCTCTTTTGTTGCGCCCATCCTGATAGCGATGCCGACAAGCTGGATCATTTCGCCCGCGTTGGGCGCGACGATATGACAGCCCAGGACCACGCGGCTCGCCTTTGATACGATGAGCTTCATGAGCACCCGGTCGGGCTTGCCGACAAAGGCGGTCTGCATCGGCCGGAACGAGGTACAGTAAACCTCGATCTCTTCCTGGTCGCGCGCCGCTTCCTCGGTCATGCCCACGGTGCCCAGTTCAGGCTGGGTGAACACGGCGCTGGGGATCAGGTTGTGATCCACCGGCGTGGGATTGCCATTGAAAACGGTCTCGACAAAGGCCACGGCCTCGCGGATCGCGACAGGCGTCAGGTTCATCCGGTCGGTCACATCGCCGATGGCATAGATCGAAGGCACTGCGGTCTGGGAATAGTCGTCCACCACGACCTGTCCGTTGCGGCCCAGCTCCACGCCCAGCTCGGTCAGGCCCAGCCCGTCGGTGTTGGGCCTGCGCCCAGTCGCAAACAACACCCGGTCAAACACCCGGCTTTCGCCATTGGTCGCCTTGACCCAGATCGGCCCCTTGCGGGTGCCGCCGCCATGGCTGCCCTGATTTCCCATCGAACTGTCGCCGACTGAGTCGCCCATCTGCTGAATTGACGCGCCAAGACCTTCGGGCGTCTCCCCATCCTCGGCACAGCGCATCTCGACGATGTTGGTGCCGTTGTGGATACGGATGCCACGCTGGGTCATTTCCTCGGCGATCAGGCCGCGCGCCTCTTCGTCAAAGCCCCGCAGGATCTGCGCCCCGCGGTAATATAGCGTCACCTCGACACCCAGCCCGTGCAGGATGCAGGCGAATTCACAAGCGATATAGCCACCGCCGACGATCAGGATGGACCGCGGCAGCGCCTCCATGTGAAAGATGTCGTCCGACACGATTCCCAGATCGGCGTTCGGCATGTCCGGGCGCACCGGATGCCCCCCGGCAGCGATCAGGATGTGCTTCGCCGTCTTCTCCTCGCCATTGCCGAGCGTCACGGTGTGCGGGTCCTTGACCGTGGCACGACAGTCAAAGGTGTCGACCCCGGATGCGCTCAACAGCTTGCGGTAGACAGCTTCGAGCCGGTCGAGTTCGCCGTTCAGCCGCGCCGAGAAGGCGGACCAGTCAAAGTCCCCGGCAGAGATATCCCAGCCATAAAGGCCCGCGTCGGCGGCTATTCCTGCATATTCGCTGGCAAAGACCATCAGCTTCTTGGGCACGCAGCCCCGGATCACGCAAGTGCCGCCATAACGGCTTTCCTCGGCCAGACCGACGCGTGCCCCGGCGTCTGTGGCCGCGACGCGTGCAGCCCGCACGCCCCCGGATCCGCCCCCGATGACAAAGAGATCATAGTCGAATTCGCTCATGGACTTCTCCCTTCCCGTGTCGGGGCGCAGGTATCCCACAGGACCCCCGCCTTGACCATAGCCTGCCGTCGCATTTACCCCCGATCGCAGCCCCAGCACCCGCAAGCAGCGGCAAGGCGGACACAAAGGCGGCGCCCCGTGCCAACCTTTCCGGGCGCCGACAGGAACACGCCCCCACTCTCTCCGCTTCCATTTCTCCGGGTCACAAATATCCCGGGGAGCGTGAGGGGCAGGCCCCTCACTCCGCAGCGCGCCACCAGACCGACGTCCGCCGCTTTGTCCTCAGTCGCCGGGGTCGCGAAACAGGTTGTCCGATTCGAAAAAGTCCAGACGGTCCTCCTGCACGGTGCCCGTGTTGATGTCGCGCATCTCGACCCGCCCGTCGCCGTGGCCGATGACCAGCACATCACAGATGTCGATGAAAAGGCCGTTCTCGACCACACCTGGGATCTGGTTCAGCACCATCGCAAGCTGGCGCGCGTTGCCGATCCGGCCCAGATGCAAATCAAGGATGTGGTTGCCTTCATCCGTGATGAAAGGCCGCGTGCCATTCATGCGCAGGCCAGCCTTGCGGCCCATCACGTCCATCGCCACCAGGGTCTCCTCGATCAGGACCTGCGTGGTCTGCCAGCCGAACGGGATCACCTCGACCGGCAGTGGAAAGGCACCCAGCGTGTCCACCTCCTTGGCCGCATCCGCAATCACGATCATCTGGTCGCTCGCCGTCGCCACGATCTTTTCCTGAAGCAGCGCGCCGCCGCCGCCCTTGATCAGGTTCAGTTCCGCATCGAACTCGTCCGCGCCGTCGATGGTCAGGTCCAGCCAGCGCGCCTCGTCCAGACTGATGACCTCGATCCCGACCTCGCGGGCCAGTTCCGCAGTGCGGGCCGAGGTCGGAACCCCCCTGAACTTCAGCCCGTCCTCGCGCACCATCTCGCCCAGGCAGCGCACCAGCCAGGCGGCGGTGGACCCGGTGCCAAGCCCCACACGCATGCCGTCCTCGACAAGCTCCGCGGCGCGGCGGGCGGCGACGAACTTGGCCTTGTCGATGGGTGACAATTCTCCGGACATGGGCACGACTCCTCTGCTTTGCGCCGCTTATAGGAAAGGAACCCCCGGCAGGCGAGTGCGAATCCGCTGAAACCGGCGACGCGGCAAGACGCGGCAACAAGTGATCCCCCGCAAATTCCGGGCTCGCGGTCCAACCCCCACCAGAAACCGGTGCGCCGAAGGCGCTCCGCTGGATCAGACCGCGACCCCGTTGCGCTGGCTCCCGGCTCCCCTTCGTTGTGCTGCCTCCCGGCTGCCCTCCGCTGCCCTCCGCTGCGCTTTCTGGCGACCCAAGGTCGCTTCCCGGCGATGTCGCGCCTGCGAAACCGCCTAGTCTGGCGGCATGACACACCCCTACCGCCTGCATTACGCCCCCGACAACGCCTCGCTCATTGTCCGGCTGGCGCTGCAGGAACTGGGCGTGCCCTTTACGACCCTGCTCGTGGACCGGCATCTGGCCCTTCTGGAGGCGCAGGCCGCCAGCGGTCACGCCTGGCTCAACGGCGCGAAGATCTCGGCGCTGGACCTCTACGTCGCGCCGCTGCTGCGCTGGTGTGCGCTCTATCCGCCCGGTGAAACGGCCTGGTTCGACTTGCAGCGCCATCCGGCGCTCGCGGCCCTTGCAGCCCGGGTCGAGGCGCGCGACAGTGCCCGCATCGCCGCCATGGCCGAAGGACTCGGTCACCGACCCTTCACCCAGCCACAACTCCCGAATCCTCCAGAAGGAAGCGCAACCTAATTATGTTCCTTTCCGTCTTCGACATGTTCAAGGTGGGCGTCGGCCCGTCCTCCTCGCATACGATGGGGCCGATGGTGGCCGCTGCCCGCTTTCTCGACGCGCTGCGCGCCGCGCCCTTCAACTGCGCCGGGGTAAAGGCCACACTGCACGGCAGCCTTGCCTTTACCGGGGTCGGGCACGCCACTGACCGCGCCACCGTGCTGGGCCTTGCGGGCTTTCGCCCGGAAACCTACGACGCTGCGGCCGCGCAGGAAGCGCTCGAACAGATCCGCGACACCCACAGGCTGACACCCGACGGGCTGCCGGAACTGAAGTTCGATCCCGTCAACGATCTGAAGTTCGACTTCGGCCCGAACCTGCCGGGACATGTCAACGGCATGGTGCTGATGGGAACGGATGCGCAGGGCGACGTGATCCTGCAGGAAACCTACTATTCCGTCGGCGGCGGTTTCGTGCTGACCGCGGATGAACTGGCGCAGGGCAAGGACACCGACAGCGGCCCCCCGGTCCCCTACCCCTTCCGGTCCGCGACCGAGATGCTGGCCATGGCGCGGGCCTCGGGACTGTCCATCGCGGCGATGAAACGGGCCAACGAACTGGCGCGCGGCACGCCAGAATCGCTCGATACCGGGCTTGCGCGGATCTGGCAGGTGATGAACGACTGCATCGATCGCGGCCTTGCCAACGATGGCATCCTGCCCGGCGGGCTCAAGGTGAAACGGCGCGCCCGCGCCATACACGAGGCGCTGCTGGCCGAACGCGGCCTGAACCAGAGCGCGCCGCACACGATCAACGACTGGATGTCGGCCTATGCCATGGCGGTGAACGAGGAAAACGCCGCGGGCGGTCAGGTCGTCACCGCCCCGACCAACGGCGCCGCCGGCGTGGTGCCCGCGACGGTCCGCTACTGGCTCGACCATGTGCCCTCGGCCTCCAGGTCCAGGGTGCCCGATTTCCTGCTGACGGCAGCCGCGATCGGTGGGCTGGTCAAGTACAACGCCAGCATCAGCGGCGCCGAGGCCGGCTGCCAGGCCGAGGTCGGCTCGGCTGCCGCCATGGCCGCCGCCGGATTCTGCGCCGTGATGGGCGGCACCCCCGAACAGATCGAAAATGCCGCCGAAATCGCGCTGGAACACCACCTTGGCATGACCTGCGATCCGGTCCGCGGACTGGTCCAGGTGCCCTGCATCGAACGCAACGGGCTTGGCGCGATCAAGGCGGTTTCGGCGGCAAGCCTCGCGCTGCGCGGGGACGGCGTCCACCTTGTCCCGCTTGACGCCTGTATCGAGACGATGCGCCAGACCGGGGCCGACATGTCCGAACGCTACAAAGAGACATCGCTGGGCGGGCTCGCGGTCAACGTTCCGAACTGCTGACGCGCCGGTGGTCGGGTCCGCAACGGCCCACCCCGGCGGACGGCCTCCCACACCCGGCCTCCTCCCACTCCCCGGTGTCGGGCCGCGATGCGTCGCTCCTTGTCTGCGCTCTCTCGCGTGGGTTGCGGACAAAGCTGTGACGTTGCTTCAGGCAGAAGCTTGCCAGATCAGCCGACTCTGGTTAGCGTCACCTCATGAACAAGGACAACCCCCTTCTCGGTATCCTGCTGATGCTGGGATTCTGCTTTGTTGCGCCAATGGGCGACGCCGTGGCAAAGCTTCTGGGAGGGCTGGTGCCGCTTGGGCAACTGCTGTTGATCCGCTTCGCAATCCAGGCGCTTGCGCTTGTCCCGCTTGTCGCCGCAACCGGCCGGACTTGGCGCATGGGCGCGCGAATCCTGCAGCTGACCGTGCTGCGCACGCTGCTGCACATTCTCGGGATCGGGATGATGTTTTCGGCGCTGATGTACCTGCCGCTGGCCGATGCCGTCGCCATCGCCTTCATCATGCCGTTCCTCATGCTGATCCTGGGGCATTTCGTGCTGCAGGAAGAGGTTGGCACCCGTCGGCTTCTGGCCTGCGCCGTGGGTTTTCTGGGCACGCTGCTGGTCGTCCAGCCGTCCTTTGCCGACGTCGGCTGGCCCGCGCTACTGCCGCTCGGCGTTGCGGTCAATTTCTCGGTGTTCATGCTGGTGACCCGCCGGATCGCCAAAGAGACCGACCCGATCGGGCTTCAGGCTGTCAGTGGCGTCATCGCCGTCTGCCTGATCGGTCCGCTCCTGTTGCTGGTTCCGGGTGACATCCTTCCGGTCATGGGCTGGAAGACGCCCTCGGCGCAGACCTGGGGCCTTCTGGTGGCCAGCGGCCTGCTTGGGACGCTCGCGCATCTTCTGATGACCTGGTCGCTGCGCTATGCGCCCGCCGCCACCCTCGCACCGATGCAGTATCTGGAGATCCCGATCGCCACGCTCATCGGCTTTGTGATCTTTGGCGACCTGCCTGACCCGCTTGCCACGCTGGGGATCTGCGTGACAATCCTTGCCGGTCTTTATATCGTGATCAGAGAGCGGGCCATGATGATGGCGTCGCGGCAAGTGCCGCAACCAGCGCGTCCAGCGCCGACGACGGCAGAATAAGCAGCATCTTCGCGCCATCGAACCGCAGCCGCACCGGTCCGGTCACCTCGTTGGAGGTCCCGACGCTGCCATCCGGTCGGAACGCGATCCCGCCGATCGGCCAGCGCAGACCCTCGGACGTGCCGCGCACCTCTGCCAGCGGGAACAGCGACAGACGGCTACCTGCGGGCAGGTCAAGGGACAGGTCCGGAGGACACAGAATCAGCGCATCCTCGTCGCCCAGCAGCACGCAGCGCCGTTCGGGATACCTTGCCAGAACGGTCATCGCGGCCAGTTGGTGATCCACCCGCGCGCCAAGAAATCCGTATCCCAACACCAGCGGCGCCAGGATGTGACGCAGGCACTTGTCGAAATCCGTGCTGTCCTGCTCTTCGACAGGGTGCAGCACGCCATCGGGCAATGCGGCGATTGTTTCCGGATCGATGGAATCCATGTCACCGATCACGGCATCCGGCACGATCGACACCGCCCACAGCGCATCCGCGCCGCTATCCGCCGCCACGACCGTCTTAACCATGTCGGCCAGGGCGCGCAGCGTTTCAGGGCGCACGGCACCCCCTCCGACCAGCAGCACTGTCGCGCTATCGTGAACAATTGGCGTTTTCATGCGCTATTAAGGCCCAGCAGAGATAAAGGTCACAATCTGGCCATGAAATGATACCTTCATCGGCACAGATTCGTTCAGCTTTGGTCTTGGGGTATATGCTAAACACACTGTTGCAAGAAATGTGAAAGTGAGCAGCACATGGTCAGTTCAAGCAAGATCCTAACGGTATCCTACGGGACGTTCTCGTGCACCCTCGAAGGGTTTGACAACTCGTTCGATACCATGAAGGCGATCGCCGAATACTTCCGCGATCTCGCGCAGGACGACCGCTACTTCGGTGCCGAGCCTCCGACCCCGGACGCAGAGATGCTCGCCCGGATCGCGGAACGCGAGATCGAGCGCAGGGTCGAGGCGCGGATGGAAAACGGCAGTTACGTGCTGCGCCCCCGCCTGTCGGCCCCCGGACCGGACCGTACTGCAACCGCCGCCGCGCCACAGCCCGAACGGCAATATGACCGGGCGGCGGCGCCGCAGGTCCAGCCGCAAAACGCAGCCCAACCCGATAGTGCCGCACGGACCCTGGCACAAACCACCGCTGCTCGGGTGCAGGACGCCTTTGAGGAAGACGCGATGGCGCCCGTCGCAGACCCGGCGCCGGTTGTGGCGCCTGCCCCGGTCCCCGCCGATGCCAATAGTGTTGCTGCCAAGCTTCAGCGCATCCGCGCCGTCGTGTCCGCCAGCCGCGGCAGCCCGGGCGGGGTCTATTCCGAAGACGAACCCGCCGAAGAGTTCAACCTGACGTCAGAAGACAGCGCGCTGGCAGAGCCGCCTGTGGATGTGACCGCTTGCGATGCGCAAGAAGACACATTCGACAGCAGCGCGGTCACGACCTTCACGGGCAGTCTTGGAACCCCCGACGAGGTCGCGGAAGCGGCCACCACCGAAGACGCCACCCCGACGCCCGACGCCACCGCCGCCGATGAACAGGACGAAGACGGGGATATTCCTGATCTCGACCTGTCCGGCTTTTCCCTGCCCGCCGACGACATCGCGCAGGCGGCCAAGAATGACATCGCGCCGGGTAACCGCGACGATGACAAGGGTCTGTGCGAAGACGACGGCGGCAACCTCTTTGTCGAAACAGTCGCCGCAGGCGAATCCGACGCGGGCGAACCGGCGGTGACCACTGCCTCTGCCGCAGCAACGGGCGATGCCGCAGAACTGCCGAACGCCGATGCCGCAGCGCGTGACCAGAGCGCGGCGCAAAAGCCCACCCGCGCCCGGGTGGTCCGCGTCAAACGGATGGACATCACCGCCGCCGTCGCGTCGGGCACGCTGGAAGAAATGTCCGAAGCCGACACAGATGCGCCCGTCAGCAGCCTTACCCCCGAACAGGAAGCCGACCTTGCCCGCGAGCTTGCCGAGGTGGCCGCCGAACTGAACGAGGATCTTGACGAGGACGACGATTGGGACGAAGAAAATTCCCGACTTGTCGCCGCAACCGTTGCTGGCCTGAAGGCGGATCCGGCGGCACCCTCAGCCCCGTCCGGACTGTCCGACGAGGCCAGGGAGGACCGGAATGCGGAACCGGAAGATGAGGCGGGTGACAAAGAACCGCCCGCCGCGCAGGACGAGGATCGTCGCGACCAGGAAAGCGAGCTCGATCACGCTGTCGAGCGTATGGCGCGTGACGGCATCCGCAAGGCTGTCAAGATGTCCAGCCCCGCCCGGGTGATGCTGACCGAGAACACCATAGAAGAGGATGACACAGCGGTCGACCGCATCCTGGACGAGACCAACACCCAGTTGCAGGAACCCGAAGGCAACCGCCGCCGCAGCGCCATCGCGCATCTGCGTGCAGCCGTCGCCGCAACCCGGGCCGACCGCATCCTGGGCCGCAGGAAAGACCCCGAGAAGGAAGCCGAGCCCTACCGCGCCGATCTGGCCACGGTGGTGCGCCCGCGCCGTCCCGAAACCGGTGCCGGGGCCCGCTTGGAACGCCCGTCCGAACTGCGTCCCGCGCCGCTCAAGCTGGTCGCGGAACAGCGTGTCGATGACGCCCGCCAGAGCGTCGAACCGGCCGCCGCGGCGATCCGGCCGCGCCGGGTGACCCGCGAGGACATAAAGCGCGATCCGCTGGACCTAGACGAGACGAATGGCGGGTTCGCCGAATTTGCCAGGAACATGGGCGCAAGCGATCTGTCCGAACTGCTCGAGGCGGCAGCCGCCTACCTGTCCTTTGTCGAAGGCCGCGACCAGTTTTCGCGTCCGCAGCTCATGACCAAGGTGCGTGCCGTGGAAAGCGCAGAATCGAGCCGCGAGGACAGGTTGCGTTCGTTCGGACAACTGCTGCGCGAAGGCAAGATCGAAAAGACCCGGGGCGGGCGGTTCACCGCCTCCGAACGGATCAGCTTCAAGCCGGGCGCACGCGCCGTCGGCTGATCCTTTTCAGCTATCTTGGGGGAACGGCGGGCGACACAGCCCGCCGTTTTTTATTCGGGGTCGTTTTTAATTCAAGACGGTCAGATTTGGGGGCGCGGCCCCCGTCCTGCGGACTCCCCCGGGATATTTGCAACCCGGAGAAGATGGGGCGCGGGCGAAAAACCGTAAAGGGACAGTCAACTGCCCGACTACTGACCGTCTTCGGGATCGGCCTGTCCCACCCCGCGGAAGACGTATTTGAATGGCAGCGCCCAGAGCAGCCCCAGGCCCACGTAGATCAACAGCTCCACGACAATGGGCGGACGGTCGAACCATGTCACGATGGAGACCGCGAGCACGATGTAAAGCGGCAGACCGACCAGCAGGATCAGGGCCGACAGGCGGCGGCGGGACTTGTAGGTCATGGCACTCACGGCCTCCGTCTGTGGCAGGTCAATCGGCGAAGGGATCGGTCACGAGAATCGTGTCCTCGCGCTCGGGTGAGGTGGAGAGTAGCGCCACCGGGCAGCCGATCAACTCTTCGACGCGGCGGACGTATTTGATCGCTTCGGCCGGCAGGTCCGCCCAGCTGCGCGCGCCTTCGGTCGACTGCGACCAGCCCGGCATCTCTTCGTAGACTGGCGTGCAGCGCGCCTGGGCATCCGCGGCCGTGGGCAGATAATCGAGCCGCACGCCGTCAAGGTCGTAGCCGGTGCAGATCTTCAGCGTCTCGAACCCGTCAAGAACATCAAGCTTGGTCAAGGCAATGCCGTTCACGCCGCTGGTGGCACAGGTCTGTCGCACCAGCACCGCATCGAACCAGCCGCAGCGCCGCTTGCGGCCCGTCACAGTGCCGAATTCATGCCCGCGCTCGCCCAGACGCTGGCCATCGGCGTCGTGCAGTTCGGCCGGGAACGGGCCTTCGCCCACCCGGGTTGTGTAGGCCTTGACGATGCCGAGGACAAAGTCGATGGCGCCCGGACCGATGCCGGTGCCCGTCGCCGCCTGCCCCGCGATCACGTTGGACGAGGTGACAAAGGGATAGGTGCCGAAGTCGATGTCGAGCAGTGCACCCTGCGCGCCCTCGAACAGGATGCGCTTTCCGGCACGGCGCTTTTCGTTCAGCACCTTCCAGACGGGCGCGGCATATTCCAGCACCAGCGGCGCGATCTCGCGCAGATCGGCCAGCAACCGGTCACGGTCCACCTCTTGAAGGCCCAGACCGCGCCGCAAGGCGTCGTGATGCACCAGTGCGCGGTCCACCCGGGCGACCAGGGTGGCGTCGTCCGCCAGATCAGCGACGCGCACCGATCGGCGGCCGACCTTGTCCTCATATGCCGGGCCGATGCCGCGGCCGGTCGTGCCGATCTTGGCCACCTCGGTCGCCGCTTCGCGCGCGCGGTCCAGTTCGCCGTGGATCGGCAGGATCAGCGGCGTATTCTCGGCGATTATCAGCGTTTCGGGTGTGATCGTCACCCCCTGCCCGCGCAGCTGTTCGATTTCCTTCTTCAGGTGCCAGGGGTCCAGCACCACGCCGTTGCCAATCACCGACAGCTTGCCACCGCGCACGATGCCGCTGGGCAGCAGCGACAGCTTGAACACGACTCCGTCGATGACCAGCGTATGGCCTGCGTTGTGCCCCCCCTGAAAGCGCGCGATCACGTCGGCGCGCTCGCTCAGCCAGTCCACAATCTTGCCCTTGCCCTCATCGCCCCACTGAGCGCCCACGACGACCACGTTTGCCATGTCTCTCGAC
>JAGXGV010000126.1 GCA_024636635.1 Puniceibacterium sp.
ATTCATGAGCGTCTCGTGGGCTCGGAGATGTGTATAAGAGACAGGGGGGAATCTATCCACACCGAGAGCAGCCACAAATACACCCGCGGCGCGGTTGAGGACCTTGCAGTCGCTGCGGGGTGGCGCATGGCCGAATTTCTCACAGACCCAGACCGGCGCTTCGCCGTGACGGTGTTGGTGAAGTAAGGTCCGCTCACATACAGAAAGGTGCAGGTTTCTCGGACGCCACGCGGGAAGGTTTGATAGGCGCGGATCGCTGCCTGGTGTCGGAGAACTGGTGGATTCCATACAGGATTTGGCAGCGGCAGGCTAGCATCATTGCCGACTGATCAAGTACCTTCCCGAATCGACTACGCCAATACAATGTGGGCAAGGTATGTACTGAGGCCCGCACGAAAAGGGAGAGGCAAGCAGAGCGAAGCAGCCTATAAATCCAAACGGATGGCCTACTGGGATAGCATTGACCGACTGCGTCGCGAAATTGACAGGTGCTTTCCAGAATGACCCTTCACCGCGAGGTCAACCTCGAGGTCCAGATATGCGCCCGGATGGCGGCGGCAGGATGGTTGCACACCGATGGCGATGCGGCAGGCTATGACCGCGTCCGCGCCATGCTGCCCTCTGACGTGGTCGCGTGGGTCCAGAACAGCCACAAGGCATGGGATCGTCGTCTGCACCATCCAGACCTGCCCACACGCGCTGGCGGCGGTGCAGGAACTTGCGGCCTCCAAGGGCAAGCGCTTCGCCGTGAATGCTGACGAGGCGCATTCCAGTCAGGCTGGCGAGGCGGCATCGAAGCTGAAACAGGTTCTGTCCGCCGAAGAACTGGCCGATCTGAGCGATGGTGGTGAGATCAGCGCCGAGGACGTGCCGGCCTCGCAGATGGCATCAAGGGCCGCTGAAAGAATTTCAGGGCTCTGCCCTTTGGGTTTATCGCATCGACGAACACCTGAGCGATTACGTGTTTCAGGTCGATCTCGGCGCGTACCATGAGCGTCTCGAACAATTGGGTGCCCAGCGGGGGTGTCATGGTTGCAGCCGTTGTTCAGGCTGCATACTCTGCTCCGACGGCGACACTTCGGGATCTACCCATGACTCATACCTTTTCGATCCGGGTCTACTACGAGGACACGGACATGGCGGGCATCGTCTATTACGCCAATTACCTGCGCTACATCGAACGTGCGCGCAGCGATTGGGTGCGCGACCTCGGTATCGACCAGAACGCGATGCGCGAGGACGACGGCATCGTCTTTGCCGTGCGCCGGGTCGAGGCGGACTACCTCATGCCCGCGAAATTCGACGATCTGCTTGAGGTGCGCACCGTGACGCGCGGTGTCACCGGCGCGCGGCTGACCCTGGTTCAGGAGGTTTGGCGCGGCACCGACAAGCTGTTCCAGGCCGAAGTCGTCGTGGTTTGCGTGAACGGCTCCGGTCATCCTGCGCGACTTCCGGCGAAAATTCGCCTGCGCCTGTACTGATCGGGGCCAAGGCATCGGCAAATTGCGCATCCGGCAAATCGGATGACGCCAATGTGTTGGCACTTGGCCTGCAAATCGGATAAGGACCACGGTAATCAGAGCCGCGACAGAGTGGCCGAACCGGATAAAGAGCAGGCTTATGGAAACGGAGACCCTTGCGCTCGCCAGCGAGATCGATTTCTCGATGTGGGCGCTTTTTGCACGTGCGACGCTGACCGTGAAACTGGTGATGGCATTGCTGATCATCGCCTCGTTCTGGTGCTGGTCGATCATCATCCAGAAACAGATTGCCTATCGCCGCGCCCGCAGGGAAGCGGCGGTGTTCGATCAGGCCTTCTGGAGCGGCGAGCCGCTGGACGAATTGTTCGACCAGATCGGGGTCGATCCGGACGGGCGCGCGCAAAAGGTCTTTGCCGCAGGGATGATGGAATGGCGACGGTCCCACAGGGCCGATGGCGGGCTGATCGCAGGCGCACAGGCGCGGATCGACAGAAGCATGGATGTCGCGATCCAGAAAGAGGCCGAAAGCCTTCAGAAGGGTCTTCCGGTTCTGGCCACCACCGGGTCGACCGCGCCCTTTGTCGGCCTGTTCGGCACCGTCTGGGGCATCATGCATGCCTTCATCGAAATCGCGCAGCAGCAGAACACCAATCTGGCCGTCGTCGCCCCAGGTATCGCAGAGGCGCTTCTGGCCACCGGTCTGGGCCTCTTGGCCGCCATCCCCGCGGTCATTTTCTACAACAAGCTGTCGGCGGATGTGGACCAGATCATCGGCAGCTACGAAGCCTTTGCCGACGAATTCTCGACCATCCTGTCGCGCCAGCTGGATTCCTAGACCATGGGGGCCGGTGTCTTGAAATCAGGGGGCGGGGGCGGTCGGCGGGGCCGCCGCCGCGGCGGGCGGGCGCAGCCGATGTCCGAAATCAACATCACGCCTTTCGTCGATGTCATGCTGGTGTTGCTGATCATCTTCATGGTTGCGGCGCCGCTGCTGATGGTCGGCGTGCCGGTTGAACTGCCCAAGACGGCGGCGAATGCCCTGCCGTCCGATAACGAGGAACCACTGACCGTCACGATCGAGGCGGGCGGTGTCGTGATGATCCAGACCACAGAAGTCGCGCGAGAGGATCTGGTGAACCGGTTGCGCGCCATCGCCACGGAACGCGCCGACGACCGGGTGTTCCTGCGCGCGGATGGGGCGGTGCCCTATGAAACGGTCGCCCAGGTGATGGGTGCGCTGAACGCCGGTGGATTCTCTTCCATCGGACTTGTGACGGATATCGGCGGACCGGCCCTTGACGGGTCGGGTCGCTAGGAAGCGGTTTTTTTGAACGCGGGTCAATATATCTCGGGGGCGGGTCATGCCGCGCTGATCCTGTGGGTGTTCTTCGGGGGTGTTTTCGTCTCCGATCCGCCGCCCATGGAGGTGAGTGACGTCCAGATCATGTCAGAGGCGGAATTCGCCGCGATGACGGCTCCGTCGCAGCCGCCCGAAAGCACCGTGGATGTCGCCGCGCCGCCGCTTCCGGAGTCGGAGCCAGTGCCCGAACCGGCTCCGACGCCGCCACCGTCCGAGCCCGCTCCGGAGCGGGCCCCCGAACCCGCACCGGCCCCGCCGCCGCAACAGGAGGCCGCACCCGTGGCGCCCCCGCCTCCGCCCGCCGCCGAGGTGACGGATTCCGCGCCGGTGATGGAACCTCCGGCCGAGGATACTGTGATCCTGCCCGAAACCTCGTCCCGCCCGCAGCCGCGTCCGGCGCCGCGCGTCGCCGCCGAACCGGTGGCCCCGCCAGAGCCGGACACCGATGTCGCGCCCGAGGCGCAAGAGGCCGTGGTACCCGACCAGACCCCGACCGAGGTCACCCCCGAGCCCGAGCCCGAACAGGAGGCCGCAGCCCCCGAGGCGGCAACGACCGAGATCGTGACAGAGGCGACCGAGCCGCCAAGTTCGGCGCCCGATGCGTCGATGCATCCGCGCACGCGGCCCGACCGGCCGACACCGGCGGCCGAGCCTGCACCGGAGCAGACGGCAGATGCGCCGGCCACTGCGCCGGCTGAGACGCCAGCCGAAACGCCGTCCGAACCTCGTGCTGAGACGCCGACGCAGTCCGACACCGCGGATGCCGTCGCCGATGCGCTGGCGCAGGCCCTGGCAGGCGGCACGACGACGCCGCAGCCGGACGTGCCGACCGGCCCGCCGATGACCAGCGGCGAAAAGGATGCACTGCGTGTGGCAGTTCAGGCGTGCTGGGTCGTGGACGTGGGCAGTCAGGCGGCGGATGTGACTGTGACGGTCGGGATGGAGATGGAGCCCGACGGGCGCGTCATTTCGAACTCGATCCGGATGATCAGTTCGGCCGGGGGTTCGGGGCAGGCAGTGGACGCCGCCTTTCAGGCCGCGCGGCGTGCCTTGCTGAGGTGCCAGGGCGATGGCTATCGCCTGCCGCCCGGCAAGTACGGGCAGTGGCAGAACATCGAGATGACCTTTGACCCGGACGGTATGCGGATGCGTTAGATGGCGGGACTTTGCCGGGAAAACCGACGCTGCCCGCTGGTAACGGCAGTTTTCGGCAAGCAGGGCGTTTTGAGAATGGAAAAATCCGGCTATGCTGGGGCAGAGCACGGACAGGCGGTCGGCACAGGCCGCAGGAAATAGCCTGAGAGGATGGGCAAGTTATGAGATATATTCTAGCCAGTGTCGCGGCGGCGCTGACGGTTCTGGCCGCAACTGTGGCCATGGCCCAGGATGGGCCGCTGCGGATCACGATCACCGAAGGCGTGATCGAGCCGATCCCTTATGCCGTGCCCAGCTTCGTCGCCGAATCAGCGGCGGCGCAGACCTATGCCGACCAGCTGAGCCGGGTGGTCGCGGGTGACCTGACCGGCACCGGGCTGTTCCGCGAGATTCCGCGGGATGCGCATATCTCGAACATCACCTCGTTCCAGAGTCCGGTGCAATTTGCGGACTGGAAGGCGATCAATGCCCAGGCGCTGATTACCGGCGCAGTGGATGTGAACGGGTCAGGCCAGCTGATCGTCAAGTTCCGGGTCTATGACGTCTTTGCAGGTGCCGAACTTGGCGAGGGCATGCAGTTCGCAGGGACTGCGGACGGCGTGCGGCGCATGGCGCACAAGGTGGCCGATCAGGTCTATTCCCGCATCACGGGTGAATCCGGTTATTTTGACAGCCGCGTGGTGTTCGTCTCCGAAACCGGTCCCAAGGACCAGCGCGCCAAGCGTCTGGCAATCATGGATTACGACGGCGCAAATCTCCAGTTTCTGACGGACAGCCGGGCCATCGTCCTGGCGCCGCGCTTTTCGCCCAGCGGCGACCGGGTGCTTTACACCAGCTACGACACGGGCGAACCCCGGGTCCATGTGCTGAATGTCGGCGATGTGCAAAGCCGGATCCTGCCCACGGCCTCGGGCATGATGAGCTTTGCCCCGCGCTTTGCCCCGGATGGCCGCAACGTGGTCTATTCGGTCACTCAGGGGGCGAACACCGATATCTTCAAGATGGAGATCGGCAGCGGTGCGACCACCCAGTTGACGACGGCGCCTTCGATCGAGACCGGACCGAGCTATTCGCCCGACGGCAACCGCATTGTCTTTGAAAGTGACCGCAGCGGCACGCAACAGCTTTACGTGATGTCCGCATCCGGAGGGGAGCCGCAGCGCATCAGTTTCGGCGCGGGGCGCTACGGCACGCCGGTGTGGTCTCCGCGCGGCGATCTCATCGCGTTCACCAAGCAGAATGCCGGACGGTTCCACATCGGCGTGATGCGCGTCGACGGTTCCGAAGAACGTCTGCTGACCGCCTCCTTTCTGGACGAGGGCCCGACCTGGGCCCCCAACGGGCGCGTGCTAATGTTCATGCGCGAAACGCAGGGTGCGCAGGGGGCGTCATCGCTTTACTCGGTGGACATCTCGGGTCGCAACCTCAAACGTGTGCCCACGCCCGAAGGCGCATCAGATCCAAGCTGGGGTCCATTGCAGTGACTGCGTCGGCGGCGCCGCAAAATTCTTCACAAGAATTTTGGCAAGAATTTTAATAAAATTCTTGCGTTGCGCCGTTGGCGGCGTAGTGCTGCGTTTCCAATGCCGTATGGCTGTGGTAACCTCATTTAAAAGCAAGAGCAGGACAGGATCCATGAACCATTTATCCAAGGCACTTCTGCTGATGGCGGCGCTGGCTGTTTCGGCCTGTACCAACCCGAACCGCTTTCCAGGCGATGGGGCGGGTTCCGGGTCCGGTACCGGTGCCGGTCAGTACGGCGCAGGCGGCATCATCCCCGGCAGTGCCAACGATCCGACCTCGTCGGCATATTTTCAGCAGTCAGTGGGCGACCGTGTCCTTTTCGCCGTCGATCAGTCGAGCCTGAGTCCCCAGGCGCAGTCGACCCTGGACGGTCAGGCACAGTGGCTGATGACAAATTCTGATTACCTCGCCGTGGTCGAGGGTCATGCGGACGAACAGGGCACGCGGGAATACAACCTCGCGCTGGGTGCGCGGCGGGCCAATGCGGTGATGGAATATCTCATCGCCCGCGGCATCCCGACGTCGCGCCTGCGCTTCGTCAGCTATGGCAAGGAACGACCGATTGAAATCTGTTCCGAAGAGGCGTGTTATGCCAAGAACCGCCGCGCCGTGACCATCATCTCGGCCGGCGGGCTGACCAGCTGAGCCGGACAGGGGGAACATGCGCATGCGGTTGACTGGTCTTGTTTTTGCCTTTTGCCTTGGTGGCGGCGCGCTGTACGCGCAGCAGGAAGAGACGCTTGCGGACATCCGGCAGGATCTGTCCATCCTCTCCGTGGAATTGCAGCGGCTGCGCTCCGAACTGAACACGACCGGCAGCAGCGGCATGACAGTCGGTGGCAATACCATCGACCGGGTGAACACCATTGAATCCGCGCTTCAGGCCCTGACCTCGAAGACCGAGGAAATGGAGTATCGCATCGGCCGCGTCGTCGAGGATGGCACCAACCGCATCGGTGACATCCAATTCCGCCTGTGCGAGGTCGAACCGGGCTGCGACATCGGCGCGCTGGGCAGCACGCCGCGGCTTGGTGGCGGGGATCAGCCGGTCACCGGGAACGCGGCGCCCGCGCCGACCCCCGCTCCGGATACGACCGCGCTGCCGTCCACCGGGGGCGGCGAACTTGCCATCAGTGAAGAAAACGATTTCCGGCGGGCGCAGGAGGCGCTCGCCAGCAGTGACTTTCGCAGCGCCGCTGACCTCTTTGCGACCTTCCGCGAGACCTATCCGGGCTCTCCCCTAGAGGCGCAGGCCCAGCTTGCACAGGGTCGTGCGCTGGAAGGCGTAGGCGACGCGCGCGGCGCTGCCCGCGCCTATCTCGATTCCTATTCCGGCTATCCGCAGTCCGAGGTGGCCCCCGAGGCTCTGTTCCGTCTGGGCCGCGCCCTGGGCCAGATTGGCAGCGTGCAGGAGGCCTGCGTCACCCTGACCGAGGTTGGCTCGCGCTATCCCGGAGCATCCGTCGTGTCCGAGGCCCAGAGCGAAATGACTGCGCTCGGCTGCGAATGAGCCTTTGATGATGGCCGAAGGGTCACTGGAGCAGCGTTTTGCCGATGGCATGGGGCAGCTTCTTGGCCCCGGGTTCCCCGAAGACATCGCCTTGGCCGTTTCGGGTGGCGGCGACAGCATGGCCATGCTGTACCTCGCGCACAATTGGACCCGGGCCTATGGTCTGCGTCTCTGGGTGGTGACCGTGGATCATGGCTTGCGCCCCGAAGCCCCGGCAGAGGCGGCGATGGTCGCAGAGGAGTGTGTCACTCTGGGATGGCCGCATGCGACCCTGCGCTGGCACTGGGACGGGCAGGGCAACGTGCAGGATGCCGCCCGCAGGGCAAGATTGTCCCTGATCAATCGCTGGCGCGGATCCATCCAACATGTCCTCATGGCGCACACCCGCGACGATCTGGCCGAAACCTTCCTCATGCGGCTGGCCCGTGGGTCGGGCGTCGAAGGGCTGTCGGCCATGGCGGCAAAACGGACCGTCGCGCCGCACCCGACCCGCTTGCCGTTGCCGACGGACGATGTAACCGCCAGCCATGCCCCCCCCGACCAGAGCCGCACCGTTGCGGATGTTCCGCCCTTGCCGGGTGCCATGCAGTTGATCCGGCCCTGCCTTGACCTGCGACGGGATGAACTGCGTCATTACCTGCGCAGCCTCAAGGGGCGCTGGGTTGAGGACCCCTCGAACGACGATCCGACCTATGAACGGGTGCGGATGCGTCGGCTTCTGGCGCTGCTCGAGCCCGGTGGGCTGGGCGCCGACACGCTCGCCGCGACGGCCCGGCGCATGGCGCGGGCCAGAGAGGCACTGCGCGCCCGCGCCCATTCCGTCTGGCAGGACCTGGGACAGGAGGGGCGCACGGCGACCACCCCGACCGGTGAGATCCTTCTGGACCGGGACGGCTTTGCCGCCACCGAACCGGATACGCAGATGCGGCTTCTGGCGGCGGCGCTACAATATGTCTCGTCCACGCCCTATCGCCCACGGGCCGAGGCGACTGAATCCCTGCTGGACCGACTTTTGTCGGGCGGGGCCGGAACGCTGCAGGGCTGCACGGCGCGCAGCGATGGCTCCAGCATCAGTATCTGCCGGGAACCCGCGGCGGTGATGTCCCTGACCGCGACAGTGGGCGATGGCACGCTGTGGGATCACCGCTGGCGGATGTTTCACCGCGATTGCAAAGGCTTGGCCATCCGCGCCCTGGGCGAGGACGGCTGGGCACAGTGTCGCGACCGCCCCGAGGGCGCGCCCCCGTTCCGGTCCGCCCGGTCGTTGCCGTCGATCTGGGACGGTGGGCGCCTTGTGGTCTGCGACGCCATGGGAATCGGGCCGGGGCACACGACACAGCTGCGTCCCATGGGGCAGGCGCAGGGCAGCTTCGCCAACTTCCTTCTTTCGCATTGAACCGGCGGTTCCGATGTCTATGTTAGACGACAAGAATGTGTGCTATTGAATGCGCACCGGATTTTGGGAGAATTTCCTTGGGAAACGCACGTAATATCGCCTTCTGGGTCGTCCTCTTCCTGTTGGTGCTGGCGCTGTTCAACCTGTTCAGCGGTGGTGGCTCGACGCTTCAGAGCCGCGAGATCAGCTATACCGATTTCGTCTCGGCGGTCGAAGACAAGACGGTCAGTTCGGTCACTCTGGATGGTGAACAGGTCCGCTTCCGCAGCACGGACGGCAATGACTATGTGACCATCAAACCGCAGGACGCCGAAGTCACCAACATGCTGGTGGACAACAACATTCCCCTCCGGGCCGAGGCGCAGCAGCAGTCTGGCTTCCAGTCGTTCCTGCTCAGCCTTCTGCCCTTCCTGCTTCTCATAGGTGTCTGGATCTACTTCATGAACCGGATGCAGGGCGGCGGCAAAGGCGGCGCCATGGGTTTTGGCAAATCCAAGGCCAAGATGCTGACGGAAAAGCACGGTCGCGTGACCTTTGACGACGTTGCGGGCATTGACGAGGCCAAGGAAGAGCTTGAGGAAATCGTGGAATTCCTGCGCAACCCGCAGAAATACAGCCGCTTGGGTGGCAAGATCCCCAAGGGCGCGCTGCTGGTCGGCCCTCCGGGCACCGGCAAGACCCTGCTGGCGCGCGCCATTGCGGGCGAGGCGGGTGTGCCGTTCTTCACAATCTCGGGTTCGGATTTCGTGGAAATGTTCGTGGGCGTCGGTGCGTCCCGTGTGCGTGACATGTTCGAACAGGCCAAGAAGAACGCCCCCTGCATCGTCTTCATCGATGAAATCGATGCCGTGGGCCGCAACCGCGGTGCTGGCTATGGCGGCGGCAATGACGAACGCGAACAGACTCTGAACCAGCTGCTGGTCGAAATGGACGGCTTCGAGGCGAACGAGGGTGTGATCATCCTGGCCGCGACCAACCGCCGCGACGTTCTGGACCCCGCGCTGCTGCGTCCGGGCCGGTTCGACCGTCAGGTGACCGTGCCCAACCCCGACATCAAGGG
>JAGXGV010000127.1 GCA_024636635.1 Puniceibacterium sp.
GGGGCGCTGCCAATGGCGGCCCGGCCCCCTCGCCCCCCCCCGACTGACCCCATCTCAGGTCGTTGCCCGGCTCCCAACCGGCCATTTCTGGCGCGCGGGCCCGGGAAGCGTGCTGATCTATGACCGCGGTCATAAACCTGGCTCCGGCGCGGGCAAGTCGGGGCGGGTTGCACGGCCCGACCTTGCACCCCGCCCCTGCCCGCTCTATGAGCGGCGCGTCACAGAGGTGAAAAGGAACGCATCATGGGCTTCAAGATGGGAATCGTGGGTATGCCCAACGTGGGCAAGTCGACCCTTTTCAACGCGCTGACAAAGACCGCCGCCGCACAGGCCGCGAATTTCCCGTTCTGCACGATCGAACCCAATGTGGGTGACGTGGCCGTGCCCGACGCCCGGCTGGACAGGCTGGCACAGATCGCAAAATCCAAGCAGGTCATCCCGACCCGCATGACCTTTGTGGACATCGCAGGTCTGGTCAAGGGCGCGTCCAAGGGCGAAGGCTTGGGCAACCAGTTCCTGGCCAACATCCGCGAGGTGGACGCTATCGCCCATGTGCTGCGCTGTTTCGAGGATGGCGATGTGGTGCATGTGGATGGCCGCGTCGATCCCGTGGCCGATGCCGACACGATCGAGACGGAACTGATGATTTCGGACATCGAAAGCATCGAGAAACGGCTGGTCAACATCACCCGCAAGGTGCGCGGCGGCGACAAGGAGGCGATCCAGCAGGAGCGCCTGATGAAGGCCGCGCTGGCCGCGCTGGAACAGGGCCAGCCCGCCCGCACCGTGTCCGTCGACCCCGAGGACGCCAAAGCGTGGCGGATGCTTCAGTTGCTGACCACCAAGCCGGTGCTGTATGTCTGCAACGTGTCCGAAGACGACGCCGCCACAGGCAATGCACATTCCGAAAACGTGGCAAAGATGGCCGCGGCGCAGGGCAATTCCCATGTGGTGATCTCGGCCCGCATCGAAGAGGAAATCAGCCAGCTTGATGCCGAAGAGGCCGGGATGTTCCTGTCCGAGATGGGGCTGGAAGAACCCGGACTCGACCGGCTGATCCGCGCGGGTTACCAGCTTTTGCATCTTGAGACCTATTTCACCGTCGGCCCGAAAGAGGCGCGCGCCTGGACCATCCGTCACGGCACCTCGGCACCGCAGGCCGCCGGCGTGATCCACGGCGATTTCGAACGCGGTTTCATCCGCGCGGAAACCATCGCCTATGATGATTTTGTCTCCCTTGGCGGCGAACAGCCCGCCAAGGACGCGGGCAAGATGCGCGCCGAGGGCAAGGCCTATACGGTCAAGGACGGCGACGTCCTGCACTTCCTGTTCAACACCTGAGACCTCTGTCGAACCGACACACCGACCCAAACGCCCCGTCCACTGTCAGGCAGGGCCGGGGCGCGCAGAGCCGGGGCGTGCCGGTCAGTTTTCCAAGCCCGGTCAGTCTTCGAAGCTGTCGACCGTGGGCCGCGATCCAAAGGTGATGTGTTCGATCTCTTCCTGCTTCAGCCCGAGGATGATCGATGGGATCATCAGGAAAACAAGGATGAAGATCGGCAGACCGATCACGGTGATCACCTCTTGCAATGCCGTGATGCCGGAATCGCCGGCCAGCACGATCAGCATGGCCGCGACCAGCCCTTCGGAAACACCCCAGAACACGCGCTGACCCACCGGGCCTGGCTTTGCCTCGCCGGTGCAGAGCATGTCGATCACCAGCGATGCGGAATCCGAAGAGGTGGCGAAGAAGATCGCCACGATGATCACGGCGAACCCCTGGATGAACTGCACGAAGGGAAAGTTCTCGAAGAAGGCGAACATGGCCAGCGGCACCGATTCGCCCACTGCGGCGCTAAGCTGGCCTGCGGCATCGCCGATGGCGGCGCGCGCTTCGGGACCGATTCCGTCGATTTCCATTGCCTGCCAGCCGAAGATCGAAAACCAGATCAGCGTGAACAGCGACGGTGCCAGAAGCACGCCCATCACAAATTCCCGGATGGTGCGACCTTTTGAGATACGTGCGACGAACAGCCCGATGAAGGGTGACCAGGTCACGGTCCAGGCCCAGTAGAACACCGTCCAGGACCCTTGCCAGCCCCAGCCTTCGCCTGCGGGGTCCAGGTTGGACAACATGTCGTTCCAGAACGCCAGCCGCGGCAGGTTCGAAAAGTAAAGGCCGACGGTCTCGATGATCCCGCGCAGCAGGAACAACGTCGATCCGGTGATCAGCACAAAGAACATCAGGGCGATGGCCATGCCGATGTTGAGGTTCGACAAAAACTTGACCCCCTTGTCCAGCCCCGCGACGATGGATGTCACCGCGACGCCGGTCAGCACCGCAAGGATCAGCACCGTCGTGGTTACGCCATCCTCCCATCCGAACAGCGCCGAAAGACCGGCAGCGATCTGGGACGAGCCAAGTCCAAGCGAGACCGCGACACCGAACAGCGTGCCGAGCACGGCGAAGATGTCGATGGTCTTGCCCACCGGGCCGTAGATCCCGTCACGCAGTAGCGGATAAAAGACCGAACTGACGCGGATCGGCAGGCGGTAGCGGTAGATGAAATAGGCGAATGCCAGCCCCGGCAGGGTAAAGATGGTCCAGGTGTGCAGGCCGAGGTGATAGATCGAGATGGATATGGCATCCTCTGCCGCCTCGCGGCTATACGCCTCGATTCCGGGCAGCGGCGGGTTGGAGAAGTGCGTGATAGGCTCGGCCACGCCCCAGAACATCAGCACTGTGCCGATGCCGCCGGCAAACAGCATGGTGAACCACGACAGGTTGTCGAACTCGGGCCGCGCATCACGACCGCCCAGCCGGATATGACCGAACCGCGATACGGCGACCCAGATCAGGAAACCCAGCCAGACATTCACCCCCAGGATGAAGAACCAGCCCAGATTGCTCACGATCCAGACGCGTCCGGCAGCAAAAAGTTCGCCGATCGGTCCGGGAATGATGACAAGTGCCAGAACGAAGACCACCATGATGGCGGACGAGACAAAGAAAATCGTTGGATCGGTTCGTAAACCCAGGCGACGCGCCAGTTGGTCCATGTTGGCTCTCCTGTTGGGGCAGGGTCGCACGTCAAGATCGACCGGTGGCTTGGGTGAAGACGCCCTGCGTTGAACGGCTCAACCCATGCGCGAAAGATGTGGTTCCAAAAATATTTAGGCGACGGCCGGAGCACCATCGCGGCGACGGCCGGAACACCACCGCGGCGGTGGGCGTTCCGGCGCCGTGTCAGGCGGATGCCGTGTCAGGCGGATTGGGGCGATTGCGAATGAAACCTGGCCTGCGGTGTGCAGGTCACGTCATTTTGTCAGGATGAGCTTGCCCGCGCGTGTGATGCGCAAGGTGTACGTCTGACCGTCGAGGACGATTTCAGCCTTTTGACCATCGGGAATCAGGGCATGGGCATCGTAGGTCAGGATGTCCTCTGAACTGCGGGACTGAACGGGTGCGGGGACGCGCTGCATGAGGCTCATCCTTTTGCTCCGGTCCGGGATTCGGCGGCGCGGTGCAGGTCGATGACCTGTTCGAGCGCAAAGCCTTCGATCAACGGGAATTCTGCGCCACTGTGCAGGCTACCGTGCAGGATGTCCTGCCAGCAGCCGGGCCGGTCCCGGACGTCTGACCGGGGGTCGATGAGATGTGAGGATGTCTTCAAGGGTCTCTCCATGGGTCTGACATCCGGGCTGCCCGCTGTGGTGGCTGGGACGGGCGCCGGGTCCGGCGCCTTTGATGACGGAAGTGTCGGCACGACGCGCCGACCTTGGGATTGTTATGCCACTATCCGTTTCCGACAAAATTAGTCAAGTTAATTTCGCCTGAGATCCCTTTCCGCCGGGGATCAGGCGTGCAGCGGTCAGGCATCCTCCGTCGCGTCAATCTTCTGGATCGAGCTGAACCCCTCGAACCGGGGCGTGCCGGTGTGCAGCTTGCCGGTGCCGCCCGCACGGGCGTGAGAGGCGCGGAAGGCCGCGCTGGTCGTCCAGGCGCGGAAATCCTCTTCGGATTGCCAGACGGTGTGCGAGGCATAAAGCCGCGCGCCATCTTCTTGCGGACCCTTCAGCATGTGGAACGACACGAAACCCGCCATCTCGTGCAGGTGGCTTTCGCGGTTGAGCCAGAGATCTTCGAAGGCGTCGGCGTTTTCCAGAGGTACGGTAAAGCGGTTCATGGCGAGAAACATTGGTTTGTCCTTTAAGGTGCTTGCCGCGTGCGGCTGGGTGAGTCGGGAAACGCGGGCGGCAGGGTTCGTTGGCGGCTGGGTCAGGCGGTTGCCGCGTGCGGCAGGATGAACGGAACGTCAGCGGTCGGCAGGGCCGAAACGCGCAATGTGCAGCCATATGCCCGTGACAGCATGGCATCGGTCAGCACCTCGCGCGGGGTGCCGGTTGCGATGCACTGTCCGTCGGCAAGCACCGCGATACGGTCGGCAAAAAGCGCTGACAGGTTGAGGTCGTGCATCACCGCTATAACACCGCCGCCCGCATCGGCAAAGTCCCGGGCGATCTGCATCACCTGCAACTGGTGCGCGATGTCGAGGCTGGCCACCGGTTCGTCAAGCAGGAGCCAGCGTGGCTGTCCGTGCGCGACCGGGGCCCAGACCTGCGCAAGGACCCGGGCCAGCATGACGCGCTGCGCCTCTCCGCCCGAAAGATCCTGAAACGGGCGGTCGGCGTAACCGTCAAGGCCCACGCGGCGCAGTGCGTGCAGCGCCACACCGGGCCTGTCGCCGGCGGTGCCCGATTGCAGGCCCATCCGCACGATCTCGATCACGCTGAAGGGAAAGGCCAGTTGCGATGTCTGCGGCAGCACGGCGCGCTGCGCGGCCAGCGCCCAGGGCTTCTGACCGATCACGTCGCGGCCGTTCAGCATGACGCGGCCCTCGTGCGGCACCGTGCCGGTGATGGCGCCCAGCAAGGTGGATTTGCCCGATCCGTTCGGCCCGACGATGGCCATGACCTCGCCCGCGCGGGCATGCAGGGTGACGCCGCGCAACGCATCGCGATGGCCATAACGGACGCGGATGCCGGTGGCGTGCAGGCTCATGTGTCGACCAGCCCGCGGCGGCGCAGCAGGATCCACAGAAACACCGGCGCGCCCAGAACGGCGGTGACGATGCCGATGGGCAGTTCGGCGGGCGCGATGACCACCCGCGCGATCACATCCGCGAGGATGAGCAGGCTTGCCCCCAGAAGCGCGGAATTGAGCAGCAGCGCCCGGTGATCGGGACCGGAGGCCAGGCGCAGCAGGTGCGGCACCACGATGCCGATGAAACCGATGCCGCCCGAGACCGCAACCGCCGCCCCCGTGGCGCCGGCCACGGCAAGGATGGCGATGTTCTTCATCCGCTGGACGTCGATGCCGATGTGGGCGGCGGTCGCTTCGCCCAGGGCCAGGCCGTTCAGGCCGCGCCCCAGCATCAGCGCCGCGCCCAGCGACAGGGCAATCAGCGGCCCGGCTGCCAGCACCTTGGCCCAGCTTGCGCCGGCCAGCGACCCGAGACCCCAGAAGGTCAGGTCACGCAACTGCGTGTCGTCGGCGATGTAGACCAGGATGCCCGACAGCGCACCGGCCAGTGCGCCCAGCGCGATGCCCGCCAGCAGCATGGTCGCCACCGAAGTGCGCCCGCCCCGGGTAGAGACGCGATAGAGCAGGATCGTCGATCCCCAACCGCCGAGGAACGCCGCCACCGGCACAAGCTGATTGCCGACGGTGCCCACGGCCCAGGCCGGCAGTAGTGCACCCAGCACGATGGCGAGGATCGCGCCCAGCCCCGCGCCGGCCCCGACACCCACGATGCCCGGATCGGCCAGCGGGTTGCGGAACAGCCCCTGCATAGCCGCGCCCGACACCGCCAGCGCCGCGCCGACCAGTGCGCCAAGGGCAAGCCGTGGCAGGCGGATGTCCAGAAGCACCACACGTTCCATGCGGCCAAGCGTCTCGCCCGTGGCAAGCTTGCCCAGCAGCGTGGTCAGAGTGATGTCGGTGGCACCGACCTGAAGACTGGCGAGGGAGCAGACCGCCAGCAGGCCAACCAGCGCCCAGTGCAGCGTCCGGGCGCGCGACAGCCGGTCGCGCGGGGGCGCCTGAAGTTCGCTGATCATGGCCACGGCTTCAGCTCCTTTCGCCGTAAAGCGCGTGGTTCAGGCGGGTGACAGCCTGTGCTGTACGCGGACCGAAACCCAGCATCAGCAGGCCGTCCATGCGCACAAGCGCCTGGCTGTCGGCGGCGGGTGTAAGCTGCATCGCGGGCATGGCGAACAGGTCATCGACGGTGGCGGCATGATCGCCGCTGCGATCCATCATCAGGATCAGGTCCGGGGCGGCCAGGCCCAGCGATTCGTCGCTGAGTTGACGGTAGCCGGTGAAATCGGTCACGGCATTCACGCCCCCCGCCAGGCGTATGATCGCATCCGCCGCCGTTCCGGTGCCGCTTGCGGTGATCTTGCCACCTTGGGTGGAGAGCACAAAAAGCACCCGCTTGCGCGCGCCCGTCCAGGATTCGGCAAGGGTCGCGGCGGTCCTGAGATCGGCGCCCACGGTATCGGCAAGCTTTGCGGCGCGGTCCGGTACCCCCAGTGCCGCGCCGACGATCGTGATCTTGTTCATGATGCCGCTGGCGTCGTAGGCGTCGGGCACCTCCACAAAATCCACATCTGCGGCGCGGATCACCTCGACCGCCTCGACCGGGCCTGCGCCCTCTTCGGACAGGATAAGCGCGGGGCCGACGGACAGCACGCCTTCGGGTGACAGCGCGCGCATGTAGCCAACGTCGGGCAGGTCGGCCACTGCTGGCGGATAGGTCGAGGTCGAATCGCGTGCCTTCAGGCGGTGCCCCTGCCCCAGCGCCATGACGATTTCGGTCACCGAGCCGCCGATGGACAGGACGTCGGCCTGTTCGGTCTGTTGCGCGCCGGCGCTGCCTGCGGCCATGCCGAGCGCGACGAGGGTTGCAAGAACCGGCCGGATGCTGCGCAGGCGGGTCATGCCGTCACCTCTTCGCGGGCCGGAAGCGATGTGACGATTTCCCCCCATGCCGGGCGGGAATCGCGCCCTTCCTTGCCGACGCCGAACATCTGGAAGATCAGGCCACCCTCTGCATCGAAGGCTTCGACCGACACGGCGGGACCGCGCTGCGTCGGCTTTTCCACCGCCCAGAGTTCGGCCACGTGGTCGCGCCGCAGATGCAGGTTGAACCCGGGGTCCATCACGTTCTGCCACGGCCCCATGGGCGTCAGGGTGCGGATCGGACCAGAGTGGATCTGGATGCAGCCACGGTTGCCGACAAAAACCATCACCTCGATCGCCGTGGACTGCACCGCTTCCAGAAGGGTATCGACGGCACCGGGGTCGATGGCGCGCACAAACGGCGCACCAGCGATCCGGTAAGCGCCCAGGCGGTTCATCTTGAGTTTTGAACACAGGCGCAGGAACTGGTGCGTATCGGTCAGCCGCGCCCATTCCTTTTGGAGGATGTCGCGCTTGTCCGGCGCGGATTTCGCGGCCTCGGTCGGGGTGCGGGCGGCGACCGTCTGGCCTTCGGACTGGTCGGGGACCGCAAGCGTGTCCACCACCGCGCCCCATGCCGCGTGGTCCGATCCGTCGCGCAGGTGGATCTTGTGCACCGCATCGCCAGCCGCATCAAAGACCTGAAGCGACCGGCGCGGCCCCTGCCCGTCTGCCCCGGCGGTTTCAACCGCATAGGCATGGACCCAGTGCGACGGAAAGATCCGCAGGTCGATGTCGCCATTCAGCACCATCGCGGCATGCGGGCCGGGATGATAATTGGCATAGCGCCCGACCTTTTCATGCACGCAGGCCTGCACCCGGGTCAGCGCCATCACCTCGCCCAGCCGTTCGGCGGCAGGCATCAGCATATCGGGATGCGCGGTTATGCGGGTTGCGCCGCTATCGGCTGTGGCGGCAACAGGGCTGCCGACCGTGGCGGCGACCAGTTCGGCCTCGGAAATATTCAGCGCATCGGCCAGATCGCGGGCGCGCATCTTTGGATGGGAGGCGGCGTGGTCGCGGATGGCTTCGGGGGGCGGGTGCTCAGTCATGGGCTACCTCTGGCAAGGGGTGGTCCGATGGCTGCGTCCGGCATCCGGTGCGTGGCTTTCGAAATTAACTTGACTGTTTTAGTATGATTACCGTATCGGTGCAAGCCGTAGCGATTGGAATTATCCTGACCGCACACATGACCGCCGCGCCAGCCTTCGCAAGCTACGGTTTCCCATCATTTCAAGGAAGGCGCCCTATGCTTACTCCCCTCTTGCGCGGTACGACCGCGCTTGTCTGTCTGTCGCTTGCGGTTCCCGCAGCGGCGCAGGACGATCCCGGTTACCTTGGCACGCTTGTCCTGACCGCAGGCAAACGCGACCTCAGCTTCGGTTCGGCACTGTCGCGCACCGTCGTCGACGCGGAAGAAATCGCCGACCGGCAGGCTGGCACCGTGGCGCAGCTGATCGATTCGGTGCCCGGCGTGACGCTGGTGAACGGCACGACGCCGCAGGGGTCGGGCATCAACATCCGCGGCTTTGGCGCCAACACGACCTATGGCAGCGACCAGAAGATCGCGGTGCAGATTGACGGGGCCAGCGTCGGTTCGGAAGAGCTGTACCGCATCGGCACGCAGCTTTTCACCGATCCGATGCTTTACAAGCGGGCCGAGGTGCTGCGCGGAACCATCGGCAGCTTTGCCTATGGGTCGGGCATCGTCGGCGGGGTGGTCAAGCTGGAAACCAAGGATGCGTCGGACTTCACCGGCGGCGAAATCGGTCTGGCCGGGGCGCAGACATTCGAATTCAGCTCCAACGGGGCGGGCAAGGTCAGTTCGACCACGCTGGCCTGGCAACCGGCCGAGCGGGCCGAGTTCCTGCTGAACTACACGATCCGCGATCAGGACGATCTGGAATCAGGCGATGGCAGAACCATCGGCAACAGCGCCTTCCGCACGCCTTCGGGGCTGGCCAAGGCGCGGTTCACCTTTGGCGAGGATAACTCCCACGCGCTGACCTTCAGCTATTCCCAGACCGTGGCCGATGACAAGGACGTGCCCTATGACCAGTTCGCCACGACGGGCGGTACCTTTGGCAACGTCGACCGGCTGACCGACACCCGGCAGGCGGTGGCCAACTATAGCTACAATCCGGCCAGCGACCTGATCGACCTGCGCGCCAACCTGTCCTTTGCCGATCAGCGGATCGAATACGAATATGTGCCCGGTTCGTCGCCGCTGGAGGGCACGCCGACCTTTCCGTTCCTGCTGAGCACGATCAATGCCGACCAGCGCTATCAGACCACCAAGTTCACCCTGTCCAACCGCGCCCTGTTCGACACCGGCAGCGTGCAGCACGACCTGCTGGCCGGTCTGGAACTTGCCCGCCGGGAACGGGACGACAACGATGCCGCCGCCGCGCCGGGCGGGACGGACCGGCGGTTCGCCCTGTTCGCGGTGAACGAGATGACAATGGGGTCTTACACCCTGACGCCCGCGATCCGCTACGAAACATCCGAGGTCGAAAGCGCGACCACCTATGGCACCTTCGACAAGGATGCGCTGATGGGCGGGCTTGCACTGGCCTATGACATCGGCAACGGCGTGTCGGTGTTCGGTTCCGCCGCCTATACCGAGGGGCTGCCGATCATCGACGATCTGGGCAGCTCCGACGCCGCGCGGCGCCGCATGGATATGACCGAGAAATCGCACACCTACGAACTGGGCGCGGAATACACCGGCACGGACCTTGTGGCCACGGGGGACAGGCTTTCGGTGCGGGGCAATATCTACCAGACGGACCTGTGGGACATCACCAGCTATACCGCCGTCGGCAGCATGGGAGAGGCGCTGGAAAAGGTGGAAAGCCGTGGTTTCGAGCTGGAAGCGTCATACGGGCTGGCGAACGGTCTTTACATGGACCTGGGCGGCCATCTGGGCGATGCGACCGAATTCAACCCCGACAACACCGATGCGGTGTGGCGCAACAGCCCGGCGGACCGTGTGCAGCTTACGGTCGGGCGCAAATTGAACGACCGGCTGGACCTGAGCTGGGAGGTGGTGCACAGCGCGGACCGGCGCGACGCCCTAGGCGACGATCTGCCCGATGCGACCCTGCACAACCTGCGCGCCACCTGGCAGCCCGATCTGGGCTGGCGGAACGGCCCGGAACTGCGTGTCGGGCTGGAGAATGCGTTTGATGAAGATTATGTCGGTCACCTGTCGTCGCCGACGCGCAAGGCGCCGGGCCGGACGCTGAAGGTCAGCTTTACCCAGAGCTTCTGAACGCGAAACGGGCCGGACGCGCGATGCGTCCGGCCCGTGTTACTGTCGCCGTGATCCTGTCGAATAGGACGACCATTTCCGGTTTCGGGCCGCAGTGGCCCGGCCGGAAAGGCGCATTACTCCTTGCGCTTGTTGGTCACCTGAAGATCGGCGTCGAGGTCGATGTCATACTGGCCATCGGCGCAGAACACATCGTCAAGTTCGTATCCGTCACCGTCGGCTTCGATGTCGGCCACATCCATCTCGCACTGCATTTCGGCCAGCATGGCCACGATCTGTTCCTGGGTTTCCGCAGGAACAGCACCGTCCTGTGCGAACAGCGCCGTGGGGGCGATCAGCAGAAGGGAAAAAAGGGTCTTGCGCAGCATTTGCGGGGTCTCTCCTGGTTACTGGATGGCAAGGGTTACGGATTGCGCATCGCCGGTCGAACCGGGGATGCTCAGCGTGTAGCTGCCCGGCTTGATCGCGACAAAAGAGATGCGCGCGGCGCCGGCGGCGTCGAATTCAAGACTGTCGATCGCCATCGGGCGGATTTCGATGTCGTTGATGACGATCTCGTTCATCCAGATCGCCCGGAAGAAGGCCGGTCCGGACAGGGCCAGTTCGGCTGTGCCGTCCGCCGTGATGTTGATCTCATAATAGGCGCCCGACTGAAGCGTGACGGGGCCTTCGCCGTCGTACAGCGGGTTGCCTGACGACAGGGTCAGGTCGATCGCCTCGCCGCGGTTGCAGGACGCCAGCACGCCGGCAAATCCCATATTGTCACACAAAGGTGCTGCAGCGGCAGGCGCGGCGGTCAGCGCCGCCAGAACAAAAGCCAGTTTCTTCATGTCTCTCTCCCTTGTTATTATTTACGAATCCGGCGCCACGACAACGCCCCAGGGCTGCTGTCCGACCTGAACGGATTTGATGACCTCGAGCGACTCGACGTCGATGATCGACACGTCATTGGAATTGCCGTTGGTGGTTACCAGATATTTCTCGTCCGGGGTAAAGGCCAGTTGCCAGACCCGCTGACCGACCAGCAGATATTCGATGACCTCATCCGTCTCACCGTCGATCACGGCCACGCGATTGGCCGGGCCCAGCGCGACAAAGACGCGGCTGCCGTCCTTTGTGACCTTGACGCCGACGGGCTGAAGCCATTCGGACAGGACACCGGGCACCTCGAAGGTGATTTTCTTGATGATCGACGGCGTTTCGGCGGCATTGTCGATCACGCTGACCGTACCGCCGATTTCGGCGCTGACGTACAGCTTGCTGCCATCGCTGGTGTATTCGGCATAGCGCGGGCGCTGGTCCACCAGCACGTTGTTGACGATCTCGAACGTCTCGGTGTCGATGAAATGCGCCATGTTGGTGGTTTCGGACGTGTTGATGACGACGCTTGCATCAGGGCTGATCGCCATGCCTTCGGGTTCGATACCCACGGGAATTTCGGCCAGAACCTGGCGGGTTTCGGTATCCACGACAGTGACCATGTTGTCGTCTTCGTTCGCGATATACAGCGGATTGCCCGACGGATGCAGGACGAACAGTTCGGGGTCGGGCCCGGACGGGAGCGAGGGCAATTCCTCGAATGTCTTTGCATCGAAGACGCGGACAAGGTCGTCGTCCGAGGCGCAGACATAAAGCTTGCTGCCATCCGGCGCGATCGTGATGCCGCGCGGGCGGTTGCCTGCGGGGAATTCGGTGATCACTTCCCACGTCTCGCTGTCGAGAACGGTGACGGAGTTGCCTTTTTCATTGCTGACAAAGACATTGTTGGCAAAGGCCGGTGTGGCCAGCGCCACGGTAGAGAGCAGTATTGCTCTGAGCATCAGTTTCCTCCCTCAAAGGCTGTACAATCGGATTCGGGGCGGTCCAGCCCCAGCGTGTCGAGTGGCGAGACCTCGTGCAGGAATCCTTCCTGCGGGCTGACGCTGACCGTCATGCGGCCGTTGGAGAGCAGGATTGGCTGGCGCAACTGGCCGTTCCAGTCCCGGAATGTCACCGGTACGCCCTTGAATGCGGCCAGGTTGAAGTCCGGCGACAGGATGTAGTCGCGCAAGGTTGCGGGATCGGCGCTGGTGGTGCGGGTCACCGCCTCGCCTACCACACGCAGGGCCAGCCAGGTCTGATAATCCAGATCGGTCATCGCGCGCCCGGCCAGTTCCTCGAACCGGCGCTGCATCTGCGTCGCGCCCCAGCTTTCGTGCGTCGGCGCCCAGGTCAGGGGCCGCAGCCCGGCGGACCCGGCCACGGGCGCCGCGTCCCAGAGATGATAGGGCAGATATTCGTCAAAGACGTCCGAGGCGTCGGCAGCCACCACAACGTCATGGTCGGCGGCATCCTGGGTAAAGACCGGGATCTGGCGTTGCACCAGCACATGTCCGGAATCCGATACGCGGCTGCCGCCCGTATCCTCGAACACGCGATCTTCGGTGATCTGTGCCCCGAACTTGCGCGCCGAAGCGCGGTAGGCATCGGCCAGTGCGGTATCTTCGGGGTTGGAGCCTTCGATAAGGAACCAGTCGGTCCAGCGCTTCCACACCAGAAACTGCGCCACCGCGTCGGTGCGCATGGCATCGCTTGGCGCGATGTGCAGGATATTGGCGCGGCACTCAGCCGAGCGCAGCGTGATATCGCCGCTGGAAGCATTGAACAGGATGGCGTCGTCGGGCGCGGCATCGGCCATCGCGATCAGATCTTCGGTCCCGGCGATCACGACGACCAGCCGTTCACCGGCATCCATCAGCTTTTGAAAGGCGGCAAGCGCGTCTTCCGGCGCTACGGTGATCTCTTTGGTGTCATAGGTATGACCCATGAACTGCCCGGTCGTGCGGTTGTCGTCGGTCGCCAGACGCGCCCCGGCAAAGCCGCGGTCGTCGCTCGGAAGGTCAAGGCGGGACAAAGGGAGGAGCGAAGGATAGTCGACCCGGAACACCGTCGCGTTCACATCCTGAGCCGCAGCGGGAGGGGACGCTGCGATGGTACCAAGTGCCGCAAGGGACAGCACAAGGCCCGCGCGCAGGGCACGATGACGCGACTGGGTGTTCAAAAGTTCGGGCATGACAATTTCCTCAACTCCTCCTGAGACTTGGCTAGCACGGGGGGGCGCGTCATGCGTCCCAAAACGGACCGGGAACTTTCGGCAACTGGTCCGGGAATATACCCCGTCGCAGAGTTTGGCAATCGACGGGACCGGGGCGGGCGGCTACTCTGCCTGCGCGATGCGGCAGAAGGGGTCGGAATGTTCGTCGGCATGTATCTCAGACGGCAGGTGGTGCTTGGCATCGCGGGCATCCAGCTTGTCACGCTGGCCGTCGGGGCGGTGGTGGTTGTCTTCAATGCGCGCGACGCGGTAGAGATCGAGGTCGAATCCGGCGCCCAGAGCGCGCGGGCGCTGGTCATCGCGACCCTGGGTGCGGCCATGCAGGAAACCGCCCCCGCCATGGTCCTGCCGCGCCTTGCCGATATCCTGGTCGCGCCGCGCCACGTGGACATTGCCCTGATCGACGCCCGCAACGGCATTCTTGCCCTGTCGGATGTCCAGAACGGTGCGGTGCCGGAAACCGCGCCGGACTGGTTCCGCCAACTGGTCATGCCGACCTTGCGCGAAACCCGGATCCCGGTGCAGGCCAACGGCACGATCTATGGCTACGTGTCGATGACCACCGCCCCCGACGACGAGATCGCAGAGGTCTGGCAGGACGTGACCAGCCTGTTCTGGATCGTCGCCCTGACGGCGGTCCTGTCGGCGGTCATGCTGTCGGTGCTGGTCCACCGGTCGCTGCGTCCGCTGGACGATCTGCGCCGCGCCCTGCGCCGCCTGCGCGAAGGCGACCTGTCCGCGCGTCTGGGCCACCGTGGCGGCAGCGCCGATCTTCGGCCCATCCTTGCCGGGTTCGATGCGCTGTCGGAAAGCCTGCAACGCGCCGAGACCGAGCGCGCCGTCCTGAACCGCCGGATCGTCGAACTGGGGGATGCCGAACGCCGTTCGATCGCGATGGAACTGCACGACGAATTCGGTCCCTGCCTGTTCGGCCTGCGGGTCAAGGCATCGACCATCGCCCGGACGGCCCGGCGCGACGGCAATGCCGCGCTGGCCGAGGAAGCGGCGGCGATACAGTCCATCGTGGCGCAGATCCAGGCGTCCAACACCCGGCTTTTGACGACCCTGCGACCCATGGCCATCGGTCAGGTGCCGCTGATCGACGCGCTGCGCGACCTGTTCGACGCCTTCCGCAAGACGCATCCGGGTCTGGACTGGCATATCGATCTGGACACCGGACTGCCCGACACCCCCGAAATCCTTGACCTGACGGTCTACCGTTTTTTTCAGGAAGGCACCACAAATGCGCTGCGCCACGGCAACCCGCAACGCATCGCGGCACGGCTGGAAGCCGACACAGGGTCGCGGCTGGAAGCCGACACAGGGTCGCAATCGGCACGGATGCGCCTGACGCTTGAGGATGACGGCATCGGCATGCCCGACCGCCGCGCCGAGGGCCGGGGTCTGACCGCGATGCGCGACCGGATCGGCGCCGTGGGCGGGCACCTTGTGATCGCGTCCACCGATGTCGGGGGCACCCGGCTTTCGGTCAGCCTGCCGCTGTCGCGCCCGGTACTGGATGACACCGCCGAAGAGCTTGCTTCGTGACCTGCGCGCTGGTGATCGACGACCATCCCATCGCGCACCTTGGCTGTCGCCAGCTGCTGGCCGAGCGGGCATATGATCCGGTCCTCGAGGCGCTGAACGACAGCGACGCGCTGCGCCTTGCCGCCAATCACAAACCGGGGCTGATCGTGCTTGATCTCGGGATGCCGGGGCTGGGCGGGCTCAACCTGATCGAGCCGCTGCTGCGTCGGGTGCCCGAGGCGCGTATCCTGATCTTTTCGATGAACGAACAGACGGTTTTCGTGTCCAAGGCGCTTGCCGCCGGGGCCAGCGGCTACCTGTCCAAGAATTCCGGTCCCGAAGATTTTTTCGACGCTCTCGACGCGATCGAGAACGGGCGGCTGTACCTGTCGCACGAGATGGCTCTGGCGGTGGCGGGGTCCCGGGCCGGTGGGCGGGCCGATCCGCTGTCGTCGCTGACCGACCGGGAACATCAGGTGCTGCGGCTGATCGGTCAGGGCCAGGACCTGCAATCCGTCGCCGACGCGCTGCGGGTCAGCTACAAGACGGCGGCGAACACGTCGGCCAGCGTCAAGAAAAAGCTGGGTGTGAAGGGCACGACGGACCTGATCCGCTATGCGATCGAAGCGGGCCTGACAACCTGACGCGCCGCGCCCGTGCGCGCCCCAGGGATGTACCAGGGGATGAACAGGTTCCGCGCGGACGCGACCGGACGGCGGGCGGCCTAGCCCTGCAACGGGAAAAAAACCGAGATGGCAAGGATCGACGCCAGTCCCACCAGGATGTTCATCGGCACACCGACCTTGAGGAAGTCCCCGAAGCGGTAGGCCCCTGCCCCGTAGACCAGCGTGTTGGTCTGATAGCCGATGGGGGTAGCAAAGCTGGCCGAGGCCGCGATCATCACCGCCACCACAAAGGCACGCGGGTCAAGCCCCAGCGTAGAGGCAAGGCCGATGGCGATGGGTGTCAAGATGACCGCCACCGCGTTGTTCGTCACCATTTCCGTCATCACAGAGGTCAGCGCATAGACGGCCGCCAGCGCCAGAATCGGCGGCAGACCGCCCAGTTGCGGCGCAAGGACCGACACGACCGTTTCGACCGCGCCGGTTTCCTGCAATCCCACCCCCACAATCAGCATCGAAAAGATCAGGATCAGGATCGGGGCATCAATCGAACTCCAGGCTTCGTCGTTGTCGATACAGCGCAGGACGAGGATACCCGCCACGGCCAGCAGCGCGAGGATGCCGATCGGCATCACGTCAAACGCGGCCAGACCGACGACAGCAAGGATCGCAAGCACGGCGACCGGTGCCTGCTTGCGCCGGTAGGGCCGCCCGGAGGGACCGGAAACAGCCACGAGGTCGCCGCTGCGCGAGAGCGCCTCGAAGGCTTCGGCCGGTCCTTCGAGAAGCAGCCGGTCGGCCGGTTTCAGCGTGGTGCTGGGCAGGTCGGGACCGGGGATATGGCGATGGCGGCTGACGGCAACCACCCGGACGCCGTAACGCCCGCCCAGCCCCAGCTGCGCCAGAGGCACGCTGGTCAGACCCCGGCGCGGGGCGACCATCGCTTCGGCCAGGATCAGCGGCGATTCGCTTTGTCCCGGCATCTTGCGCGTCGCGCCCACCCGCAGCCCGTCCATCGCATAAAGGGTCAGCGCCTCGGAGGTTGTGGTCAGCAGGATCAGCGCATCGCCCTTGCGCAGCTCAATGTCGGCCAGGTCGCTGCGCTGGATCTGCGCCCCCCGGCGCAACCCGGTCAGACGGATGTGCGGGCGGTTGAGGTCCGTCACGTCCGCGAGGCGCTGGCCGATAAACGGCGAATCGTCAAGCAGCGTGACTTCGGTCAGGAAATCCGGCTCCACGTCCACGGCCGCGTTCGTCTCGAGGCGGGACGGCAGCAGATGCGTGCCGATGAGCAGCATGTAACACAGCCCGGCAGACGCGGCGACAAGACCGACCGGCGCGATTTCGAAGATGCCGAACGGGGCCAGCCCGGCCTCTCGCGCCACCCCGTCGACCAGAAGGTTGCTTGACGTGCCGATCAGCGTGCAGGTGCCACCAAGGATGGCCGCATAGGACAGAGGTATCAGCAATTTGGTCGGCGCGAGGTTCAGCGCCCCGGCAAGCCGGATCACGATGGGGATCATGACAAGCACGAGCGGCGTGTTGTTCACGAAGGCCGAACCTACGACCGCAACGCCGAAGAACCCCACCAGCCCGACAATTGAAGACGTGCGCGCACCGGAAATCACCAGATCGGCCAGCGCGTCCAGAACACCCGTCCGCACCAGCGCCCCAGACAGGACGAACATCGCCGCGATGGTGATCGGGGCGGAATTGCCGAATACCTCCATCACCCGATCCACCGGCACAAAGCCCAGAATGACGAACAGGGCCGCACCACCGGCGGCAGTGACATCCGGTGGATACCGTTCCGACGCAAAGGCGACGAACAGACAAAGCACCAGAAGCAATGACACCAGCGCGTCATGCTCTGCGATCCACGACATCATTCGATTATTCTCCAACGGGTTGCGGGCGGGTCGCAGCCTCTTGTGTATCACCTCAACCCGTGGCGCCAGAGCGGGTTCCGCAAGGGCAGGTCATGCGCGCAGCATGGGCGGCAGGTCATGCGCGCCGCATGGGCGGGAGAGTCCGACATTCGCCACCGCCCGCCCACGCGGGAGGCACTGGTGGGTGCGGGACGTCCTGCTCAGGACGGTTTCACCTCGTCGTAAAGCAGGACCGACGGGTCTATGCCCCGCTTTTCGGCGCTGGCGCGGACGGCCTTTTGTAGCGCAGGACTGCGCGCCAGAAGGCGACGGAACCGCTTTTCATCCAGAACGAGCAGCGTCGATGGCGCGATCGCGCGCACCTCGGCCCGGCGGGCGCGACGGGTCAGGATCGCCAGCTGTCCGAACATCTCGCCCCGACCAAGGCGCCAGGTCTGCCCCGCGCTTTCCAGTTCGACCGCGCCCGAGGCGATGAAGAACACCCGGTCCGCCACCCCGTTCTTTTGCAGTATGACCTTGCCCGCGTTCACATAGACGGTCTGCAGCGCCTTGCCGAGCCGTTTGAGCGCAGCCTCGTCCATCCCCTCGAACAGGGCAAGCTGCGGCACGAATTCCGCCCGCTGAAGCGCGATGTCAAGCCCCGGGCGCATCTCGGACGCGGCACGGCGCGCGGCGACGTCGTGCATCAGCGTGGTATAAACCTCGGCGCCGATCAGCCCGTCCTCGCGCATGGCGGTGTATTCCCGATCCTCGAACCGCAGGGCCGTGCGCCGGATAAAGCGGCGTTCCAGTTCCTCGGCATAACCCGGGTATTGCAGCCGCAGACCTTCAAGCGCGGATTCCGCTGCTTCGATCCGGCGGGACAGGAGTTCATGCAGCAGTTCGGCGACCCGGCGGCCGTGGATGCGGCGTATGCGCCCGTCGATGAAGGCGCCGAGGTCGCGCAGGATCAGCCGCTGCGACAGAAGCAGTTCGAACCGGTCGGCGGTCATGCGCGCCAGCGGGGTGGAGATCCGCAGCCGCCGGTGCAGCGAAACGCTTGCCTGAAAGGCCCGGCCATAGGCGACGCTGCGCCGGGCGGCCCGCTGGTAGCCGTTGCGCCCGCCTGTGCGGGCGCCTTCGATCAGGCGGTCGGAATCGGACAGCACCTGTTCCGCCAGCCGCGCGGAAATCGTCCGCTCGCGCATCCGCGCGAGAATCGTGTCGCGTTCGTGCCCCGCGAGGGCGATCAGCCCCAGTGTGATCCTGTCGCGGTCAAGAATGTCGGCGCTGTCCTCGGCGGTCTGGACCGCGCGGTCCAGACGTTCACCGAAATCCTTGGCTTCCGAGCGGACGATGTCGCGTGAGAGATCATAATTCTCTACGGTGCGTGCCACATCCTCGCGCACGGTCTGAAGCGCGACGGCGACGACCTGCCGCGACAGCGCCTGGTCGATTCGCGATAGCCGGTCGAGCCCCAGCCAGCCGATGACGTGCCGCAGCGTCGTGCCCTGCACCACCAGCGTGAACAGCGTGAAGCCGGTGGCGAGGATGCCCACCACACGCTTGACCTCGACGGGCACGCGAAAGCTTTCGGTGACGGCAAGAGCCAGTGCCAGGGTCACCGCGCCGCGCAAACCGCCCCACAGGATCGCGACGCGATAACGCGGTTCCACCGCCGGGGACAGCCGCAACAGGGTCAGCAACGGCAGAAGCAGGAAAAGGATCGCGGCGCGCGCCGCGACGGCGGCCAGGATCACCACGCCGACCAGCGCGAAATCCGCCACGCGCACCTCTTCCAGAAGCCGCGGAATAAGCAGCGCGGCCAGAACGAAGATCAGCGCCCCCGCCCAGTGGGCAAGAAGATCCCAGACTTCGCGCAGGGCGGCCCAGGCCTGTGGCGGCAGGCGTCCCGGCCCTGCAAGGTTCATGGTGAGCCCGGCGGTGACGACGGCGATCACCCCCGAGGCCCCTATGGTCTGTTCCGCGACGATATAGGCAAGGTACGGCAGCGCCACGGAAACCGAGATCTGCGCCCGCTCGAACTGCCCGAAGATCGCCATGATCGACAGCGCAAGCTGCGCCGCGACCCATCCCGTAAGCGCCCCTCCGGCGATCAGCACCGGAAACCGGCCCAGCGCATCGCCCAGCGCGGGATCGGGCAACCCGAGCATCACAAAACCCATGAACAGGCCGAACAGCGCGATGGCGGCGGCGTCGTTCAGCAGGCTTTCGCCTTCGATGATGCGCGCCAGCCTGCGTGGCGCCGACAGCGACCGGAAGATCGAGACCACGGCCGACGGATCGGTGGTGGACACAATGGCGCCGATCAGCAGACAGGCGGCCAGCGGCAGCGTGCTGGCCCAGGACAGCGCATATCCTACGCTGAGCGTGGCAACCACCACCGCCACCACGGCCAGAACGAGGATCGGCACCCAATCGTCCAGCATCCGGCGCAGGTTCATGCCCAGCGTCGCCTGAAACAGAAGCGTGGGCAGAAAGACGTAGAGGAACACGTTCGACCGGATCGGCAGGCCGAGGATCGCTTCGGCCACAGGGTTGAGCGCGTCGGTGAATTCGGTACGCAGAAAGAAGATTGCCGCCGCGGCAATGAGAATGCCGATAACGGCAAGGATCACGCTGTAGGGCAGCCTAAGCCAGCCCGCCAAGGGTTCGGCGATGCCGATGACCAGGAACAGGGACGCTATAACAGTGGTGACCAGTACAATTTCCATGGAAATCTGTTAGCCGAGAATTCCGGGATACGGAACTGCTGAGCCGTCAGAAACGCGTAACGCCTGCGTGCGCGCCTTCTGGCGGGGCACCTTTTTAAGCAGGGGCTTCCGGTTCCCCGATGTCCAGAACCGGCACGGCAGCCAAAGGGCCAGACGGGCGCGCCGGACCGCCTGGCGACCGGGCGGACGATGCCCCGAATTTCGTAGCGTTCTGCGATGCCCCCTACGCAACCGGAAAAGGCGCGCTATCTGAGCCGAGATGATTTGCATCCGGAGCCTGCCATGACCCTTTACCTCATCACCGCCGTCCTTTTCCTTGCCATCGATGCGGTCATGCTGACCCTCGTGATGAAGCCCCTGTTCACCCGCCATCTGGGCGACGCGATGCGCGACAGCCCGATGATGGCGCCCGCGGGCCTGTTCTATCTCGCCTATGTGGCCGGGCTTGTCTTTCTTGTGTCGGCTCCGGCCCTGCGCGATGCAGAGCCCGCAAGGGCGGCACTGCACGGGGCAATAATCGGGGCGATGGCCTATGGAACCTACGAATTCACCTCGATGTCGATCATGAAGAACTGGTCCTGGACCATGGTCGCCACGGACACCCTCTGGGGTGCGGTACTGACCGGCTTTTCCGCCTGGGCCGGGGTCATGCTGGTGATGCGCTTTCAAAGCTGACCGGCGGCGTAGACCGATTGGCGACGGGGAAGCCAGGAGATCTGAGGGGGATTCCGCCACGTCCCCGGGCGCTGCGGGACAGGTTTGGCTTGTCAGCGGGTGCCCCTGACCGGGCTTTTTGCATCGTGTACCGACACCGGGACTGGTCTGAGCCGTCCTCCCGAACAAGGCAATATCCGCGCAACGCAAAAGCGGTGACCGACATTGTCGGCCACCGCTTTCAGGAATATCGGCTTTCAGAGATATCTGCGTAAATCGAACGGCATTCGCAGCCGCGTCAACGTGTCACGCGGCATCGGGCCGGATCACGCAAGATCGCGACGCTACGAAGCCCGCGACGTCAAAATCACGCTTCGCGTTCCAGCTTCTTGCGCGCCAGCTTACGGGCGCGACGGATGGCTTCGCCCTTCTCGCGCGCCCTTTTTTCGGACGGCTTCTCGAACTGTTGCTTGAGCTTCATCTCACGAAAAACGCCTTCGCGCTGAAGCTTTTTCTTCAGAACCCGAAGGGCCTGATCGACGTTGTTGTCACGAACACTGACCTGCATGTAGTTAGACCATCTTTCCGGCATGAAGTTTCGATGTATTACATAAGGCCCCTCGTTACCGTGTCGATATTCCCTTGTCGAGCCTGAAGTTTGATCATCGGCGCCGTCACAGCTTTGAATGACGCCGCGACCTCGCCTTCGCCGCCGTGCTTCTGTCGGCGGAAACCGTCGCGACGGCGGGGCAGATTAAGTCCTGCACCGCTCCGCTCCAGAGGCGAACCGCTGCGCTGCGGTCAGTCCCGGCGGGGGTCGCGCGGGTATGTGCCAAGGATTTCCAGCATGTCGGTGAAGTAGCCGAGCTCGTCAAGCGCGCGCTGCACCGCCGGATCGTCGGGGTGGCCCTCGATGTCGGCATAGAACTGCGTCGCGGTAAAAGAACCGCCGGCCATGTAGGATTCAAGTTTCGTCATGTTGATGCCGTTGGTGGCGAAACCGCCCATCGCCTTGTAAAGCGCCGCCGGAATGTTGCGCACCTGGAACATGAAACTGGTGATCATGCCGTGGTCGCCGCGCCGGGTCATGTCCGCCGCGCGCGACATGATCAGAAAGCGGGTCGTGTTGTTGCCCTGATCCTCGATATGACGGGCAAGCACCTTAAGCCCGTAGATCTCGGCCGCGAGTTCCGAGGCGAGTGCTGCAACCGAAGGGTCGCCCATCGCCGCCACGTCCTTGGCCGAGCCAGCGGTATCCGCTCCGGTCAGCCGGTCGATTCCGTGTTCGGCAAGGAACCGGCGGCATTGGCCCAGCAGCACCGTATGGCTCATCGCCTGGCGGATCTGGCTGATCGATGTGCCCGGCAGCGCCAGCAGGTTGATGTGGACCCGAACGAAAGCTTCGTCGATGATGTGCAGGCCCGATTGCGGCAGCAGCGAATGGATGTCAGCGACCCGGCCATAGGTGGAATTCTCTACCGGCAGCATGGCAAGCTGTGCCTCGCCCGAACGCACCGCCTCGATCGCATCCTCGAAGGTGCGGCAGGCCAGCGCATCCATGTCCGGGCGCGCCTCGCGGCAGGCCTGATGGGAATAGGCGCCAAGCTCGCCCTGAAACGCGATCCGACCTGTCATCTCTGCCTCGTGTGTTGCTGTCACTGCCCGATGGGCGTTTGGTCGCGGCTTCTATATCTTGCCACAGGGAAGGGGAAGCAATAGGTATCGGCTCGACCGACAACCGACAGACATGAGACGGACACGCGATCAATGCTTGATACAATGACCTTCACCAAAGTGCTCGGCGGCTTTTGCGGCGCGCTTCTGATCTTTCTGCTGGGCAACTGGGCCGCCGAAAGCCTGTTCCATGTGGGCGGCGGCCACGGTGACGAGGCGCAGGCCTATGTGATCGAGGTGGCCGAGGCCGAAACCGACACCGCCGAAGAAGAGACCGTCGATTTCGAGACGCTGATGGCCTCTGCCGATGCGTCGGCGGGCGAGGGCGTCTACCGGGCCTGCCGCGCATGCCACCAGCTCGAACAGGGTGCGAATGCCGTGGGCCCCTATCTTTATGGCGTCGTGGGCCGCGACATCGGCACCGCCGAAGGGTACGCGTCCTATTCCGGCGCGCTGAGCGAGGCCGGGGATGTCTGGACCCCCGAGAACCTTTTCGCCTTTCTCGAAGACCCGAGCGGCTGGGCCCCCGGTACATCGATGGGCTATTCCGGCCTGGGTGATCCAGAGGACCGCGTGAACCTCATCGCCTATCTGGACTCCACTGACGATTAAAAACAGCGATACATTACAGCGATGATTTGCTGGACAAGGCCGCCGCCCCAATGGGCAGGCGGCCTTTTTAATGCGCTCACCCGGTGCGCCGTATGGATGCTCTGCGATCAATTCGGCGGGATTACAGAAACGTAACTTGAATGTGGCCAACCCCGCGCCTTAGCTTAGATAGATCGGAAAGTTGACATATCCGAGCTGAAGGGATGCCCATGACGACGAAAATAGCCCGGACCTTACCCGCCAAGGCCCCCGCGATCCGCCGCCTTACCCTGACCGCGCTGCTGGCGCTGGGACTTGCCTTTGGCGCGCAGGACCTTCGCGCCCAGGATGACGTGATCCGGGCGCATGGCGTGTCCACCTTTGGCGAGCTGAAATATCCTGAAGGTTTCCCACACTGGGATTACGTCAACCCGGACGCGCCCAAGGGCGGCGAATTTTCGACCTGGGCGTTCGGCACCTTCGACAGTCTCACGCCGTATATCCTCAAAGGCAATGCCGCGGCGCTGTCCACAGTCTTTTACGACAGCCTGCTGACCGGCAATCTGGACGAGCCGGATTCGATGTACGGTCTGGTCGCTGAATCGCTGGAATATCCCGAAAGCCGCGAATGGGTCATCTTTCACATGCGCCCCGAGGCGATGTTCCGCGATGGCACGCCGGTCACCGCGCAGGATGTGGTGTTTTCCTACGACATCCTTCTGGAACAGGGGCGGCCCAGCTTCAAGGTCGCGCTGAAGGATTTCCAGACGGTCGAGGCGCTGGACGAGCACACCGTCAAGTTCACCTTCAACCCGGACGGGCCGCTGCGCGAATTGCTGATGACCGCCGGCGGTCTGCCGATCTTTTCGCAAGCGTATTACGAAGATGTCGATTTCACCGAATCGAGCCTTGAGGCGCCAATGGGATCGGGCCCGTTCGACCTGCTCAGCGTCGATCCGGGCCGCTCTGTCGCCTACCAGCGGCGCGACGATTACTGGGGCAAGGATCTGCCGGTGAACCTGGGCCAAAACAACTTTGACGTGATCAAGATCGAATATTTTGCCGATTACACCACCGCGTTCGAGGCGTTCAAGGCCGGCGCCTACACTTTCCGCGAGGAATACCAGTCCAAGATCTGGGCCACGGGCTACAATTTTCCTGCTGTGGACAACGGCTGGGTCAAGACCGAGGAACTGGACGATGGCCGCCCGGCGGGCACGCAAGGTTTCTGGTTCAATCTGCGGCGCGAAAAGTTTCAGGACATTCGGGTGCGGCAGGCCATCGGACTGGCGTTCAACTGTGAATGGGCCAATGAATCGCTGTTCTACGGCGCTTACGAACGCACCGACAGCTTCTGGGAAAACTCTGACACGTTGCAGGCCAGCGGTATGCCATCCGAGGCCGAGCTGGCCCTGCTCGAACCGATGCGCGACGAAATTCCCGAGTCGGTGTTCACCGAAAGCGCCTATGTGCCCGCCACCTCAAGCCCCGACGACCTTGCCGACCGCCGGTCGCTGCGCACCGCCGGGCGCCTGCTGGAAGACGCGGGCTGGATCGTCGGCGATGACGGCATCCGCCGCAAGGACGGTCAGAAACTGACTGTGTCGGTGCTGAACGACAGCCCCAGTTTCGACCGGATCATCAACCCGATGATCGAAAACCTGAAACGTCTGGGGATAGAGGCCGACGCCACCCGCGTCGATGCCGCCGAAGCGCAGGAGCGGGAAAAGACCTTTGATTATGACATCGTGACGCAGCGGTTCGCCATGTCCTCGACCCCAGGGGACGAGCTGCGGCAGATCTTCGGATCGGATTCCGCCGAGGTGCCCGGCTCGGCCAATATCGCGGGTCTGGCCAATCCGGCCGTGGACATGCTGGTGGACAAGGTCGCCACCGCCACCAGCCGCGAGGAACTGGATACGTCGGTCAAGGCGCTCGACCGGGTGCTTCGTTCGCTGCACGTCTGGATACCGCAATGGTACAAGGGCGTGCACACCGTCGCCTATTTCGACCAGTTTGACCGGCCTTATGGCGACACCCCGCCGCCCTTTGGCATGGGCGAGGCGTCGATCTGGTGGTACAACGCCGAAAAAGCGCAGGCGCTGCGGGACGCAGGCGCGCTTTAGGCAGGCCAGACCACAAAAGGCAGGACCGGTACCGACATGGGCGCATATATCCTTCGACGGCTGTTGCTGATCATTCCCACATTGCTTGGGATCATGATCATCAACTTCGCCCTGATCCAGTTCGTTCCCGGCGGGCCGATCGAACAGATCCTTGCCCAGATCCAGGGCGAAGGCGACGTGTTCCAGGGCATCGCCGGCGGTGGCGGAGAGATTGCCGCCGGGGGCAGCGGGTCCGAGGATTACGTCGGCGGGCGCGGCCTGCCGCCCGAGTTCATTGCCAGTCTGGAAAAGGAATTCGGGTTCGACAAGCCGCCGCTCGAGCGGTTCCTGAACATGATGTGGAACTACCTGCACTTCGATTTCGGGCAGAGCTATTTCCGCTCGATCTCGGTCATCGACCTTGTGTTGGAAAAGATGCCGGTGTCGATCTCGCTTGGCCTTTGGTCCACGGTCATCGCCTACATCATCTCGATCCCGCTGGGCATCCGCAAGGCGGTCAAGGACGGCACGGCCTTTGACACCTGGACCTCTGGCGCGATCATCGTCGCCTATGCGATCCCGGGGTTCCTGTTCGCCATCCTGTTGCTGGTGCTGTTCGCCGGCGGTTCCTACTGGCAGATCTTTCCATTGCGGGGGCTGACGTCTGACAACTGGGATCAGCTTTCCGTCGGGGGCAAGATCGCGGATTACTTCTGGCACATCGCTCTCCCGGTGTTCGCCTCGACCATCTCGGCCTTTGCGACGCTGACCCTGCTGACCAAGAATTCGTTCCTTGATGAAATCAAGAAACAGTATGTCATGACCGCCCGCGCCAAGGGCCTGACCGAAAGCCGTGTCCTGTACGGCCACATCTTCCGCAACGCCATGCTGATCGTCATCGCGGGCTTTCCGGCGGTGTTCATCGGCGTGTTCTTTTCCGGCAGCCTGATCATCGAGACGATCTTTTCGCTCGACGGCCTTGGTCGGCTGGGGTTCGAGGCGGCGGTGGCGCGCGATTATCCGGTGATCTTCGGCACCTTGTTCATCTTCGGCATCATCGGGCTGGTGGTGGGCATTTTGTCGGACCTGATGTACGTGCTGGTCGATCCCCGTATCGACTTTGAAAAGCGCGAGGGCTGAACCATGGTCGCCCAACCCGACATCACCCCCGAACCCATGCCCGGCATGCCCGTGGCGCCGCAGCCGCCCAAGGGCCGCTTTGCCCTGTCGCCGCTGAACCAGCGCCGCTGGCGCAACTTCAAAAAGAACCGCCGCGCGCTCTGGTCGCTGTGGATCTTTTCAATCCTGTTCGGCCTGTCGCTGTGCGCCGAGTTCATCGCCAACGACAAGCCGGTGCTGGTGAACTATCGTGGTGAATATTACACCCCGATCTTCAACTTTTACGCCGAGACCGAGTTCGGCGGCGATTTCCGCACCGAAGCCCCGTACCGCGACCCCGAAGTGCGCTGCCTGATCCGCACCGGCGGGCTGGAAGAGTGTTTTGACCGACCGGACGAGCTGATCAACGAGGTCAACAGCGGCATGGTGCCAGGGGGCGACTTCCAGGAAGGCTGGATGCTTTGGCCCGTGATCCCCTATTCGTTCCAGACCCCGGTGGACCGCCCCGGCGCGGCCCCCCTGCCCCCGTCTTCGCAGAACTGGCTGGGCACCGACGACACCAAACGCGACGTGGTGGCGCGGGTGATCTACGGCTTCCGCCTGTCGATCCTGTTCACCCTGATCGTGACGGTCTGCGCCTCTGTCATCGGCATCGTCGCCGGCGCCTTGCAGGGGTTTTTCGGCGGCTGGCTGGACCTGATCTTTCAACGCATCATCGAGATCTGGTCGTCCACCCCGTCGCTTTATATCATCATCATCCTGTTCGCGATTCTGGGGCGAAGTTTCTGGCTGCTGGTGTTCCTGACCGTGCTGTTCGGCTGGACGGCACTCGTCGGCGTGGTGCGCGCGGAATTCCTGCGCGCGCGCAACCTGGAATACGTGCGCGCGGCGCGCGCGCTTGGCGTGTCCAACACCCGCATCATGTTCCGCCACATGCTGCCCAACGCGATGGTCGCCACCGTCACCATGCTGCCCTTCATCGTGACGGGCACAATCAGCACGCTGGCGGGCCTTGATTTCCTTGGCTTCGGCCTGCCGTCGTCTGCGCCCTCTTTGGGTGAGTTGACACTTCAGGCGAAACAGAACCTTCAGGCGCCGTGGCTCGCCTTCACCGCCTTCACCGTGTTCGCGGTGATGCTGTCGCTGCTTGTCTTCATCTTCGAAGGCGTGCGGGACGCGTTTGACCCCAGAAAGACCTTTTCATGAGCGCCACACTCGAGGTCAGGAACCTCACCGTCTCGTTCCGTCAGGACGGCGCGGAAACGCAGGCGGTCCGGGGCGTCAGCTTTACCGTGAACAAGGGCGAAACCGTCGCGCTTGTGGGGGAATCCGGGTCGGGCAAATCGGTCACCGCGCTGTCGACCGTGTCGCTTCTGGGGGATTCGGCGATCGTTGGCGGATCGGTCCTTTATGACGGGCAAGAGATGATCGGCGCTGACAACGCCCTGCTGCGCAAGGTCCGCGGCAACGACATTTCCTTTATCTTCCAGGAACCGATGACCTCGCTCAACCCGCTGCATACGCTGGAGAAACAGCTGAGCGAAAGCCTGGCCCTGCATCAGGGCCTGCAGGGCAAGGCGGCGCGCGCCCGCATCCTTGAACTGCTGCATCAGGTCGGCATCCGCGACCCCGAAAGCCGCCTTGGCGCCTATCCGCACCAATTGTCCGGTGGTCAGCGGCAACGCGTGATGATCGCCATGGCGCTGGCCAACGGGCCGGACCTGCTGATCGCGGATGAACCGACGACGGCGCTGGACGTCACCATTCAGGCGCAGATCCTCGAACTTCTGGCAGATCTCAAGTCCGCCCAGAACATGAGCCTGCTGTTCATCACCCACGATCTGGGCATCGTGCGCCGCATCGCCGACCGGGTCTGCGTCATGCAGAACGGCGAAATCGTCGAAAGTGGCCCCACGTCCAGGATCTTTGCCGACCCGCAGCATCCCTATACGCAAATGCTGCTGCGCGCGGAATCCACCGGCACGCCCGATCCCGTGCCCGAAGCGGCCGAGGAAATTGCCCGGACCGACCACCTCAAGGTCTGGTTCCCGATCCAGAAAGGTCTGCTGAAAAAGACCGTGGGCCATGTGAAGGCCGTGAACGATGCGACCCTGTCGGTGCGGGCCGGGGAAACCATCGGCATCGTCGGCGAATCAGGGTCCGGAAAGACCACGCTGGCGCTTGCCATCATGCGGCTGATCCAGTCCGAGGGCGGCATCACCTACCGCGGCGAGGATGTGCGCAAATGGTCGACCCGGCAACTGCGCCGCCTGCGGTCCGAGATCCAGATCGTGTTTCAGGACCCGTTCGGATCGCTCAGCCCCCGGATGACCTGCGAACAGATCATCGCGGAAGGGTTGGGCGTTCACGGCGCGCCCGATGGCCGCCCGCACCGTGAGCTGGTGGCAGAGGTGATGACCGAGGTGGGACTGGACCCGGCGACGATGCACCGCTATCCGCACGAATTTTCCGGCGGGCAACGCCAGCGCATCGCGATCGCCCGCGCCATGGTCCTGCGGCCGCGGCTTGTGGTGCTGGACGAACCGACCTCGGCGCTGGACATGACGGTGCAGGTGCAGATCGTGAACCTGCTGCGCGATCTGCAACGCAAGTACGATCTGGCGTACCTGTTCATCAGCCATGACCTCAAGGTGATCCGGGCGATGTCGCATCAGGTCATCGTGATGAAACAGGGCGACGTGGTCGAACACGGACCCGCCGCGCAGATCTACGACGCCCCGAAATCCGAATACACCCGCAGCCTGATCGCCGCCGCGCTCAATCCTGCGGGTTGAACGCGGCCTGAACGCGGAGCCTGCGGTCGCCTCAGGGGTGTGCAGTCAGTGGGCCATAAGTACCGGCACTTCGGCCTGTTCCAGCATGTTGCGCGTCGCCCCGCCCAGGATCGCCTCGCGGAATCGGGAATGGCCATAGGCACCCATGACGATCATCTGGCCACCGACCTCGCGCTCATGTGACACCAGAATGTCCGAAACGCGCCGTCCGCGCTTGGCCAGCACGTCGATCTCGACCTCGACCCCGTGCCGCGTGAGATAGCGGGCCAGATAGCCGTCCCCGCTGATCGCCGCCTTTCCGCCCGGCGGATCGACCAGCACCACATGCACGACCTTTGCCGCCGCCAGCACCGGAAGCGAGGCCCGCACCGCCCGCAGGCATTCCGCACTGCCGTTCCACGCCAGCACCACCCGTTCCGGGGTCACCATCGGCGTGGTGTCATCGGGCACCACCATCACGGGGGTCAGCCCCTCGAACAGCGCGCCCTCGATCACCGGCACCAGTTCGATGCCATGGTCCTTGCCATAGGGTTTGGGCAACACCACAAGGTCAGAGAAACGCGCCCGCCCGGCAACCGTCCGCGCCACATCCGGCAACGGGGTCGAGCCGGTCTCGACTGACCAGGCAATGCTCGCGTCATGCAGCCAGTCGCGCGCATGCTGCGCCAGCGCCTCGGCCTGCTCGGCGGCCTGGGTCAGCGCCTCCTGCATCAGCATCGGATTGCTGCCGTTGCGGAAATATCCGCCCGGCGTGCGATCCACACCGATGCAGAGGATGTCGAGGTGCGCGCCCTGCGCCTCGGCCAGGGCATAGCCATGCTCCAGCGTCAGATCCCCCAGTTTCTCCTCGGTCAGTACGCTCAGAATGGTCTTGTAGCTCATGGTGTTGTCCTCTTCTCCCTGAGGGCAATCTACACGGGTTGCGCAAAAGTGCACTTTGAAGTTTGGCCCCCGGCCCGGCGCAGGCAGGCAATTCGGCAACGGGCACCGCAGCGGCGAATCGATGCAGCATACGGGCACAGGCCCCGCAATCGCATTGCGGGGCCTGTTGCGGGGTCAGCTGTCGGATTGCGGGGTCTGCTGTCGGGTTGAAACGCGGTCGGGCGGTCAGCTGGGTCCGATCATGAAACAGGTGACCTGCTGCGCCTGAAGGCGACGGCAGGCAAGATCCGCCATCTCGCGGCTCATCCCCATGAAATTGGCATCAAAGCCAGCCTTGCGGTTGACCACTTTGCGCAGGGACCCGTCCAGCGTCGACATCTCGGACAGCGCGGTCTGCAAAAGAACCTTTTCGGCCGCATACTTGCTGGGATAACGCCCGACATTGATGCCCCAGTGCCGCCCGCCCGAGGTCGAGATCCGCTCGACCACTTCGGCTTCGACCTTCGGGGCCTGGACCGATCCGACGCTGGCCAGCACCACATCGGTAGGCCGGACCATCGGCTTGACCGAGGCCGACGGTGCCACCGCCGCCAGCTGCACCGATTCGGGCGTCGCCACGGGGGCCGTCGGTGCCGCGACCGCCTGGCTTGACACGTTCTGGACCGACTGGAGGATGGTGTCTATGTCGGTGCGCACCTCGGCAACCAGCAGGCCCGGCACGGGCGCTGTCGCGGCACGGGCCATGGGCCGCAGGCTTTTGCTGACGGCACCCGAGGCCACGCGGATCGACTTGCCCCGTGTTCCGGGCAGCGGGTCAGAGGTCTGGGCAACCATCACATCGACCTCGCCACGTCCCGCGTAGGGCGGCTTGCCGGGGGCGCGAAAGGCAACGTTCGTGGAAGTGGACCGGAACCCGAGATCCAGCAGTTCGGCCACCTTCGCATTGCGCGTCGCGGTCGAACGACCGCCGAACACCGTGGCGATCACCCGCTTGCCGCCCCGTTGGGCCGATGCCGTCAGGTTGAAACCGGCCGCGTTGGTATAGCCCGTCTTGATTCCGTCCGCGCCAGCGTAGCTTTGCAACAGGCGGCGGTTGGTGTGCGACACCTGCTTTATCCCCGCATCCGCTGTCTGCCGCGAGAACAGGTTGTAGTATTCCGGGTAGTCGTAGATCATGTGGCGCCCCAGGATCGACATGTCCCGCGCCGTCGAAAGGTGCCCCGCCTCGGTCAGGCCGTGGGCGTTCTTGAATGTCGTTTTGGTCATGCCCAGTTGCTGCGCCGTGCGGGTCATCCGGCGGGCAAAGGCTGCTTCGGACCCGGAAATCGCCTCGGCGATGGCGGTGGCCGAGTCATTGGCGGACTTGACCGCCGCCGCGCGCACCAGATACCGCAGCTTGATCTTCTGGCCCGGTCGCAAACCCAGTTTCGACGGCGGTTCAGACGCGGCGTGACGCGAGATGGTCACATCGGTGTCCATGCTGATCTCGCCGTGCTCCACCGCCTGGAACGCGATGTAAAGCGTCATCATTTTGGTCAGGGATGCGGGATGCAGGCGGGTTTCGGCATTCTCGGAATGCACCACCTCGCCCGAGCGCGCGTCCATCACGTATGCCGCATAGGGCGCGGCCAGAACGCTTATCGGCACTAGCCATATAAACGCTGTCATGAATATGAGATACAGGCTCAAAGAGCCCGGCTGTTTACGCCGTCCTGTCACGATATATCGCCTTCTGCTGCCTCGTGCCCCCGATGTTTCGGTGAGCTATTATTTTTGATTTATTGAAACAAAGGTAACACATCAAAGGCTGTGGATAAACCCTTCAAGTGGTTAACGAAAACAGATTTACGCAGAGCCAGTTAACCATATATAGCGAAAATTTCGCCAGCAAACACTAAACCGGCTATTACGGCGGCAATTCGGCGCAGCCTCATGCGATTTCGTCCACCAATTGCGGCAACGCGCCCAGGTCTTCGAGAATCCGCAGCCGCTCGGATTCGGGGGTGTCGGCATGTTCCAGATCCCAGGCCAGTTCCTGCGGGACGAACACGCCCCACCCACCCGCATCAAGCGCCGGGACGATGTCGGATTTCATCGAATTGCCCACCATCATAGCCCTCTGCACCCCGCCGGGGCTGGCGCCGAAGATGCGCACATAGGTGGCGGGCGTCTTGTCCGACACGATCTCGACCGCATCGAAGAGGTCGCCAAGGCCGGACTGCGCCAGCTTGCGTTCCTGGTGCAGCAGGTCGCCCTTTGTGATAAGGACGATGTGGTGCGTATCCGACAGTGCGGTTACCGACTCTTTGGCGTGGGGCATCAGTTCCAGAGGATGCGCCAGCAGCTCCTGTCCGGCGGCCAGCAGTTCCGAAATCACGCTGGCGGGCACGCGCCCCTCCGTCACCTCGATCGCCGTCTCGATCATCGACAGCACAAAGCCCTTCACGCCGAATCCGTAATGGCCGATGTTGCGCCGTTCTGCCGCCAGAAGACGCTGGCCCAGCATGTCGGGGTCGGCATGGTCTGCCAGAAGATCCGCGAATCGCGCTTGTGTCAGCTTGAAGAAGCGTTCGTTGTGCCACAGGGTATCATCCGCATCAAAGCCGATTGTCTGCAAATTCCGGCCCATTGTTTCCCCGCTGTCGATCACGGCCCTTTTCTATGTGCCGTGACAGGTTATATAAGTGATCGCATGCTTAAACCGCAAACCAAACCGAGCCTCATGACACACGGACCGTCCCTTGCAGATTTCCGTCTCAGCAATGACGCAAAGCCGCCCCCGGGCGATGAGAACGATGTGGACGTTGTCGTCGACTCCAAGCCCAAGACAAAGCGCCCGCCGCTTTACAAGGTGCTGTTGCTGAATGACGACTACACGCCGATGGAATTTGTGGTGCACATTCTCGAACGGTTCTTCGGCATGACCCACGCCCAGGCGTTCGAGATCATGCTGACCGTCCACAAGAAGGGCGTCGCCGTCGTCGGCGTCTTCAGCCACGAGATTGCCGAGACAAAAGTGGGTCAAGTGATGGATTTCGCGCGGCGCCATCAGCATCCGCTGCAATGCACCATGGAAAAGGAATGACGCGCCCCGCTGCGCGCCGCATCTGACATGGCCACATCCCGCCTGACCACATGCCTGCAAGACGGCAGCCTTGTCTTGCCGCCCGAGGGCCGCATCGCGCTGTTCGGCGCGACGACCGATCACGACCTGTCCGCCCTGCCGGTCGACCGCTGCCAGGTGATCCAGACGTTCCGCCCCGACTTCGATGCCCTGTCTGCGCGCGGCTTTGACTGCGTGACGCAAGAGACCGGGCCCTATGCGATGGCAGTGGTGTTCCTGCCGCGTGTGCGCACGCAGGGACAGGCGATGGTCGCTGCCGCCTGCGCTGCGGCCCCCGGCGGACTGATCCTGGTCGACGGGCTGAAGACCGACGGAATCGAACCGATGCTCAAGGCCTGTCGCGCCCGCGCCGCCCTGCTGGGGCAGGTGTCAAAGGCGCATGGCAAGGCGGCGTGGTTTGCCGCCACCGATGCCTTTGCCGACTGGTCCAGCCCCGGCCCGTGCCGCAACGCCGACGGCTACCTGACCGCGCCGGGCGTATTCTCGGCCGATGGCATCGACCCGGCCTCGGCTGCGCTGGCTGCAGCACTGCCTGCAAAGCTGGGGCAGAGCGTGGCCGATTTCGGCGCCGGCTGGGGCTACCTTTCGGCGCAGATCCTCACCCGTCCAGACATCGCAGCCCTGCACCTGGTCGAGGCGGATCATGCCGCCCTGGACTGTGCGCGCGCCAATCTCGACGATACCCGCGCAAAATTCTACTGGGCCGACGCGACGGCATGGACCTCTCCCGAACGGCTCGACACGGTGGTGATGAACCCGCCATTCCACACATCGCGCAACGCCGACCCAAGCCTTGGACAAAGCTTTATCGCCGCGGCCGCACGTGCGCTGAAACCCGTCGGACACCTCTGGATCGTCGCCAATCGCCACCTCCCCTACGAGGCGACGCTCGCCGGGCATTTCGCCGACACGACCGAGGTCGCAGGCAACGGCGGCTTCAAAGTGCTGCATGCGCAACGCCCCTCTCGCCCCCGTCGCTGATCCGGTCTAGGTTCGGCACAGCTCAACAGCGCAAGGTTCTCCGCTCCATGTCCTTTTCGATCGAAGGCAAGACCGCCATTGTCACAGGTGCCGCCAACGGTGTCGGCCTCGCCATCGCCCGGCATTTCGCCCAGCGCGGCGCGAATGTCATGTTCGCCGACATGGACGAATCACGCCTGTGCAAGGAAGTGGGCGACGCCCGCGAAGACGGCAACATGCGCTATTTTGCCGGGGATCTGCGGGAACGCCTGACACTGGCCAATCTGCTGTCGGCAACGCTCGATTCTTACGACCGGGTGGATATACTGGTGAACGGCAGCCGCCAGATGACCGTCTCGGACGCGCTTGATGTCGAGGATACGTCAGTGGAATCCCTGCTCGACCAGAACCTGATGACAGCGCTGCGGCTCAGTCAGGTGGTGGCACGCCGGATGATCAAGCAGGCGGGCGAACAGCCCGAGGGGCAGGTCGGCGCCATTGTCAACCTCAGTTCGATCGCGGCGCGCCGCACCCACCCCGACCTTTTGGCCTATTCGGTGTCCTGCGCCGCGCTCGACCAGATGACGCGGTCCCTTGCCGTGTCGCTGGCGCCGCACCGCATCCGGGTGAACGCGCTGGCCTTTGGATCGGTCATGTCCGCCAGTCTCAAGGGGGCGCTGAAGGGCCACGACGAATACCGCGAAGACATCGAAAGCCATACACCGCTGGGGCGCATCGCCTCTCCTGTGGAACTCGCCGAGGCGGTGCAGTTCCTGGCATCCGAAGGCGCGAATTTCATGACCGGACAGATCATGACGGTGGATGGCGGCCGCACCCTGCTGGACGCTGCGGCGGTACCCGCCCACTAAGTGGCGGTGCCCGCGCACTGAAACTCCGCAACAGTCGGCGCCATATCGGCCCCTGCGGCCAACCGGGGCCCTGCGTCCGTCAGACTGCCCCCCCC
>JAGXGV010000128.1 GCA_024636635.1 Puniceibacterium sp.
CGCATGGCTATACGGACATGCTTGTACCCTATCGCTCTCGGGGATACTTTCTGTCGCAAGACAACAAATCGAACCATGGAGACCTAATGACAGCCGCGCGTTTTTCACGTTCTCTGATTCGTGCAAGCCTTGTTGCCCTCACCGTCAGCTTTCCGGTCGCCCCTGCCTGGTCCCAAGACGCAGGCGATCTGGTTGCCGCACTTGAGACAGAAATCGCCGCACTCGAGCGCGAGATTGCTGCAGCCGAAGCCGCAGAGGCGAACTACACCGGAGGTGTCCTTGGCGTGGTCGCGGCGCTGAATACCGAGACCTTGAGGCTGACGCAGTCTATTCTCATGGCCCGCAAGGCGGCCCAGGAAGCGGGCGCGCCGATTGAAATCACGGTTCCGGGGGTTCAGCCCGACCCGGAGCTTGCGTCGAATATCCTGGCTGACATCCAGACCCAGCAGGTCCTTGTCGACGCCGCGCGCGACGAGGCGCTTCAGTCCAGCGGGCTGGTTGCCGCGATGGCGATGACGCGCTACGAGACGGAGCGTCTCAGCCTCGCACAGTTACGCCAAGCTTGGTATCGGGCCGAATACGGAATTGCTTTTCCGGGAATAGCGGGGCCCGCGCCTACGGCACTGCAGCCCGCTGTCAATTCCGCATCCGGCGCCGACGCCGACGCAAGCACTGATAATCGTTCGACACCTGTCTGGGCGGATGCGCTCCATCCCGAGATCGATTACTCCGCCCAGATTTTTGAACAGCTGGCACAGCAGGGGTTCGAGATGGTCGGTTGGTGGGCGCTTCAGCGCAGCCGGGCCGAAATTGACGATACACCACAAGTCTTTGCAATCAACGTCTCTGATTGGGGAGTTGGTTTTTCAATGACGAACCCCTCGCTTAAGGTGGCCTGCATCGAGCGCGACCCACGTATCATCTTCGATGCCGACGCCTATCTTTCCACGGAATACAACTCGAACACTATTCCGGTGACTGTGCGCATCGGCGAGGATGATGCCTATTCCACGCGCTGGTCTAAGCTCACCTCGAGCAAAGGAGCAGGTCGCTTCGGTGCCGACGCTGTGGCGCTCATGGTCGACCTGTTCGATCAAGAACGGCTGTTCTTGCGTCTCGAGGAAAACAACGGTCAGACACATGATCTTTCGATCCAGTTGGCCGGGGCGAATGATGTCTTCGAGGCTGTCTCCGAGGCGTGCCAGGTATCGTTGCTCGATCTTGGATCCGACGATTACCGGGCTATCCAGACTATGTTAAACGCCGGCGGCTTTGATGCCGGAACACCGGATGGTCAGTGGGGGCCAGGGTCTCGGGCAGCCATGGCGCGCTACCAAACCGCCGAAGGCTTAGAGGAGACGGGCGTACCAAACCGCGAGACTCTCGAACAGATGGGTGTCTCCTTGGAATAAACTAAGCGATTTATCGTCCCCAGCGCGATGGTCGGTTGACCAGCCGTGGCGTGAGAGACAGCGCGGTTGGAGCAGCATATTGCAAGGGGAACCCTCACTTTTCCGATGCCACTTGCGAAACGCCAGGTGTCTTGGGCAGCGTCCTCCTTCCAGTGAAAATTTCTGGCCACACCATCTACGACCCGGCATGTGGACGTGAATTGCTTGCAATTGCAAGTAGTTGAGAATGGGTCAGGCAGGCCCGAAGCGCGAGCTGGCAGAGCAGTCGACGGCGATAACGCGATCATCTCGTGGAAGCGCAGCTTCTCTCGAAGCGACATCCCTCCACAGTCCTTCCATTCCCTGATCCTCGCCACATCGTGTCCCATCAACTTGCCACGATCATCGGAGTCCACGCCAGCCTTCTACAAGCGCGGTCTTCGAAGCTATGCAACGGAATGTCTTTGCCGAGACTCTTGTTGATCACCTTCAAGCCCCTCTTGTGAGTCGAAGAGATTCTGGCTTGTGTTTCGTCAAAAATGTGTTGACCGGTCACGTGCTGCCAGTAGAGTACAGGTTGGGACAGGAGGGAATAGGTTGGTAAAGGCTCCCGCAATCGATCCGCGCAGCGCCCCCTTCGCCTTGGCGAAATCCGAACTGGTGGCCCATGCCTTGGCGCGCGAAATCAAGGCGGGGCAGGTGCTCAGAGGTGACCAGCTCGATAGCGAGGGCGCACTGATGCGACGCTTCGAGGTCAGCCGCAACACCGTGCGTCGCGGTCTCCAGATGCTGGTCGACCAAGGGCTGATCACCACCCGCACGGGCATCGGATCCTTCGTGACCTATCAAGGGGACGTGATCGACGACCGCAAGGGGTGGTCCGTGGCGCTCTCCGAAGTGCCCGAGCGCCTGGAGACACGACTGCTGGACCTGCGCAGGGGGAGCTGCGCACGCAGTGACGCCTTCCTGTCGCTCCGCGATTTGCCTGCCCCCGGCGACTATCTCTGTATCGACCGGCTGCGCCTGTCCTGCGAGACGGGGGAGGGGGTGTCGCTTGAGCGTTCCAGACTGCCTTGGCGCGATGTTTTTGCGGCAATCCCCGTTGCGGGACTGGTTGATGATTCCCTCAGCCGCACTCTATTGGCACAGGGCCTTTCCGCTACTACGGGTGAGGAACTGGCGGGCGTCCTTTCCGCCCTCGGCGACGCGGATGCCACTTGCATGCGCCGCCCGGTCGGCGGTCCGATGCTGCGACTTCATCGCCTGACCCGCGCAGCGGACGGCAGCCTGCTGGAGCTGGTGGAAAGCCTGCTGGACCCGAACCGTTTCGGCTTAAGGATGGTGTTCTGATGGGCGGTGCGCTGGCGGAATCCATGACCGACCGGGCGTTGGGCGCTCTGACTGGCGTGGCCTTGGGCGATGCCATGGGGATGCCCACCCAGACGCTTTCCGTAGAACGAATCCGTGCAAACTATGGCCGGATCACCGACTTCACCGACCCTATCGTCGGGCATCCCGTCTCCCACGGCTTGCGGGCGGGGCAGGTGACCGACGACACTGAACAGACACTGTTGCTGGCGGGTCTCCTGCTGCGTCCGCAAGGCTTCGAGCAGAACGACTGGGCCCGTGCGCTTTTGGATTGGGAAAGCGACGTGCGCGCTCGGGGGCTGCGTGATCTGCTGGGCCCTTCGACCAAGGCCGCGCTGGATGCTCTGCTGGCGGGCGCGCCCGCGTCGCGCACCGGGCTGCGGGGTACAACTAACGGTGCTGCCATGCGTATCGTGCCCGTAGGCCTGTCGGTGCCGCCGGGTGCCGTGCTTCTTGACGCGGTCGAGAGAACCTGCAGCGTGACGCACGCCACGGGCGAAGCAATGGCAGGCGCGGCCGCAGTCGCCACCGTGGTCAGCTTGGGGGTGAGCGGGGCACGTTTCGATGAAACGTTGGAGGCGGCGCAGGGCGCGGCTCGCGACGCCAACCGGCGCGGCGCCACGGTGGGCGAAGGCGACATGGCCGGTCGCATCGCCTTGGCGCTGGACGCGGCTACGGACGGCGATGCGGAAACGTTGGCCGCTGCTGTGGGCACGACGGTGGCCAGCCGCGAGTCTGTGGCGGCGGCTTTCGGCGTGGTGCGGCTGGCGGCGGGCGATCCCTGGCGGGCGGCGCTGATCGCGGCCAACATTGGCGACGACACTGATACCATCGGCGCCATGGCCTGTGCCATGGCCGGGGCCTGCGCGGGCCTGTCCGCCTTTCCCCCCGATCGTCTTGCAGCGCTGCACCGCGCCAACGAACTGGACCTCGAACCGATAGCCGCGGGTCTGCTGGCGCTGCGCAGGGCCAGCTTGACGGAGCAGGGGGTGGCATGACAGGGCGAATGCTTCAGATGTCGGGCGTGGTGGTGGACATGGTTTATCGCGTCGACGCGGTGCCGCTGGCGGGGCAGGAGGCCGATGTGCGCGGCGCCGCGCTCTCCGTGGGTGGCGGTTTCAACGCCATGGTGGCGGCCCGCCGGGCGGGAATGGAGGTCGCCTTTGCCGGTACACTGGGCCGGGGGCCCCTGGCGCAGATGGTGGACAATGCGCTGACGGCCGAGGGAATTGCTCATGTCGGCGCCCGCTGCGACACTCGGGACCAAGGCTGCTGTACGGTTTTGGTGGACAATGCTGGTGAACGCACCTTCATCGGCCTGCCCGGGGCCGACGGCCAGGTTTGCGACGCCGACCTTGTCTTCCTGCAGCTTGGTTCCGACGACTGGATCCTGCAATCGGGTTATGCCCTTTTCTATCCCGGCAGCACCCAGGCGCTATCACGCTGGCTTTTGTGCCGCCCGGCGGGCACGCGGCTGATCTTCGATCCCGGCCCCCGAGTCGCGGCGATCCCGTCTGGGGCGCTGGATGCGGCGCTGGGCGCGGCGCTCTGGGTCAGCGCGAACGCTGCCGAGGCCGCGGTGCTGAGCGGTGCAAAAGATCCGGAACACGCAGTGCGCATCCTCGCTGAGGCCCGACCCGAAGCGGGGGGCGCGGTTGTACGCGACGGGGCAAACGGCGGCTGGCTGGCGCAACCCGACCGCGCGCCTCGCCACATACCTGCCCACCGGGTCGCCGCCATCGATACCAATGGTGCGGGAGATACCCACATCGGATATTTCATCTCGATGCTGGCTGGGGGCCACGATCCCGAAGTGGCCCTGAGGGCGGCCAATATCGCCGCCGCACTTTCGACAACCACAGAAGGGCCGTCAACGGCCCCACCCTTGGCGCAGGTTCTGGCAATGATGCCTGCCGCGTCGCAACCTCCGCTTCAACAAGGATGAACAACATGACAAGACTTCTCTGCACCGCCACCGCTCTGGCCCTGATCACCCCCGCCCTGCACGCCGCCGAGATCCGGGTGCTGAATTGGCAGGGCTACGGCACCGACCAAGACTTCGCCACAGAGGCCTTCGAAGAGGTTACGGGCCACACCGTAGTGCACGAATACTTCAACTCGGAGCAGGAGACTCTGACCAAGCTGCGTACCAATCCCGGCGCCTACGATGTGGTGCTGATCAATTCTTCGTTCACGCCGCAGGTGGTGGACGAAGGGCTGCTTGCACCCATAGACACCTCGAAGCTTGAGAATTTCGCTGATCTGGACCCGGCCTTCGTGAACAATGACGGGTTGAACGAGGACGGAGTGATCTACGGCGTGCCCTGGACCTGGGGTCTGACCTCGATCGCGGTGTCGAACGCCGATTTTGACACGCCTCCCACCTCGCTCGAGGTGCTGTGGTCACCGGAATGGGAAGGTCGGGTGTCGATCCGCGACGACGCTGTGGAAGCTGTGCAGATCGGCGCCCTTGCCACAGGGCAGAGCATCAACGACGTGCAGGACCTGGAGGCTGTGCGAGCGAAATTGGCAGCCCTGATGCCCAGCATCGACACCTACTGGGGGTCCGAGAACGACTGGAACCAGTTTATGGCTTCTGGGGAGTTTGCCGCCGCCACCTATTGGTCTGGCTCGGCCTCGCGTTCGATGGGCAAGGGACTGGACATAACCTTCGTGGTACCCGAGGAAGGTGCCATCGGCTGGCTCGACGGGCTATCAATCCCGGCCGCCTCTGAAAAGAAGGATGCCGCCTACCAGTTCATTGACTGGATGATCGATCCAGAATTTTATGCCGAGTGGGACAAGGACGGGGCACCGGCCACGGCCAACATCGCCGCCGCGTCAGCGCTGCCGGATGACAGCTTCAACAAGGCGGTTCTGGGCGATCCCGCGGTTGTTGCGAAGGTCCAGTTCATGCAGCCGATGTCAGACGAGACGCGCGAGACTTACCTCAAGCTTTGGCAAGACCTGAAGGCTGCCCAGTAACATGGCCGAGGCCGGACATCTCGCGCGCACCGACCGCCTTCGGGCGGCAGGGCTGCTGGCACCGGCCTATCTGTGGCTGACGGTGGCAGTGTTTCTGCCGCTGTCGGCCATGGCGTTTTTCAGCATAATTACCGACGTGCCCTTCGGCGACACCGAATGGCGCGTCACCGCGGAGAACTATGCCGCCTTTTTGGAAAGCCCCACCTACGCGCGGCTGTTGTGGAAGTCTGTCCTGCTGGGGGTTAAGGTCACCGCGCTCTGCGTGCTGATAGGATTTCCCTGTGCCTGGGTGCTGGCCAAGATGATCCGGGGACGCTCGCGCGAAGCGCTTTTCCTGCTGGTGATCCTGCCGTTCTGGTCAAATTCACTGGTGCGGATATTTTCCTGGGCCATCGTACTGCGCGGCAACGGAGTGCTGGACAAGGCGGTCAACGCCGTCTGGCCTTGGAATGTGGAGGTAAACCTGCTGTTTTCCGAATGGGCCATCGTGATCGGTCTGGTCCATTCCTATCTGCCCTATGTCATCTTGACCGCCTATCTGGCGTTGCAGGCCATCGACGACAGCCTGATCGAGGCCGCGCGGTCGCTGGGTGCTAAGTGGTGGACAATCCTCTGGCGCGTGGTGTTGCCGCTGTCGTCGTCGGGGCTGATCGCGGGGGCTGTGCTGGTCTTCGTGCCCGTGGTGGGCAGCTTCATGGAGCCGCGAATTCTGGGAGGACGCATGGGCACCTACTACGGAACAGTGATCGAGGATCAGTTTGTGGCCGTCTTTAACTGGCCGCTGGGCGCGGCGCTGTCCTTCATCCTGCTGGCGGTGGTGCTGGCGATCCTGGCAGTCTCGGCGCCAGTGTTGCGGAAAGCGCGGACATGAGGGCGCGCAACCGGTCTCGGATCGCGGGTACCCTCGGACGGGCCTATCTGGCCATGATCCTGCTGTTTCTCTATGCACCGATTCTGGTGATGGCAGCTATGTCCTTCAACGCCTCTGAGTTCTACCAGCTGCCCTTCGAGTTCTCGACCACCTGGTACGAACGGATGGCCGGGAACGACGCGATCCTAAGGGCTGCGGCTCGGTCGATCTGGATCGCCATGGTGGTGACGGCAATCGCCACCGCGCTTGGCACGGCCTCCGCCGTGGCGTTGTGGCGCTATGATTTTTGGGGCAAGAGGGTGTTGCAGGTGCTGCTCTTTCCGCCCATCGCCATTCCTTGGCTGATCACCGGCACCGCCATGCTGATCTTCTTCTTTGGCGTCGGCATCGGGCGCGGCACCCCGGCTGTCATCATCGGACATGTTGCTTTGGCGCTGCCTTACGTCATTGTGGTGGTCACAGCCCGTCTCGCCACCTTTGAGCGGGTGCTGGAGGAAGCAGCCCGGTCACTCGGGGCATCGCCTTGGTTGGCGACGCAAGCGGTGATGCTGCCTTGGATCGCGCCGGGGGTGATTGCAGGAGCGCTCTTCGCCTTCGCAGTCAGCTTCGATCAGTTCGTGATTTCCTATTTTCTGTCGGAGCCTGGTGACAGCACGCTGCCAGTCCTAATTTACACCGCGATCCGCAAGGGATTCACCCCTGAGATCAACGCAATTTCGACCATCATCATCGCCTTTTCTATGGTGGTGATGTTGATCGCTGCGCGGTTCACTTCATTCGGAGGCGAAAGATGAGCGAAGTACGGGTTGAGAATCTTTCGAAAAGTTATGGCAGCGCTTGCGCGCTGGACGCAGTCAGCCTGAGATTTCCTGACGGCGGCTTCTTCGGACTGCTGGGGCCTTCGGGCAGCGGAAAGACCACGCTTTTGCGCGCCATCGCCGGCTTCGTCGAGCCGGACGCGGGCCAAGTGCTGATCTGCGATCGTCCCGTAGTGGACGTGCCCGTGGAAGCGCGCGAAATTGGGATGGTGTTCCAGAACTACGCCCTGTTTCCCAACATGAGTGTCTCCGAGAACGTTGCCTTTGGGCTTCGGGTGCGCCGAGTGCCGACCGTCGAAGCGAAGGCCCGCGTGGCCGAGGTGCTGGAGTTGGTGCAACTCGGGCCACTGGGAGACAGGCGGCCCCATGAACTGTCAGGCGGGCAGCGCCAGCGTGTTGCCATGGCGCGCGCCATCGTCACTCGCCCCAGCGTACTGCTTCTGGACGAGCCGCTGTCGGCGCTCGACAAGGCGCTGCGGGTGGACATGCAGATCGAACTGAAGCGTATCCAGCGCGAGGTAGGCATCACCACGATCTTCGTCACCCACGATCAGGAAGAAGCACTGACCCTGTCCGACCGCATCGGCATCCTCAAGGGAGGGCGATTGATCCGTGAAGGGCGGCCCGAGGAGGTTTATTCCGACCCCGGTGACGTCTTCACCGCGCGCTTTCTGGGCGAGGCCAACGTGTTGGAGGGTCGAGCGGTGGACGGCGCGCTGGAGTTGGCCGGAGGCACCCGGGTGGCGCGCCCGGCGGACGGTGCGACAATGATCGCCGTGCGCCCCGAACATCTGAGCGTCAGCCGCGACCGACCTGAAATCGCCAGTGCCCTTCGCGCCGATCTGCGCCAGCGCATCTTCGCGGGCGCCATGGGCACCTGCGTGCTGCACTGGGAAGGTCAGCAGCTCAAGGCCGTCGCCCGGCACGAAGAATTCGCCGACCTGCCTGAAAGCGGCCCGGTCTGGATCTCTTGGTGCGATCGACACGCGCGAGGGCTGCGCGCGGAATAGAGATCAGGGGATCCCGCAAGCCCGTTACCAGATGTGTAGATGATCGCGAACAGTTTTGTCCGCTACGACGAACCCAGATCTAAAGCTTCATTGGCAAAAGTGTTGGCGGTTGCAACGTGGACAGGTCTGACGTGAACGGCCCAAATGTGCCCTTTTCCAGACAAATCGATGCCGCAACGCAGCTCGTCGGAGCGGCCACTCGTTCATCAACACAGACTTTGTTTGCGTGGGCCAAATGCCAAACTGACCGAAATTAAGGACCATCGCCTTGCAATGCTATGTTTCAATCAAACCGGAACAGTGCGTATTGTGATCAAGTGCAGCGCTAAGAGGATCATAATGGCATCTGTAAATAACAAGCACAGAACTTTAGGCCAGCTTGCCGTAACACGCGCTTGGTTTGATCCAGTAGCGGACACAGATCCACCAAGACACGCGTTCAAAATGGACATCGTATTCAGAAACGAAAGAGTAGGCGGGGGGCCAGACGATCCTGTGAGATTTCGGGTTGGCCTCAAACAGTGTGAGGTGGTTGTAATCCTGCCTCTGGGTGATCCCTCCATTCGCATTGATGAACGGACCGTCGTTTCTGGTGCATCACCCTCTACCGTAACTATCAAGCGAGAGACGGAGGCGTTAGCAGAGGTGTCCGGGGAAGCGCGGTTAGATTTGGGTGCCACGGGTCTCACCGGCGGAGGGAACCTGAAAGC
>JAGXGV010000129.1 GCA_024636635.1 Puniceibacterium sp.
CCGTCCGGCAGCACCGCCTCGAGCCCAAGCACCAGATCGCGGGTGTTGCCATAGCGCAGCACGCTGACCCCGCCTGCATTGGTTCCCAGCAGCCCGCCGATCCGCGCCGACCCTTCCGAGCCGAGCGACAGTGGAAACAGGCGGTCTACATCGGCGGCGGCATTCTGGACATCCTTCAGGATCACGCCCGCCTCTGCGATCAGCACGTTTTCTTCGGCATGGACGGAACGGATGGCATTCATCCGTTCGAGCGACAGGATCAGCGGTTCCGTCATGGTGTCCGGCGCGATCTGCCCGCCGACAAGCCCGGTGCCGCCGCCATAGGGCACGACTCCGACCTGTGCCGCGTTGCAGGCGCGCAGGATGGTCGCAACCTCCTCGGCGGTCCGGGGCAGTGCGACGTGGCGCGAGGTGCCGGTCCAGCGGCCGCGCGGCTCTTCCAGAAACCGCGGCTCCGTGGCGCGCAGGGCGCCATCGGGCAGATTCGCCGACAGCGTTTCGGCAAAGGCATCGTCGGCGGGGGACAGCGGCATGGGAATCTCCTGAAGGCACGTTGTCCGACACTTAGCCCGGTGCACAGCGGAACCAAAGGGGGGAATGGTTTCACGCAAACGCAAAGACCCGGTTCCGCTGAACCGGAATCGCGCCGGGCCTGGCGATTGCTGTCCCATCGGCGCAGCAAGGGGTCTGTCTGACGATGCATCTGGCCCGGGCGTTGCAGGGGGCGCTGCCCCCGCCGCCTTTCAGGCGACTCCCCCGGGATATTTGAAACCCGGAGAAGCCATAAAGGGGGCTGTCTTCTCTGGGGTCCAAATATCCCCGCCGGAGGCAGCCAACCGTTCAGTCGCGCGCTGCGAAAGCATTTATACTCAGAAAGAGCCACGTAGTCGGGGTGCGGATCAAAGCAGGCTTTGCGGCGCACAACGCGATTGCTCTGATCCCTGACTTCGAGGACGTCCAGCCGGATCTAGTCCGGATCGCGCAGCCATTCGGGTTGCAACACGATGACGGTCGGGCGCGGGGGCAGATTCCGCAGGGAGACTTCTATACTGTTCGATTCGCGCTGTTCGATGGCAAAGACATCTTCGACGCCGTCCAGAAACAGGTCGAGCGCACGGCCGGAGAACCAGTGCATCGGGATCACGATGCTGGATCTGAGCCTTTCGACGACGCGGACCATTGCGGCCTGCTCCATGGTGTAGCCACCATCGACCGGCACCATCAGCACGTCCAGCCGACCCAGGGCGGCATATTGCTGGTCGTTCGGTTCGTGGTGCAGATGGCCCAGATGGCCGATGCACAGCCCTTCGACCTCGAACACGAAGATCGAATTGCCATTGTCCTCGCGCCCGCCATAGGCCGAACGGATGTCGGTCGAGACGTTGCGCACCAGCATCTCGCCCAGATCGAGGTGATGTTCGACCCCCTCTCCGAACGGACCCCAGCCGGGCAGGGCATGGGGAATCGCCGGATCAGGGTTGGCGGTCCAGTGGGTGTCATGGGCGTGGTTCATCGTTACCACGTCGGGAATCAGAGTCGTGTTGCCGATGTAGCCAGTGAAATCCGTCACGGCATTCAGCCCGCCGGGCGTCTGGATCAGGAAGGAGGCGTGAGAGATATAGCTGATCCGCACCGAGAACTCTGGCACCGGCGCTTGAAAGCTGGCTTTCTGGATATAGTCCAGCCCGGGCGCTGCATCGGCGATCGCGATGCAATGGCTGGGTCTGCGGCTCTCCTGCGCGGCTGCGGCGGTTGCGGCAAGCATCAGGACAAGGGCGGAAAACAGTCTTGTGAGCATCGGCGGGCACCTCCTGCTTATCAGGATAGCGCAGGATGCCGCTGCGTCACCCCACAAAGCCGTGGGTCACGCCGCAGGCAGCCGGCAAATTCAGCCGACCTGCGTACGACCGCGCCGGTCCGCCCGCAGCGCGGCATAAAGCACATGCGTCCGCCAGCGTCCGTTGATCTGAAGATAGCTTTGCGCGACGCCCTCATACTTGAAGCCCGAGCGTTCCAGAAGCCCGCGCGAGGCGACGTTTTCCGGCAGGCAGGCCGCCTCGATCCGGCTGAGATCGAGCCGTTCGTAGGTGTGATGCACCATAGCCTCGATTGCCTCGGCCATGTAGCCCTGCCGTGCGGAGGGCTGTCCGATCCAGTAGCCCAGCGTTCCGGCCTGCGCAGGCCCCCGCCGCAGGTTGTCCAGAGTGATCGCGCCCAGAAGCACGTTGTCGCCGCGCCGGTACAGGAACAACGGCACTGCCGTGCTATTGGTGATGGAGCGATTCGCCCAGTAGACGCGGTTGGTGAAGGCCTTGCGGCTCAGGTGATCTTCGGCCCAGCTTGGCTCCCACGGGGCCAGGAAGGGTTCGCTGTCCTGACGGAGCGATGTCCAGCCGTTGAAATCGGCATGTTGCGGCGGGCGCAGCGTCATCCTCTCCGTTTCGATCCGGAGCTTGCGCCGCATCAGCAGCATCAGGCGACCCGACGGGCCTGTAGTTCGGCAAGGCTGGGGGCCTTCTTGACCGGCCCGTACAGCGCCAGCGCTGCGGGCGCGGTGCTGACAAGCTGTTCGGCAAAGGCCTTGACGTCGCCCGTGGTGACGGAATCGATGCGGGCCACGGTCTCTTCGATCGGCGGCACCTCGCCCCAGATCTGGATCATCCGGGCCAGCCGTTCGGCACGGCTTGACGGGCTTTCCAGTCCCATCAGCAGCCCGGCCTTCATCTGGGCGCGGGCGCGGGCGACTTCCTCGGGCGTCATGTCGGTGGCGGCGCGCTTCATCTCGTCAATGGTGATGTTGGCCAGATCGCCGACCTCGTCGCCGCTGGTGCCAGCGTAGATCGTGACCATGCCGGTGTCGTCATAGGCACCGGACTGGGCAAAGATCGTGTAGCACAACCCACGCTTTTCGCGCACTTCCTGGAACAGGCGGCTGGACATGCCACCCCCGAGGGCGATGGAGTAGACCTGACCCGTATAAAACCCCGGATCGCGGTAGCCCGGGCTTTCGAAGGCCAGCGCGAAATGCGCCTGTTCCAGCTTCTTTTGCCGCCGCACTTCCCCGCCGGCAAAATGGGCGTCATCGGCACGGTCCGCATCCCGCGGTTCCATGTGCGAAAACAGCTTTTGCGCCTCTGCGACCAGCGTGTCGTGATCGACGGCACCCGCGGCGGACAGGATCATCTGGTCAGGGCCATAATGTTCCTTCACGAAGCCCGCCAGATCGTCGCGCGAAAAGGCGTTCACGTTCGCCGCCTCGCCGAGGATCGTGCGCCCGATGGGCTGATCCGGATAGGCCTTTTCCTGAAGCCAGTCAAAGATCACGTCGTCGGGCGTGTCGAGGGCCTGACCGATTTCCTGAAGGATCACGTGACGCTCGGTCTCGATCTCTTTCGGATCGAACACCGGATTCATCAGGATGTCGGCGATCACGTCCAGTCCCAGACCCACGTCCGCCGCAAGCACGCGGGCATAATAGGCAGTCACCTCGCGGCTGGTATAGGCGTTGATGTAGCCGCCCACATCCTCGATCGCCTCGGCGATCTGAAGGGCGCTGCGCGTTCTGGTGCCCTTGAACGCCATGTGTTCAAGGAAATGCGCCATGCCGTTCTGCTCGGGACGTTCGTGTCGCCCTCCTGCCGACACCCAGATCCCGATAGAGGCCGATTGCAGCCCGGGCATGTGTTCGGTCACGACGCGAAAGCCGTTGGAGAGGGTGGTGAGATTCACGGTCACGAGGGGATGCGCTCCTTGATGAGTGTCTTGAGGGCAGATAGGTCGTTGGCGGCGCGGGTCACACGCTCGGGCCGCTCATACAGGTCCGCCATGCGAGGGGGAAGGGGGGGGCGGATGCCGCAGGCCCGTTCCACCGCGTCGGGAAATTTCGCCGGGTGCGCGGTGGCCAGAGTGATCATCGGCACGGCCGGATCGCGCTGCGCCTCGGCCACGTGCACGCCGACGGCGGAATGGGGGCACAGCAGTTCGCCCATCGTCGTCCTGGCGTTGCGGATCGTGGCAAGCGTTTCCTCTTCGCTGACACGGCCCGAACCGAAATGTTCGCGCAGGGTTTGCAGCGCACCCTGACTGACGTTGAAACCGCCGACCTTCAACTCGTCCATCAACTGCCTCACCGCATTGCCATCGCGCCCGTAGGCGTCGAACAGCGCGCGTTCAAAGTTGCTGCTGACCTGAATGTCCATCGACGGGCTGATCGACGGCGTGACCTTGTCCGTCCGGTAATCGCCCGAGGTCAGGCAGCGGTGCAGGATGTCGTTCTGGTTGGTCGCCACCACCAGCCGGTCGATGGGCAGGCCCATACGCTTGGCGATATAACCCGCGAAGATGTCGCCGAAATTGCCCGTGGGCACGGTAAAGCTGACCTTGCGGTCGGGCGCGCCAAGGCTGACAGCGGAAGAGAAGTAATAGACCACCTGCGCCAAAACACGCGCCCAGTTTATGCTGTTAACCCCCGCAAGCCGCACACCGTCGCGGAATTCGAAATCGTTGAACATATCCTTGAGCCGCGCCTGACAGTCGTCGAAGTGACCGTCCATGGCGATGGCATGCACGTTCTCCTCGATCGGGGTGGTCATCTGGCGGCGCTGCACCTCGGACACGCGGCCATGCGGATAGAGGATGAACACATCGACGGCATCCAGCCCCCGGAACGCCTCGATCGCGGCACTTCCGGTGTCACCCGAGGTCGCGCCGACGATAGTCACACGTTCGCCGCGCCGGGTCAGCGCCTCTTCGAACAGCTGGCCGATCAGCTGCATGGCGAAATCCTTGAAGGCGAGCGTCGGGCCATGGAACAGTTCCAGCAGGAAATGCCCCGGTGCCAGCTGCACCAGTGGCGCGCGCGCCCCGTGGCCGAAGCTCGCATATGACTTTGCGATCAGATCGGCAAAGACCTCGTCGGTGAAGCCACCCCCGACAAAGGGGCGCATCACCCGGAACGCCACGTCTTCATAAGACAGGCCATGCAGCGCCCGGATGTCCGCCGCATCCATCTGGGGGATGGTCTCGGGCACGTAAAGGCCGCCGTCACGGGCCAACCCGCTCAGCATCGCCTCTTCGAAGGTCAGGATGGGGGCGTGTCCCCGGGTAGAGATATACTTCATGGCTCGTCTCTCTTCGGATTCTGCTGCCGCCAGATATAACTGATCGTCATGAACAGCCAGATCGCGGCAAGCGAGAACCAGGTGATCGCATATTGCAGGTGGTCGTTGGGAATACCCTCGGTGCTGACGGGCAAAGGCGCCACGCCAGGGTCGGCAGGCGCAACTTCGCGTGCGATGACCAGCAGCGGCTCCGTATCCAGGATCTGTGCCATCTGATCGATATCGCGCGCAAACCAGATGTTGCCGCTCACGTCATTCTCCGGGGTCGAGGGGTTGCGATCGTCGGGCCAATGCAGGTTGCCGGTTATTTCGGTCACTCCGCCGGGCCGTTCGATCCCCACATCTTCGACAGGCACAAAGCCACGGTCCAGCAGCACGCTCCGGCCACCGGTCACGAAGGGCGAAATGATGCGATAGCCCGCCCCGACCTGTTTGACCGACACAAGCACATGAACCTCTTGTGGCAGGATCTCTCCGCGCAGGGCGACCGGCTGGAACCTGTCCGTATCGGGATCGCCGGTCGCAGGCAGGGGCAGGGCCGCTCCGCTGATGCGGCCCTCGATCTCGGCCAGGATACCTTGTTTCCAGTCCAGCCGCTGCAACTGCCATTGGCCAAGGGCCACGAGGATGGCGGCGCCGATCAGGCCGAACAGCAGCGGGACGATCACACGTTTCACGAAACCTCAGACCTTTTCCCACCTGACTTTCACGGTTGCCATACCGTGCCTTGCCTGCCGCCTTCAACCGCAATAACCGCCCCGCAAGGCTCCTGCCCCGGCTTCACCGGGTCACAAATATCCCGGGGTCCGGGGCAGAGCCCCGAAATGCGAAACGCCCGCGGTAAGCGGGCGCTTGCAGTCACTGTTCCGGCAAGCCTCAGCCGCCCCAGACATAGACGGATGCGAACAGGAAAAGCCAGACCACATCGACGAAGTGCCAGTACCAGGCGGCTGCCTCAAAACCCACATGCTTTTCCGGCGTAAAGTGACCCTTCATCAGGCGCAGCAGACAGATGAACAGGAAGATCGTCCCGATCACCACATGCGCGCCGTGAAAGCCGGTCGCCATGAAGAAGTTGGCGCCATAGATGTTGCCAGAGAATCCAAAGGCTGCGTGGCTGTATTCATACACCTGGAACACGGTGAAGATCATGCCCAGCACGATCGCGATGATCAGGCCGTTCTGCATGTCTTTGCGGTTGTTTTCGTGCACCAGCGCGTGGTGCGCCCAGGTGGCTGCCGCACCGGAGCAAAGCAGGATCAGCGTGTTGATCAGGGGCAGGTGCCATGCGTCAAAAGTCTCGATCCCGGCGGGCGGCCAGATGCCGTCAACGGCCGGGCTGTCGGGACCCATCGGGTAGAGCGCGTGTTTGAAGAACGACCAGAACCAGGCAAAGAAGAACATCACCTCGGACATGATGAACAGGATAAAGCCGTATTTCAGGCCGATCCGCACCACCGGCGTGTGATCGCCGATCTGGCTTTCTGCCACGACCTCGGACCACCATCCGAACATGGTGTAAAGCACGGCGATCAGGCCGATGAGGAACATCCATGGCCCGGATCCGTGCATCCAGAGCACCGCGCCGAACAGCATGACAAATCCTCCGACAGCGGCGATCAGAGGCCAGGCAGAGGGGCTCAGGATGTGGTAATCGTGGTTTTTTGCATGCGCCATTGGGGTTCCCTCGTTGTGGAAGGCGTTAGTTTACGTTTGTTTCTTGTTTCTGTCCGGCTTCCCAGGAGGCCTGGACATCTTCGGGCAGGTCGATCTGGTAAAAGGTGTAGGACAGTGTGATGTGTTGGACGTACTTCGCATCTCGGTCGTTCACAATCTCCGGATCGACGAAAAAGTTGACCGGCATCTGGACGCGTTCGCCCGGCATCAGCACCTGCTCGGTGAAACAGAAGCACTGAACCTTGTTGAAAAAGCCGCCCGCCTCGTAGGGGGTGACGTTGTAGGCCGCCTGTCCCGCGACAGGATGGTCGGTGGGGTTGTATGCTTCGTAAAAGGCAAGACCGTCCTCGCCGATGTTCAGCTCCATCGTGCGCACCACCGGCTTGAACTCCCACGGCATCCCGCTTTCGACGGAACCGTCGAATCGGACTGTGATCTTGCGGTCAAGCACGGTGTCGCTGCCCGCCTCGGCCACCTGTGTCACGCCGCCGAAACCGGTGACGCGGCAGAATCAGTTGTAGAATGGGACCGAGGCCCAGGCCAGCGCGCCCATCGTCACCACGACGCCAACAAGCGTCGCCACCGTTCTGGTCTTGGGGTCCATTGCCTTCACTGGGTCACCTCCGTTGCTGTCGGGGTCCGGGACGGTTCGTAGTCGCCACGCGACACCTTGACCATGGTCAGGCCGAAGATGATCGCCATGAAGGCACCAAGCGTCAAGCCCAGGCCAAGGTTGCGGCCGAACCGCCGATTGTGGATCTCGTGCTGCTTGTTCAGGCTCATATCCAGCCCCCCAGTCCCAGTCCCATGCCAAGGCGCGACATCACGGCCTCGACCAGAATCGCGCCAAAATGGGCAAAGAGATACAGCAGCGAAAGCTTGAAGAACTTCTTCTCAACCCGGAAATTGTCGGCTTCGCACATCTCCTCGTCACGGCGCCAGATGTCCCAGGCGCCCTTGACGAACATCGCGTTCAGGACAACGGCCACGGCCAGGTAGAACGGACCACCGGCAGTTGTGAATGCCATTGCGACGGCGAGAGCGGCCAGAAGCAGGGTGTAGACAAGGATGTGATTGCGGGTCACGCGACGTCCGTGGGTCACGGTCAGCATCGGCACCCCCGCGTGGTCGTAATCCTTGCGGATGAACAACGCCAGCGCCCAGAAGTGCGGCGGCGTCCACATGAAGGTCAGGCAGAACATCAGCACCGATTCGACGCTGATGCCGCCAGTCGCCGCGGCCCAGCCAATCATCGGAGGAAAGGCACCCGCGGCACCGCCGATCACGATATTCTGCGGCGTCCAGCGTTTCAGCCACATGGTGTAGACGACAACGTAAAAGAAGATGGTGAAGGCCAGCAGACCGGCAGCGAACCAGTTCGACGCAAGTCCCAGGAAAACGACGGAAAAGCCCGACAGCGCAAGACCAAGCGCCAGCGCCTCGTCCCCTGTCACCTTGCCTGCTGGAATGGGGCGGCGCGCCGTGCGCTTCATCACCGCGTCGATGTCAGCGTCCCACCACATGTTCAGCGCGCCCGACGCGCCGCCGCCGACGGCGATGAACAGGATCGCGCAGAACGCGACGAAGGGATGCACGGCAACCGGCGCGGCGAGCAGACCGACAGCGGCGGTGAACACCACAAGCGTCATCACGCGCGGCTTGAGCAGGGCGAAGTAGTCGCCGAACTGCGCCTCGCTTTCGAACGCCTGGCCCTGGAATTCCGGGCTGTTGATGCTGGCATCACTCATGCGGTGTCGTCCTTGCTGGGTCGAGTCCGGAAATCGGTCCGAATGGTAAACAGGCAGGGCACCCGGTGGCGCCCCGCCGGGGTCGCTTATTCCGCCAGAGCCACGTCGTAGCCGGTCGGCGTGCCGGCATATTCCTCGATCGCGCCCTCGAGCCATGCGTCATAGGCTTGCTGGCTCACGACCTTGACGGTGATCGGCATGTAAGCGTGGCTTTGGCCGCACAGTTCGGAACACTGGCCGAAGTATACACCTTCACGTTCGGCCGTGAACCAGAGCTCTGCCAGGCGGCCGGGCACCGCGTCCTGTTTCACGCCAAAGGCCGGAATGGTCCAGGAATGGATCACGTCGCCGCCCGTAAGCTGGATCACGATGGTCTTGCCCACGGGCACTACGACGGCCGTGTCGGTGGCAAGCAGCCATTCATCCCTGCTGTAACCCGCCTCGATCAACTGCTCCACGACCTCGGGGGTCAGGCGGTTGTCGCCGCCGGTGGCGGGCGAACCGATCATGTAGCTGTCAAAGGCGAAATCGTTGTCGACATACTCATAACCCCAGTACCACTGGTATCCTGTCGCCTTGATGGTGATGTCGGCGGCCGGGATCTCTTGCTGCTTGAACAGCACGGGCAGAGAGAAGGCGCCGATGAACACCAGGATCACGATGGGCAC
>JAGXGV010000130.1 GCA_024636635.1 Puniceibacterium sp.
CACCTATGTCAGCGAATTCGACGCGGTCACGATTCGCGAGGCGCTGCTGCGCGAACACTATCGCGGCGGGCAGTCGTTTTACGTGGTGCCGCGCCTCAGCGACCTGCCGGAGATCGAGCAGTTCCTGAAAGAGCAGTTGCCGGAACTGAGTTACGTCGTGGCCCATGGCCAGATGGCGGCGGGCGAGCTGGACGACAGGATGAACGCCTTTTACGACGGCAAGTTCGATGTGCTGCTGGCGACCACGATCGTTGAATCCGGCCTCGATATCCCCACCGCGAACACGATGGTCATTCACCGGGCGGACATGTTCGGGCTGGCGCAACTCTATCAGATCCGGGGGCGGGTGGGCCGGTCGAAGACCCGCGCCTATGCCTATCTGACCACCAAACCCCGTGCCAAGCTGACCACGACGGCGGAAAAGCGGCTGCGTGTGCTTGGCTCTCTCGACACGCTCGGCGCGGGATTCACGCTGGCGAGCCAGGACCTGGACATTCGCGGCGCCGGTAACCTGCTGGGCGAGGAACAGTCAGGCCAGATGCGCGACGTGGGGTACGAATTGTACCAGTCGATGCTGGAAGAGGCGATCGCCAAGATCCGGTCCGGAGAGATGGAAGGGCTGACCGAGGATGACGGCCAGTGGGCGCCCAACATCAATCTGGGTGTGCCGGTCCTGATCCCCGAAGACTATGTGCCCGATCTGGATGTGCGGCTGGGACTATACCGGCGCCTGTCGGCGCTGACGACGAAGGTGGAACTGGAAGGCTTCGCCGCCGAGCTGATCGACCGCTTTGGAAAGCTGCCCAAGGAGGTGAATACCCTGCTGCTGGTGGTGAGGATCAAGGCAATGTGCAAGCGAGCCGGCATCGCAAGGCTTGACGCCGGTCCGAAGGGGGCCACGGTGCAATTCCACAATGACAAATTCGCGTCGCCTCAGGGACTGGTCGAGTTCATCGAGGCGGAGCGCGGCATGGCCAGGGTCAAGGACAACAAGATCGTGGTGCGGCGCGACTGGGCGCGGGAGAAGGACAAGATCCAGGGAGCCTTTGGCATTGCCCGGGATCTGGCCGAGAAGCTGGCGGCCGAACGCAAACGCAGCGCCACGCGGTGAGCCCGCTTTGGGGGCTCTGCCCCCGACGCCCGCAAGCGGGCGCCTCCCCCGGGGTATTTTGCGAAAAGAAGAAGCCCGGGGTGCAGTGTCAGCGAACTGTCGTCCGACTGTCATGAAAACGTTTGATTTGGCAGGTTATCGGCCTCAGGATGCAAACCTGAAGGAGGTGGACATGCAAAACTTGAAGATTACGGGAATGGGGGTCGTTCTTGCGCTTTTCGCGGCGCTGCCGTCATCGGCGCAGGATACGGGCCTGAGCTATGGCGCGCGGCCCTTTTATCTTGTCGACAGGATGGAGGACGGTGCGCTTAAGGACAAGCTTTTGTCATGCCGCGGACAGACACCCGAGCGGACCGCGTTTTCCATCGGTCACCGTGGGGCGCCGTTGATGTTTCCCGAGCATACGGTCGAATCCAATGTGGCGGCGGCCCGCATGGGTGCGGGGATTCTGGAGTGTGACGTGACCTTTACCAAGGACCGCGAACTGGTGTGCCGTCATGCGCAGAACGATCTGGCCACGACCACCGACATCTTGGTGAGTGATCTGGCGCAGACCTGTGTTGCGCCGTTTTCGCCGGCGAACGGCGACGCTGGGGCAACGGCGGAGTGCCGCACATCCGAGCTGACCCTCGAGCAGTTCCGGTCGCTGACCCCCAAGATGGATTCTTCCGACAGCACGGCACTTACGGCCGAGGCGTTCCAGGGTGGCACTGCATCCTTCCGCACGACGCTTTATTCCCAGCAGCCCGCGACGCTGATGACCCATGCGGAGTCGATCGCGCTGTTTCGGGATCTTGGGGCCAGGTTCACGCCCGAACTCAAGTCTGCCGCGGTCGAGATGCCGTTCGAGGGCTTCACCCAGGAGATGTACGCCCAGAAACTGGTGGACGAGTACAAGGCGGCAGGTGTGCCCGCGTCGGATGTCTGGGCGCAATCTTTCGACCTTTCGGATGTGCTTTACTGGATCGAAAACGCCCCCGAATTCGGTGCCCAGGCCGTCTATCTTGATGACCGGTACGAGGCGTCGGACGAGGATGAGGGGCCGCTGGATCCCATGGACCCGGCGACATTCAAACCGACGATGCAGGAACTGAAGGACATGGGCGTGAACTATGTCGCGCCGCCGATCTGGATGATGCTGACGGTGGAGGACGGCAGGATGGTCGCGTCACCCTATGCCAAGGCAGCACATGCGGCGGGGATCGATCTGATCGCCTGGTCGCTCGAACGCTCCGGACCGCTGAATGACGGTGGCGGATGGTATTACCAGTCGGTGAACGAGGTGATTGACACTGACGGGGACTACTTCACCGTTCTTGATGCGCTGCATACCGAGGCGAGGGTGGTCGGGGTCTTCAGTGACTGGCCTGCGACCGTGACCTATTACGCCAACTGCATGGGTCTTTGAGCACAGTCCGGGTGTTTGGCGGGCGATTGCAAACGCCTGGACCGTGACATTTGACCTTTGGGAACGGTCCACGTGACATCAGACCCGAGACAAGAGACTCAGGCGCGGCCCTTTCACAAGGCCGCGCCTTTCGCTAAGGCGGGGCATGATCCTGCAATCCCGGCTACCCCATGATGTTCACGACGAACGCCCCTTGCCGGGGGTGCGTCCGCTTGTCGGTGACTGGCTGCTGGTGGACGACGCGTATGCGGCCCAGATGGCGGAAAAGGCCCGCCTTGTCGCAGCGATGCCGACAGCCGTTCACCAGCTTGATGCCAGCGCCCGCCCGGCCGCGGACGAATTGCTGGACACGGTGCTTGCTTCGCTGCCGTCCGGGTACCTGCGGCACGGCGATCAGGTCACACGCCCGGACGGCGCCAGTGTCACCCTTGATCGCGATGCGCCGCTGCTGACATTGGGGCGGCTGGTGCAGGAGGATCTGTGCCTGATGCTGCCCCGCGACGGCGTGCATGTTCTGGCCGGCGCCATCCTGTGCTTTCCGGCGCGCTGGCGGCTGGCGGACAAGTTCATGCGTCCGCTGGTGGCGATTCACGAACCAGTGCCGTCTTACGATGCCGATATTGCCCGGCGGGTACAGCGCCTGTTCGACGGCTTGCAGGTCGGGCGGCCCCTATGGCGCTTCAACACCCTGTGGGACAACGATCCGGCGTTGTTCCAGCCGGGGCCGCGGGCCGTGCGCTGCGAAACGGCGGCACGCGAGGCACCCTATTTCCGGTCGGAACGCCAGTGCCTATTAAGATTGCCGGTCACTCGGGCCGTCGTATTTTCGATCCATACCTACGTCGTGGCGCGCGCTGTGGTCACGGGACCAGGTGCCGCAGCACCCCGCTGAGGCGGTCCGAACCGTGCAGGATCGCGAAGAGGGCGGAAACGCCCAGAACCTGCGTCGCTAGGCAGGAATTCGTCGCGCGCAGCCCTTTCCAGACCCTTTGCGCCAGCCGGATCGGCTGCAGAAGCCTGTGCACCGTCACCGAACCGCGCTGCTCTGTGCGGTTGTCGTCCTCTGTCCTCGATTGCGTTTCGGCGAGGTATGGCGGCGCAAATTGATGAAGACTTCGGTATTCAGGGTTAGGTCAAGGGCGACGTAGACAGATGGTGCATGGGACATGTCTGGCACTCGATGTGCTGTTGAAAGGGCTTTTGCCCTCTCAGACCGTCCCTGGAATTAGGTCAGAATACGGCACAATTCGTGCGTTTCGCGGGTATTTGCCCCGCATTCTGCCGGAATTGTCAGCCGTCGATGCGGGATGCCATGACCGCGATGGCCTTTTGATAGACGCTTGCCGCGTTCCACTGCTGGATCACCTGAAAGTTCGGCTGCCCCTCCTGATAGCCCTGACCAGCGCGCCACCCCTTCTGGCGCAGGAAATTCGCGGTCGAGGCAAGCGCATCCGTCTCGTTGTAGAAATCCACCCGCCCGTCGCCATTGCCGTCCACCCCAAAGGACAGGGCATTGCCGGGCAGGAACTGGGTGTGGCCCAGTTCACCGTGCTTTGCGCCACGGGTGCTTGCCGTGATGGTGCCGCGATCCACCAGTTTGAGCGCGCCAATGGCGTGCGGCACAAAAAAGGCCGAGCGTCGGCAGTCATAGGCCAGCGTGCTGATGGCCGAGACGACGGTACTGTCCCCCATGAAGCCGCCAAAGCCCGTTTCCATGCCGTGAATGGCGATCAGGATGCCCGCAGGCACGCCGTAATTCTGTTCAAGCGACGCATAGAAGGCCGGATTGCGCGCCTTGCGTTTGCGGCCCTGCGCGATGATCGTGTCGGCGCCACGCACCTGCATGAACTTGTCGAACGAGTATTTGAAGCTTTTCTGGTTGCGGTCCGCGTTGATGGTGCCTTGCGCGTAACTTGAGGCGGCCAGTGCCTGAAGGCCGCGCTGACCCACTCCGGCTGCCTCGGCCTCGCGGGCAAAGGCGGCTTTCCAGGTGTCGTACCCGCCAGAGGAATTGCCGCATTGCGCGGCCCAGACTGGCGCGGCAAGGCAGGTTGCAAGAAGAATGGGCAGGATGCGGCGCATTTGTGTCTCCGGAACAGGGGGCTAGGAAGACGTTACCGATATAAGCACGCCCCGGAAAGTCAGGATTTCCACCCCAATGCCTCATCGGGACGCCGGCGAGTCACGACCACGTGATCTGCGCGGCAAATTCGAACCCGGGCGACCGGCGCTACCGGACCTGCACGGCGCTCTGCGCAATCGGAGCGGGGCCGATAGACATTGGCCCGGGACGCATCGCGCGGGCATCCCGCAACCCGCTCCAAGGATGTGCATCCGTATCACCGGAGGCATCGAGTGTCATCGGAGGCATCGAGCGCAAAAGAAATGGCGCCCCCGACAAGGGGACGCCACAGGTTGCACCGCGATCCGCGAAGCGGTCAGCAGCTGTAGTACATGCCGAATTCGACCGGGTGGGGCGTATGCTCGTACTTGTGCAGCTCTTCGGTCTTGAGCTCGATATACCCTTCGATCTGGCTGGCCGTGAACACGTCGCCGGCCAGCAGATAGTCGTGATCCTTCTGAAGCTCGTCCAGCGCCTCGCGCAGCGACCCGCAGACCGTGGGGATGCCCAGCAGCTCTTCGGGCGGCAGGTCATAGAGGTTCTTGTCCATTGCCTCGCCCGGATCCATCTTGTTCTTGATCCCGTCAAGGCCGGCCATCAACAGAGCGGCAAAGCACAGGTAGGGGTTCGCGGACGGATCGGGGAAACGGGCCTCGACGCGCTTGGCCTTGGGCGAATCGGTCCACGGGATGCGGACGCAGCCCGACCGGTTACGGGCGGAATAGGCGCGCAGCACGGGGGCCTCGAAGCCGGGAATCAGGCGCTTGTAGCTGTTGGTGCCGGGGTTGGTGAAGGCGTTCAGCGACTTGGCGTGGTGCAGGATGCCGCCGATGTACCACAGCGCCTCCTGGCTCAGGTCGGCATATTTGTCGCCTGCAAACAGCGGCTTGCCGTCCTTCCAGATCGACATGTTGCAGTGCATGCCCGACCCGTTGTCGCCATAGATCGGTTTCGGCATGAACGTTGCCGACTTGCCGTAGGCTTGCGCGACGTTGTGGATGACGTACTTGTATTTCTGGATCTCGTCCGCCTGGTGGGTCAGCGTGCCGAAGATCAGGCCCAGTTCGTGCTGGCAGGACGCCACCTCGTGGTGGTGCTTGTCGACCTTCATGCCCATGCGCTTCATGGTGGACAGCATCTCGCCACGGATGTCCTGCGCGTCGTCGATCGGGTTGACGGGGAAATAGCCGCCCTTGAGCCCCGGACGGTGGCCCGTGTTGCCCATCTCATATGAAGTGTCGGTGTTCCAGGACGCATCCAGCGCGTCGACCTCATAAGAGACCTTGTTGATCGTGTTGGAAAACTTCACGTCGTCGAACAGGAAGAATTCCGCCTCGGGCCCCCAGTAGGACACGTCGCCGATGCCGGTCGCCTTGAGGTATTCCTCGGCCTTGATTGCCGTGCCGCGCGGGTCGCGGTCATACTTTTCCAGCGTGTCGGGCTCGACCACGGTGCAATGGATGCACAGGGTCTTTTCCGCATAGAAGGGGTCGATATAGGCGCTTTCGGGATCGGGGATCAGCTTCATGTCCGAAGCCTCGATCGACTTCCATCCCGCAATCGACGAGCCGTCGAACATGAAGCCCTCTTCGAGGAAATCCTCGTCGACCTGATCTTCACACAGGGTCACGTGCTGCAACTTGCCGCGCGGATCGGTGAAGCGGACGTCGACATATGCGACCTCCTCGTCCTTCATCATCTTGAGAATCTTGTTCGTGCTCATTCCCTGAGTCCCTTTCTGTCCTGGTAAGCTGGATGTGTTAAAGCGCGTCCGAGCCGGATTCGCCGGTACGGATGCGGATAGCCTGTTCGACGGACGTGACAAAGATCTTGCCGTCGCCGATCTTGTCCGTCTTCGCGGCCTGAATGATCGCCGCGATGGCTCCGTCGACCTGATCGTCGTCAAGAACCACTTCGATTTTGACCTTGGGAAGGAAATCCACGACATATTCCGCGCCGCGATACAGTTCAGTATGGCCCTTCTGACGACCGAAGCCCTTGACCTCAATCACGCTCAGACCCTGAATTCCGGCCTCTTGCAGGGCCTCCTTCACTTCGTCCAGCTTGAAAGGCTTTATGATCGCTTCGATCTTCTTCATTGCCCGTCTCCTCGCAAATCCGTTGGATGACGCTCAGACCATCGCCGGTCTGACGTCACAACCGGATTGATCGTGCTTGTGCAGCCAAGCGCAACGCAAATCGGGCTTTGGGATTAAATTTTGTGCTTACTGCTCAATAATAATGCGGTTTCGAATCGATGTTTTCTGCCCCGCGCTTAGCCTGTTACGCGGCGTCTTGCAGGCACCGCAGAACGTCCCTTCTCCGGGGTTTATCCGGTGTTTTTCGCCCTTGTGCCAAGGCTCATGCTACTGCCGGTCTGCCCTTGGCGCCTGTCCGCAACGCCTCTGCCGCAGCCCGACTGTGGTCTTGCCGTTCGGCTGCCGCTAGGCTCTGGTCACATACCGTAAAAGGATCGCCAGAGGAGAGAGAGAGGGCCGCATGACCGAATTGCTGACCGCCGCGCAGATGCGGGCGCTCGAACGACGCGCCATCGACAGCGACATCGTGAGCGGCCTGACCCTGATGGAGCGGGCCGGGCGCGGCGTTGTCGCGGCGGTTCTGGCCCACTGGCCGGATTTGGCGACGGGCGCACGCCGCGCACGGGTGCTCTGCGGTCCGGGCAACAACGGCGGCGACGGATTCGTCATCGCCCGGCGTCTGCACGCGCACGGCTGGCAGGTGGACCTGCGGCTTTATGGTGACCCGGACAGGCTGCCACCGGACGCGCTTCGCAATCACGCGATCTGGTGCGCCATCGGCAAAGTGCATCCCTGGGACGCAGAGGCGATCCTTGCGACGGACCCGCCGGATCTGATCGTCGATGCTGTGTTCGGGATCGGGCTGACACGGCCTGTGCCGGACTCCGTCGCGCGGGTACTGGCCGCCGTGCGCCATGGCGCAGGAAACGGCCCGGGCGGAACCCGTATCGTTGCGGTGGACTGCCCATCGGGGCTGAACCTCGACACCGGCATGACCGCGAACGGCGACGCGCCGGATTCAGACTTCAACGCGCCGATGGGATCGCATCTTACCGTGACGTTTCACAGCGCCAAGCCCGGCCACTACATTGGCGCGGGACCCGCCCTTTGCCAGGTGCTGCGCGTGGTCGATATCGGCCTCGGGGCGGCGGACTTGCCATGCACCGCGAAGGACCAGCCGCCCGATCCGGGGCGCGTCCGTCTTGTGGGGGCCGACGCCGATGGCGCCTGTCCGGCAAACGGTTGGCCGCTCGATCTCATCAGCAAGGAACGTGGCGGCGGGCACAAGTTCGACCACGGTCACGTCATCGTCTTTGCGGGTGGTGTGGGGCAGGGCGGGGCCGGCCGGCTGGCCGCCCGCGCGGCCCTGCGGGCGGGGGCTGGCCTTGTCACGCTGCTCTGCCCGCCATCGGCCTTGCAGGAAAACGCCTGCCAACTGACGGCCATCATGTTGCGGTCGCTGTCCGGAGCGGAAGGACTGGACGCGGTGGCGGATGATCGCGTCACCGGCTTCTGCCTCGGGCCCGGCATGGGGGTGTCGGGGCAGACCCGGGACAGGGTGCTGGCTGTTCTGGCGCGCCGGTCCACCGATCCGTCGCGCCGCAATCCGGCTGTGGTGCTGGACGCGGATGCGCTGACAAGCTTTGCCGACTGTCCCGCCAACCTCTTTTCGGCCGTTCACGACCGGGTGGCGCTGACCCCGCACGAAGGCGAATTCGCCCGCCTGTTTCCCGATCTCGCCATGGCCGGACGTGGCAGCCGCTCAAAGATCGATGCCGTGCGCGAAGCGGCGGCTCGGGCTGGCTGCGTGGTGCTGCTGAAGGGCCCGGACACGGTGATCGCGGCCCCGGACGGCGCGGCGTCGCTGCATGCGGCTGTCTATGGGCGCAGCGCCCCCTGGCTGGCAACGGCAGGGGCGGGTGATGTGCTCGCCGGGCTGATCGCGGGCCTCGCGGCGCCGCAGGGGGCTGGCGATCTGTTCCGGATGGCCGAGGTCGCCGCATTTCTGCACGTGGAGTGCGCCCGAGCCTTTGGACCGGGGCTGATCGCCGAGGATCTGACCGAGTCCTTGCCGGGCGTTCTGAAAGCGCTCCGCGATAGGCGCGGCGATCCTCAGTCGGGGCCGATGCGGGGCGGAACCCCGGCGCCTGCGGTCGCGGGCTGACAAGACGCAAGTTCCAGCCCGTCGGCATAAAGGATGTGCGGTGTGTCGAAGACAAGTTCGACCAGCAACAGCTCGACCTCGCCCAGATCGCGAACGAACTCCCCGTCGACAAGGCGGCGTGCAGGCACCAGCGCACTGTGCGTGCCGAACAGCGCTTGCGCGCGCCAGTCGCGGATCAGCACCTCCTGGTTGGCGTGAAGCACGGCGTCGCGGTCGGGCCGGGTGTTGCCGAACGTGCCCGACAGAATGGCCACCGTCGGGACGATCCGGCGGTGGCTCCGCACGTCCGCAAGCACCGCCATGCCACTGTCACGGGTGATCACCCGGTCGCCGGGCGACAGGTATTCCGCCGGAAGCGATCCGTCGAGCGTCAGCACATTGCTGCCCGCAACACAGGCGTTTGTTATCTCTTGAGTATTCATGCGCGCGTTGACGGCATAGCCACCTCTGCGCCCGACCGTTTTCGGTTCCATGGGCGTCGTCCTGTTCTTGCTGCCTCTGTTTTTCTCAAGGTTAAAACAAGATCTGCTTGAAGTCGCGGCTTTTCTGCATTCAAATTCCGCTCGCATCCGTCTGGCAGCTTTGCTAGAGAGCATCGGACTCGGCCCGCTGGTCGGGGCGACGTGCGGGTGTGGCGGAATTGGTAGACGCACCAGATTTAGGTTCTGGCGCCTATGGCGTGGGGGTTCGAGTCCCTTCACCCGCACCACAATTCCCTTATTTTTATGGCTAGAACGGGGATTTTAGGAATTGGCCCCACACTTGGCCCCACACCTGTTATTGGGCCGTTCTGATGTCGGCTCCGACCTCTTCGACGGCGAGGGAGCTGATATGTCTCGATAACGGCGAAGTATAAACCGGCAAAAAAATGTCGCGACGTCTGGCGGCAATGCTGCCTTCGTCTTCTGTTCAGACCGCCAAGCAGGCGTCGCACCTGCTATCAAAGCTGAACATCAAGTTCGCAATAGCCGGAGCGCGGAAAACCATCGAAGTCTCGACCATGATCCGAGCCGATGAAGTCGCACGTCGCTGGTGGGGAATCGACAAGGCCTCGCCTGCGGACTGCCACGCCTTGCGGACCTCGTAGACCTGATAATTCTCGACCCAGACACGTTTGATCTCCGCGCGGAAGTCCTGGACTGATGTCCCACTCGACCTTTGCCATGCAACATCCAGTTAACATTTTAATGGCGCCACGGGATTTATTTTCGGGGCCGATCTGGGGTGCTGGGAGAGCGCCGGATCCGGACTTCTGGCAGACTTCTGCGAAACTTCCGGCAAACTTCTTTGAAAAGTTTCGCAGAAGTATGGAAGAAGTTTCGCAGAACTTTTTGGCTGAATTGTTTTAAATCAACTGGTCAATGGATTTAGGGGTTACCCCCCCCTTAAGCCCCCCCCCTTAACCCTAGAGACAGAGTCAGAGTCATACATCGTGGTGGTAGCGCGCAGGTGCGCGAGACAAAAAAAATCGAGGCGACAAACACCAAACACCGCGCTTGCCGGATGGTCTGCGGTGTTAACAAAGAGTTGCAGGATGCACCAAAGGGCAGGCGAAGGTGACACAAACGGGTAGCACGACCAGATCAGATCTAGCATTCCTCGACGGGCTGGAATTGTCCCACAGGGAGCGCCTGTTCGTGGTCGGTTATGTGGAACTCGGAAACGGGGCAGAGGCAGTCAGACGAGCCGGATACAGCCCGAGAAACGCCCGTTTCCAATCAAGCCACCCACTAACAAAACCCAACATCGGTTTCGCAATAGCCAGGGCGCGAAAAACAATCGAAACCTCCACCACGATCCGAGCCGATGAGATCGCGTATCGCTGGTGGTTCATAGCCAATGTCTCACCGGCTGACGTCATCCAGAGCCGGGACGTCGCCTGCCGCTATTGCCACGGCACCGACCACGAGTACCAGTGGCGCACACCCCGCGACGCCCTCGATGCCAAGCTGACCGAGGTCTACGCCTCCCAAGATGCGCGCGAGTCGGTTGACGCGCTGATCGTCATGGGCGACTGGCAGGCGCTGCCCCTCGCGAAAAGGGAAGCTACGGCTATAGCGCCGAGGCTGAGCCTCACGAGGGCTGCCCGGAGTGCGATGGCGTCGGCTACCGACGCAACTGGGTGGCCGACACACGCGACCTCAGCGACGCCACGCTGGCCCTGTTCGATGGCGTGAAGGAAACCCAGCACGGCATCGAGATCAAGTTTCAGGACCGCTCCAAGGCGCTGGAAAGCATCGCCAAGCATCTGGGTATGTTCGAGCGCGAAGATCAGGACACGCCGATCCGCAATCTCGCTGCCGCGATCATGGTGCACGCTCAAGCCGTACCTGTTGCAACCCGCGACATCGAGGTAAGAGGCGTTCAAGCTCCGCCATGCTCAGGAAGTCGGCGTCGCGGGTGTTGCTCTCTGCAACAGCGCAGACGACCATGATGATTTCGAAGATGGCGTCTCAAATGTGGAGGTGGAACCATAATGCAACTGTGCCATTTCAGGTCGTTATCTGTGGGCGTTCCAACTTGATCGAGAAATCTCAAGCAAAATTCCTCAGGCTCATAACCTGAAGGTCGTAGGTTCAAATCCTACTCCCACAACCAAAATTCATAACCTTTCCAAATTGTTAGAATCCGACAAAAACACTTGTGTATGCGCGTGCGCGTTTTACCTCAACGCCACCTCAACGTTTTGCGAGTCCCCCTGTAACCCAGGGGGCTTCTTGCGTTCGGGGGCACGAAATCCATCTGCCCATCGTCTCAGGCAACTCGCAGTTGCGTGCGCTTCCGGTTCCAGCCATCATCATCCCGTAGTTTTCTAGACGGTGAATTGACGACGAAGGATTTTGCCCTCGGATCAGCACCTCTCAGGCAGATAGACGGGCAAGCGATGAAGCAGGACGATTTCCGGAAATGGCTTGTGGCGCAGGGGCAGACGGATGTGACCGCTTCCTCCCGCGTGAGCAGTGCCCAGCGCGTTGAACAGTATCTGGGCGATCTGGACGAGTTGTTCGCGCAAGAGGATCGGGACAGCGTCCTGAACCGATTTGCCTACACCGCCGAGGATGAACGAGCAGAACGCCCCAATCCATCGCCTGTCCCCATCAACGGTGTCTTGCGCACGGGTCTTGCCAGCCTCCAGCAGGCCCTGAAGCTGTACCATTCCTTCCGGACCGAAAAGTCCAATGTGCCCGACAAGGCAGAACACCAGGCATTGGTCGACCGCCTCAACCGTAAGGAAGTCGAGGCGGCGATGCAGGAATGCGATCAATTGGGCCTGAAGGCGTTCCTTGCCCGTGGTGGCTTTGCCAGCCCACAGGTCTGGGTCAGCGATGAAGGCAAGGATCAGTCCTATCCCGCGAAGGCCACCGTCGCAGCAGCTTTGGGGCATCTTCCCGATGGCCACGCCCTCGCAGCGAAGGAATTCTTCAACGGCTTCGGAGAGGCGCAATCGTTCGCCAAACTTGAGGCTCTCGGGTACCAGATCATTCGCAAGGGGGCCAATGGCAAGGATGACGCCTTCTCTCGCGACCGGATCGAGGGCGCGATGGACGCCTACGAAGAGTTCCGCAGGTCAGGTGCACATGCCGATGCGTTCTCGAGCTTCGGAGAGCCAAAGGATTTTTGGGTGCGGTCCAGCCGCCCGCGCCAGGACAAGCGCTTTCCGACGAAACCAATTGTCGGGTACCTTCTGGGCAAGGCGTCGAGCACATTCAATGGTGGGTGGAGCCAGCCGGGGGACGCGGCCGCAAGACTGCATGCGGCGGGTTACCTCATCGTTGATCAGCGTGACACGCCGTTGCCGCTACCCGACCAGCACACGCATCTGATGCGCGGGGCGGAACGCGCGCGCCTCGTGGCTCTCAACTACTTCATCGAGCCCGCCCGGGAGGCCGGACTTCCTTCGGTAACCATCCGCGCCGGTGACCTGCACGATATGTCGGGCCTCGTGAAGAACTGGGCGAATGTCTGTCAGGCGCTGGAAGGTGAGATGTTCCAGAAGCTGGCCTCGGTTCCGGTGCCCAAGCGATCCGGGCCAGAGCGCAGCACCACGACCGAATACACCTTTGTCCTGGCGCAGGACGGAAAGCGGAAGGACCCGTCCATGTCGCAGGCCTCACAGATCGAGACGACGAACCTAATCCTCTACGGACCTCCCGGCACCGGCAAGACCTACCAGACGGCGTGGGAGTCGGTTCGCCTCTGCTTGGGCGATGCCGTTGCTGTCGACCTCACCGGCGAAGAGAACCGTGACCGGTTGATGTCGGAATACCGGCGGTTGATGTCAGAGGGCAGGATCGAGTTTGTGACCTTCCACCAGTCAATGTCCTACGAGGAGTTTGTCGAGGGGCTGAGGCCTAGTACGGCAGACGCAGGCGGAACGTCTGTCGGGTTTTCTTTGGAACCTGTTGATGGTGTTTTTAAACGGATGTCCGTCCAAGCGTTTGCGGGTGCAACGCAACCAAAGCCCGATGATCGCCTGAAATTGGAGGGCCGGTCTGTTTACAAGATGTCACTTGGTGCCACCTATTTGCCAGAGGAAGCGCCCATTTTTGATGATGCGGTAAGTGAAAGCTGCATCATTTTCGGCTTTTACGGGATTGATTTCTCAGATGAAAAATTCGCGGATCGCGCCGAAATTGAACAGGCAGCCCGAGAGCGATTTCAATCAGGTGCGGGCACTGAGCCTTCGCTAGCCGCCACGATGATGACAGACCTTTTTAGAAACAAGATCAAAAAGGGTGACATCATCATTGCAAGCAAAGGAAATTTGCTTGTGCGAGGCATAGCAAGGGTCACCGGTGAATACGAGTTTCGGGAACGTGAGGGCACAACGGATTACTGCCACCGTCGAAGCGTCGAGTGGCTCTGGACAAGCGCGGACGGATTGGATGTGCACGATTTCTATGAAGATCGGTTCGTCCAACGTACGCTTTACAACCTCAACACGTCACGCCTGAGGGTTTCCGCGATAGAGCGTTTCATGAACACGCAAAGCGGAACCACTGACACCACACCTGAGTCGCATGTCCTGATCATCGACGAGATCAACCGCGCCAACATCTCGAAGGTGTTCGGCGAACTGATCACGCTTTTGGAACCGGACAAGCGCCTTGGGCGTCGCGATGAAATCCAGCTGACCTTGCCCTACTCGAAGAAGCGCTTCGGGGTGCCGCCCAACCTGCACGTCGTCGGCACCATGAATACGGCTGACCGCTCCATCGCGCTGTTGGATACGGCATTGCGCCGCCGCTTCACCTTCAAGGAACTGATGCCTAACCCTGCCGTGCTCTCTCCAAATGTCGGCGGTATTAATCTGCAGAAGCTGTTGGCCACGATCAACGACCGCATCGAGTACCTCTTCGACCGCGAGCACCAGATTGGGCACGCCTATTTCACTGGCTGCACATCGCTTGGGGCCGTCGAGGATGTGATGCGGCACAAGGTGATTCCACTCCTGTCCGAATATTTCTACGAGGATTGGTCGAAAGTTGCCGCCGTTCTGGGCGATGGCCCACAGGGTCCGTCCCGGTTTCTGGAGGCGCGCCGCCTGACTGCTCCGCCAGGCATTGCCGCCGATGATTTCAGCGGCGAGCGACTGCGCTGGCGGGTGAAGGACCAGTTCGACTTCTCCGAGTTCGCGGCCTGATGCCCGCCTACTCCGTTCGCGAATGGGAGGCCGTGCCCCATGGCGAAGGGGAAGGATGTATTCCGCCGCATCTTGCCCAGTGCCTTGTGGCACTGGCCAAGGCATCCCCCTTCGCCGGGCGCGGCGGCGGTGGCGTTCTCGAGGATCGGCGCCATGATCTGCGGGCGCGCGGGGTGGTTGGCGTTCTGGCGGTGCCGGGCTGCACGCTGGAAATCCTGCCGAAGATCGACGTCGGCGAAAAGGAAGGCTCAGCCCAAGAGACGCGCGAAATCCGCAAGCGCCTCGTCCACATGCTCGCGGTGGCGCTTGACCTGAAGATCGAAACCGGGCGCATGACCGACCTCGACTGGCAGCATCAAACACTGCTGGAAATCCTGATCCGCATCTTTTGCGACAAGCTGACGGAGGCGGTGCGGCGCGGCATGCCGCGGCGCTACACACTGCATGAAGACGACCTGCCGACCTTGCGCGGATCGCTGGATATCCCGCGCCAGTTCACCCTCCATATCGCAAATCCCGGCCGCCTCGCTTGTCGCTATGATGAGTTATCCGAGGATATCGCGCTGAACCGCATCATAAAGACGACCATCGGGCATCTGGCCCGGATGTCGCGCAACGCGGCGAATGTTCAGCGACTGCGGGAACTGGCCTTCGTCTATGCCAATGTTACAGAGGTTTCGATCCCTGCCCTGCGTTGGGAGGATGTGGTCGTCGATCGCACCAATCGTTCGTGGCAGGAACTGTTCGGAATGGCCCAGCTGTTCCTGCGCAACCGATACCAGACGACCAGTGCCGGATCGGGCCAAGGCTCGGCGTTGCTGTTCGAGATGAATGCGCTGTTCGAGGAATACATCGGCCGTTTAGTCTCAAGGGCGCTGGCAGGCTCTGATTTCCGCGTCACGCTGCAGGGAGGCCGATTGTTCTGCCTGACATCGCTCGATGACGAACGGGCGGTGTTTCAGACCAAGCCCGACATCTTGATCAGGAGCGCGGGTCAGGTTGTCCACGTGATCGACACCAAGTGGAAACGGATTTCTGACCGGATCGATGATCCGAAACAGGGGGTGTCTCAGGCAGATGTCTACCAGATGATGGCCTATGCGCACCTCTACAAGGCACCGCGCTTGACACTGCTTTATCCCCACCATGCGGGCCTTGGCGATGAAGAGGGGATCCGCGCGCGGTTCCGCGTGACGGGTCAGGAGACGGTGTTGGAAACGGCAAGCTTCGACATCTCCCGCGGCACCGACCTGATGGATCGCATTCTGAGCCGGATACTGGCTGGCATCGAAGAAGTGGCCCCCGCGCTTCCGTGATGGGGAGGGGCAAACCCCCGTCAGGTGCACAATTTTGCCCATGCTCGGGCGGGACAGGCGTCGCTGTGCCTGCCATAATCGAGCAGCAGAGAATCCCTGCCGTTTGTTGACAGCGTGAATCCATGAACCGGGCCGGGCGATGCGCCGCGGTCGAGGCGTTCGGCGCTTCCTGTGAGGGATTCGCCCGGCCCGGATTTCATCTGCATGCTCGCGCCTGGTCGCGAAGGACGGCATAGTCGCCGAGCATGCGGACGACGACGGCGCCCTCCGGCAACGCCTCGACCTCGTCGGCTGCGCTCGCCTGATCAGAGGCAGTGTACTCGACCACAGGCGGACATGGCGCGCGCGTGTCAGAACCGACCATCGCGCAGCCGGTCAGCCAGAGCATCGCGATCATGAGGGCGGCGGGCGGCGGCGTCGAGCATTTGGCGGTGGATAGCATCGTTTCTCTCTCTGGCATCAAGGTGTTCGGCAGCCCGCCCGGCGCGTTCGCCAGCTCGACGCAGGTTCAGAAGGAACAGCAGGATCGCTGCTGCGGTGGTTCGTTCTGTCATGATGATATCCCTCAATCATCCGTCTCGACGTAGACGCCGGAGCAGTCGTAGGCGACGGCGGCCGCCGTCGCGCCGTTGTTCATGTAGTTGCGCGGGCTGAGCAGCTGGGTGGTGGCGGGCATGTCGGTGGTGACGGTGAATTCGGCCGCAACACCACTGACCTCCTCGACCACCCGCACGCCAATATCCGGTCCGTTTGGCGCGGCGGCGATGTAGAGGGTCAGGACGTTGGTCGTGCTGGCCACCGGGAAATCGACGCCAAGGTCGATCAGCGTCGGCGCGCCCATGCCATCGTTGTGCACCAGTTGCCAGTTGGTGTGGGTGCCACGCTGGAAACCGATACCGATGCAGTTGACCGCCGCCGCCAGCGCGAGCGTGGTCGCGAGGGCCGCAGTTGACCCATAAAGCCCGAAGAACCCCATGCCGGTCACCTGCAGCGTCGTCAGCGACAGCCGGTTGACATAGCGCCACCCACCCAAGCCTGCCGCATTGCCGCGCCAGCAGACCCAGCCCGCGGATCGTTCCTCGGCGGCAGCATTGGCTGTGGCTGCACTGGTGACGCGCCAGCGCCGCATGCTGGTGGAGAGGTTGGTGGTGGCGAGCGTCGGCGTCGCCACGGTGCCAACGGCGGTGCGCGGCATGCCATTGGTGTTCACTGTGGTGCTGACAGATGGGGCCCAAGTGGCGACCCGGTTCACCCCAAAATGCGGCTGCAGGGGAAAGAAGCGGCCCGAGGGGCGCTGCACATCCAGCCACCCCGCCCCGGCGCGGTCACGAGCGTAGACGGCCAGTTTGCCAGCGGGTGGCGGGTCCGGGGCGGCGGGCAGGCTCGGCATATGCAGCGGTTCCGGCAGCTCGACCCGGCCGGAATTGCGGTCGATCCGGATGGCATCAAAGAAGGTCGATCCGTTCGGGCTGACCTTGAAGCTGAAATCGTCGCTGCCCAGTAGGCCTATCAACGCCCGCGCCGAGAAGCCGGTCTTGAAGGAGAAGGCCGCGTCGTTCCCGGCGGCGGCCTTGTTGACGGTGGCCTCGATCCCGGCACCCGCGTTGTTGAGCAGCACCGCCGGGGTGTTCATCGACAAACGGTTGTAGTTGTCAGCTGTCGCCCCGCCGAGGCCCAGAAGCTGGGCGGTGAGGTTCGCCTGGGGCATGCCGACCTGCGCCACGCTATTCGCGAAGGTGACATTGGGGGTGTTTACGATCGTGGTGCCGCCCGCGCCTGCCGTGGCGGACCCAATGTTGATGACCGTCGTGGATCCATTCGCCCCGCCAGTGCCGAGGTTCAAGGTCTTGGTGACGCCGGTGGTCGTGGCTCCTGTGCCCATGCCGTAGGTGGAGGTCGTAGTTGCCGTGCCGATGGTGGCCGCCGCCGCCGAAACTGTGACAGTGCCTGAGGCCGTCAGCGTTCCCGAAAAGGTCTTGTTGCCGCTGAACGTCTGGGTGCCCGCAAGGATTGCCAGTTCCGACGACGTGTTCGGCAGAGTGAAGGTCCGGGTCGTGCCCGTCGTAATCCCAGACAGCGAGAACGCCGCCTTCTTGGTCGGATCGGCGTCATTCACCAGGCTGAAAACAGCATCTGACACATCCACCGGTTCGCCAACCGGCTCCCAGGTGCTGCCATTCCAGACCAGAAACATCTGTTCGGCCGCGATCCAGGCCAGCCAGCCGGGGCGAGGCACCAGCCGCATCCAGATGCCATCGACCCGGAAGGCCACGTTCAGATCCCAGCCTGCCCATAGGCCGGTCGCGCCCGACGCCACGATGTGCCGGTCGCCGTCGGTCGGGCTGGCAGGTGGGACGGTGCGCGTACGATCCAGCACCGAAAGCTGCACCATCGCATCCAGCAGCCGCAGTGCCTCGTTATGGGTGACATGCTTCTGGGCCTGCGATGCCAGGATATAGGGCAGCAGAAGATGGGTGGTGATGTCGGACATGGTCCTGCTTTCAGAAGATAAGGGTGACGGATCGCCCAGCGCCCCGACCGATCAGGGAAGAGAGCTGGTAGATGTGGATGGCAAGGGATTCGCCGGACCCGAGGGGTGCGCCCCAATCAGTTGTCTGCTGCGCGGCGGTGTAGAGGGCGCTGGTCGTGGTAGTGGTCAGCGTGCGCTTCACCGCCCCGCCATCGCGGATTTCCACCTCGTAGGCTTCACTGTCCTCGGCCAAGGGCACATCGCCAGCGCCCCAGGTGTCTGCGGCCAACGACCGTGACCGGCGTGTCCAGCGGATCGTCAGATCGCCCGGGCTGCGGGCGACGCGCCACGGCTGTTCGACATGGGCCACCGAGAACGGCCGCAGCCCAGCGCCTTCCGGGGTGAAGCTGGTGGCAACAAAGGTCTCGTCGCTGACCGGGCGAGAGGCCGGGCCAATGCGCCAGTTCCACGGCAGACCCAGATCGGCTTCAGCAATCGGCAGGCTGGCAATGGTTGTGTCCACCACCACCACCCGCGCGCCGGTCGGCACCATGCTGGCCATGGCCCCTTCGGTGCCACGCTGCCCGCGCAGGAGGCGGGACAGGCGATATCGGCCGGGTGCGATCAACTCAGCCGATCCCGCCTGGACGATCTCCCACTGCCCAGCGCCGGTTTCCACGGCCAGCGCATTTGCCCCACCGAGCAAGGTGATGTCCGTGACGCTTTCCAGCGTGCCGGAATAG
>JAGXGV010000131.1 GCA_024636635.1 Puniceibacterium sp.
ATCTCGTCCCGCCTGATCAAGTTCGACCGCTCGCTCGAAGAGGCGGCGCTGAACCTTGGCGCGACGCCGCTGACGGCGGTGCGCACGATCACCATCCCCTACCTTGCCCCCGCGCTGGTGGGGGCCTTCGTCGTCGCGTTCCTGATGAGCTTTGAGAATTTCAACACGACGCTGATGCTGGTCGGGTCCGACGCACCGCTGACGATCACCATGTTCGACCGGCTGAAAGAAGGCTCGACCCCGGTGCTGAACGCGGTGTCCCTGTTGCTGATGGTGGGGTCAGGCGTGCTTGCCCTTGTGATGATCACCTTCCAGCGTCGCTAGCGCCGCCCCCCTTGGGGGAACGGCGCCATTTGTGGCCTAAAAGCATGCCTTCAGCAGGGCCGTGGTATTTTCCACCGTCATCTCGACCGGGTTGCCACCCACACTGGGGTCTTGCAGGGCCGAGGCGACAAGCGCGTCGATATCCGGATCGGTGACGCCCAGTTCGCTCAGGTTGGCAGGGATCTTCAAGGCGCCGTTCAATGTGCCGACAAAGTCGTAAAACCCCTTAAATCCGCCGTCGATGCCCAGATACCGCGCCGCCATGTCCAGCCGCGCCTCGACCGCCGGGCGGTTGAACATCAGCACAGGCATCATCACCACCGCATTGGTGGTGCCGTGGTGGGTGTGATGCCACGCGCCGATGGGATGGCTGAGGGCATGGATCGCACCCAGCCCCTTCTGGAACGCGGTGGCCCCCATGGCAGCGGCTGACATCATCTGGCCGCGCGCCTCGATATCGCTGCCATCCGCATAGGCGCGCGGCAGGTAATCCTTGACGATGCGCATACCTTCCAGCGCGATGCCCTGGCTCATCGGGTGATAATGCGGCGAACAATACGCCTCAAGGCAATGGGCAAAGGCGTCCATGCCGGTGCCTGCGGTGATCATGGGCGGCATGCCGACGGTCAGTTCGGGGTCGCAAATCACCACGCGGGGCAGGATTGCCGGGTGAAAGATGATCTTTTTCTCGTGGGTCTGCGAATTGGTGATCACGCTGGCGCGGCCCACTTCGGACCCCGTTCCGGCAGTGGTCGGCACGGCGACGATGGGCGCGATGGCCGACGCATCGGCGCGGGTCCACCAGTCGCCGATATCCTCGAAATCCCACAGGGTGCGCGTCTGTCCGGCCATGAAGGCGACCATCTTGGCCAGATCCAGCCCCGAACCGCCGCCGAATGCGATCACCCCGTCATGCCCGCCGTCGCGATAGGCCGCGACCCCGGCGGCCACATTGTGTTCGGTCGGGTTGGGATCGACGTCCGAAAACACGGCGCGCCCCAACCCGGCGGCTTCGACCAGATCCAGCGTCGCGGCGGTGATCGGCAGGGATGCCAGCCCCTTGTCGGTGACCAGCAGCGGCTTTTTGATGCCGGCGCTCGCGCAGGCTTCGCCGATTTCGGCGATGCGCCCCGCGCCGAAACGGATGGCGGTGGGATAGGACCAGTTGGCTTTGAGCGTCATGAAAATCAGGCTTTCTTGAGGTGGTAGGATTTCGGATGGGTCAGCGCGCGATAGCCCAGTTCCGACAGGCCCGCGCCGCGCCCGGTCTGCTTGCAGCCGGTCCAGCACAGCGCCGGATCAAGGTAATCGGCGCGGTTCATGAACACGGTGCCGGTTTCCAGCCGCGCGCCGATCGCCTCGGCGGCGGCAGCGTCGCGGGTGAAGATCGCCGCCGTCAGGCCAAAGACCGAATCGTTCATCAGGGTGATGGCCTCTTCGTCGTCCTGTACCGGCATGATGCCGACCACGGGGCCGAAGGATTCATCGCGCATCACGCGCATGTCGTGGCTTACGCCGGTCAGCACCTGCGGCGTCAGATAGGCGCCGCCGTCGTCGGCAGGCATTGGCGCGATATGCGCAGTGGCGCCCATGGCGACCGCCTCGTCGATCTGGGCGCGCACCTCGCTTGCGAACCGCACATTGGCCATCGGCCCCAGCGTCGTTGCCTGCTCCAGCGGATTTCCCAGAACAAGCGCCTGCGTCCAGGCGACCGCCTTTGCCACAAAAGCATCAAACAGCGTGTGGTGCACATAGATCCGTTCGATCCCGCAGCAGCATTGCCCGGCGTTGAACATCGCCCCGTCCATCAGCCCGTCCACGGCGGCGTCCAGATCCGCATCGGCGCGGACATAGCCCGGATCCTTGCCGCCCAGTTCGGTGGCAACGCCGGTAAAGGTGCCCGCCGCCGCGCGCTCCATCGCGCGCCCGCCCCCGACCGAGCCGGTGAAATTGATGAAATCGAACGCATCCTCGGCGATCAGCGCCGATGTGGTGTCATGGTCCAGCACGATATTCTGGAACACATCCGCAGGCACCCCGGCGGCGTGATACGCCTCGGCCAGATGTTCGCCCACAAGGATGGTCTGGCTGGCATGTTTCAGGATCACCGCATTACCCGCGATCAGCGCAGGCGCGACGGTGTTGTTCGCCGTCATGTAGGGGTAATTCCACGGGGCCACGACAAAGACCACGCCATGTGGTTCAAATGCGATCTTGCGCAGGGTGGTGTCGCTGTCCTCGATCACCAGCGGGGCAAGCGACTCCGCCGCGATGCGGCCCATATGCGTGGTACGTTCCTTGAAACCGCCCAGTTCCCCGCCATAGCGGACGGGCCGACCCATCTGGTGGGCCAGCTCAAGTGTCATGCGCTCTTGCTCGGCCTCGATCCGGTCAATCACGCCCATGACGATCTCGACACGCTCTTTCAGCGGACGCGCGGCCCAGGCGGGTTGCGCGGCGCGCGCGCGACTGACGGCCTCTATCGCCTCAGCGTGGCTCAGGCAGTCGCGGGTGGCGTAAACCGACCCATCGATGGGGGAAATGCAGGTGATGGTGCTCATGTCAGGCCCTTTCAAAGCCGCGCGCGATTTCCCAGTCGGTCACGGCGCGGTCAAATTCTTCCTGTTCCCACTCTGCCGCGCGGGTGTAGTGGTCCACCACATCGTCCCCGAAAGCGGCGCGCAGAAACGACGAATTGCGCAGGGTTTCGGTGGCGGCACGCAGGGTCTGGGGAATGTCCCCGGCCTTTGCATCCTCATAGACATCGCCGCGCGTGGGCGGGGCCAGGTCCATCTTGTCCTCGATCCCCTTGATCCCCGCCGCCAGCATCCCCGCCTGCGCAAGGTAAGGGTTCAGGTCCGAACCACCGATGCGGCATTCCACGCGCACGCCTTTGGTGCCCGCGCCGCACAGCCGGAACCCGGCGGTGCGGTTGTCCACCGACCAGACGGTTTTTGTGGGTGCGAACGTCCCCTTGGCAAAGCGTTTGTAGCTGTTGACGTAGGGCGCCAGAAAATAGGTGTAATCCGGCGCAAAGGCGATCAGCCCGGCCATGTAGTGTTTCATCACGACCGACATGCCAAGCGCGTCTTCGGCATCGACAAAGGCCGGTTTGCCGTCGGCCCACAGCGACTGGTGCACGTGGCTGGAGGATCCGACCCGGTCGGGGTGCCATTTCGGCAGGAAACTCGCGGCGTGCCCCTGCTGCCAGGCGATTTCCTTGACCGCATTTTTGGCAATGGTGTGATGATCGGCGCAGTCCAGCGCGGGAGAATAGCGGATATTCAGTTCTTCCTGACCGGCCTCGGCCTCGCCCTTGGTGTTTTCCACCGGGATTCCCGCGGCGAACAGGTGGTTGCGCAGGGGGCGCATGATGCCCTCTTCCTTGGTGGTCTGGAAGATGTGGTAATCCTCGTTATAGCCGCTGATCGGGGTCAGGTCGCGGAAGCCGCTTTTGCGGATGTGATCCAGACTGTGCTCGAACAGGAAGAATTCCAGCTCCGTCGCCATCTGCGCCTCGAACCCCAGTTCAGCCAGCCGGGCGATCTGTTTCTTGAGGATCGCGCGGGGGGAATGGGGCACGGGCTGGTGGGTGTCGTGATCCATGAGGTCGCACAACACCATGACGGTGCCGTCCAGCCAAGGCACCGGGCGCAAGGTGGACAGGTCGGGCTGCATGACATAATCGCCATAGCCCGACTGCCACCCGGTCGATTTGTACCCCGGCGGCGTCGCCATTTCCAGATCGGTGGCCAGCAGATAGTTGCAGCAATGGGTTTCGGCATGCGACGTCTCGACAAAGTTCACCGCATGGAACCGCTTGCCCATAAGGCGGCCCTGCATGTCGACGCCACAGACCAGAACCGTGTCGATGGTGCCATCCGTGACCTGGGTTTTCAGAGTCTCAAACGAAAGTGTGCCGGCCATTGTCTATCGTCCATTTCGCAGGTGTGGGGGGCACCCGAACGGATGCCCCCGGTTTTGGTTTTCAGCCAAAGGTATAGGGCGGGCCCGCCTTGCTGGTGACGTCATTGTAGTCGCGGAAGATCTGCACGATCTTGGCGTTGATCTCGGATTCATCCGCGATTTCCTGCCAGAACTCCTGCGCGGCCTCTTCGACCTGGACCCATTCCTCTTGCGGGATGGTGCGCAGTTGCAGCTTGTCGCCTTGGGCGCGCAGACGCGCCTCGCCACCCCAGTACCACTGGTTGCGGTAGGTGTGGCTGGCCTCGATCCCGGCCATGACGATCTGCTTGAGGTGGTCCGGCAGGTCGGACCAGCGCTGCTGATTGACAAAGAACGACCCGATCCACGCACCCGAGATGTTGTTGGTCAGGAAATAGTCGGTGACGTTGGCCCAGCCTACCGTGTAATCCTCGGTGATGCCGGACCAGGCCATACCGTCCAGTTCGCCGGTCTGCACGGCAACCTCGGCATCCTCATACGGGATGCTGACCGGCACCACGCCAAAGCGTGACAGGAACCGCCCGGCGGTCGGGAAGGTATACAGCTTCAGACCGTCCAGATCCGCCAGCGACGTGATCTCTTTCTTGGTGTTGAAGTTGCAGGGATCCTGCCCGGCGGCGGACAGCCACTGCACACCCACCTTGGCATATTCCTCGCGCCAGATGTCGGCCAGACCGTACTGGTTGAACAGCACCGGCACGTCCAGCGCGTGCTTCGTCGCCAGCGGGAAATACCCGCCGAACACCTGCAACGGCGTGGGCGAGGCCATGGAATCGTCATCCGCATGCACAGCGTCAATGGTGCCACGCTGAAGCGCCTGGAAAAGCTCGCCTGTGGGCACGATCTGGTCGGCGTAATACAGCTCGATCTCCATCTCGCCATTGGCGGCGGTGTTGATGTAGTCGATGGCGGGTTTTGTCACGAATTCGCCCAGCGCGGCGCCGGCATATGTCTGGAACCGCCACTTGATCGGGGCCTGGGCGCGCACGATCGCGGGTGCGGCCATCGCGGCGGCACCGCCCAGGGCGGCGGTGCGCAGGAAGGAACGTCTGTTGGTCATGGTCTTCTCCTTGTCGGTTTGGGAATGCTCCGTTGGCGGAGTTCTTAAGGGTTAATTTCCGTACACGTAATTCGGCAGCCACAGGGCGACCTGTGGAAAGATCATCACTACAGCCAGCGCCAGCGTCATCACCAGAACGAACGGCGTGATCGACCGGTAGATATCCTTGATCGAAATTTCGGGCGGGGCCATGGCGCGCATCAGAAACAGATTATAGCCGAAAGGCGGCGTCATGTAAGCGATCTGGCAGGTGATCGTGTAAAGGATGCCATACCAGACCAGATCGAACCCCAGCGCACCGACCAGCGGCACATAAAGCGGCGCGACAATGACCAGCATGGCCGTATCATCCAGAAACGTGCCCATCAGGATAAAGCTAAGCTGCATCAGGATCAGGATGACCCAGGGGTTCAGGCCCAGCCGTTCGGTGAACAGCCCTTCGATCGCCTTGACCGCGCCCAGCCCGTCGAACACCGCACCGAACGCCAGTGCGGCGAGGATGATCCACATGAACATGCAGGTGATGCCCAGCGTGTTGCGCACCGAATTCTCGAACACCTGCCGCGTCATGCGCCCCTTGAGCACGGCGGCAGTGAACGCCGCCATCGCCCCGATCGCCGAGCTTTCGACCAGCGAGGTCCAGCCGTTCACAAACGGCACCATCATCACGGCAAAGATCACCAACGGCAGCGCGCCCGCGCGCAGCAGACGCAGCTTTTCCGCCATGGGAATGTCACGATCCTCACGCGACAGCACCGGCCCAAGCGACGGGTTTATCCAGCAGCGGATGATGATGTAGGCAATGAACATGCCCGCCATCATCAGCCCCGGAATGACTCCGGCCAGCCACAGCTGCCCCACCGGCTGGCGCGCGATCATCGCATAAAGCACCAGCACGACCGAGGGCGGCACAAGGATACCCAGACTTGATCCCGCCTGAATAACCCCCGTCACCATCCGTTTGTCATAACCCCGCTTGAGCAGTTCCGGCAGCGCGATGGTCGACCCGATGGCCATACCCGCCACCGACAGGCCGTTCATGGCGGAAATCAGCACCATCAACCCTATGGTCCCGATGGCCAGCCCGCCGCGCAGACCCCCCATCCAGACGTGGAACATCTTGTACAGATCATCGGCGATCTTGGATTCCGACAGCACGTAACCCATGAAGATGAACATCGGCAGGGTCAGCAGCGGATACCATTTCATCAGCTTCATCGCCGCGGAAAAGCCGATGTCATAGCCGCCGCGGTCGCCCCACAGCAGCAGCGCGGCCACGACGGCGACAAAGCCGATGGCGCCGAACACCCGCTGCCCGGTCAGCAGCATAAGCATCATGGTCGCAAACATCAGCGTCGCGATCAGCTCATACGGCATCAGATCGCCTCGCCCTTGATCCGCAGCAGATCCTTCAGGAATTCCGACAGGCATTGCAGCAGCATCAGGAAGATGCCCAGCACCATCACCACCTTGATCGGCCACATCCAGGGCCGCCAGGGCGAATTCGAGGTTTCCAGATATCCGACCTTGGCCGCCCCGGTGATCAGACCGCCGAAAAAGGAAAACGGCTCGGTGCCGAAATAGCCAAGCGAATAGGCGGTGGACCCGACGGCGCCGTACAGCAGCACGCACAGGTAGAAGATCAGGAACAGCACGGTGATGGCATCCGCCCAGGCCTTCTTGCGCGGGGACCATTCGCCATAAAGCAGGTCCATGCGCACATTGGATCCCAGCTGGATCGAATAGGGCCCGCCAAGGATATAATAGGCGACCATGGTGAACTGCGCCATTTCCAGCGTCCAGAGCGTGGGGGAAAAAAACGTCTTGTTCACCGAAGACATCAGCAGGATGCCCATCAGCACGAAGATACCGTACATCATCACCCGCCCGACCCGGTAGTTGAAGCCGTCGACGCGCCGGATGAAACCATGTGCCAGATTACGCATCCTGCCCCCCCTGCACCCGGGTCAGTGCGTCGCCCAGCCAGCCGGACAGCATGGCGGCCATTGCCACCTGTTCACCCGGGGTCGCGATCAGGTCGTTGCGGATTTCCAGCATCACGTTCAGGTGCCCCGCCGCCAGCGCATGTTCGCGCAAGGTATGGGTCACGCGGTCCTCGGGGCCGTAGGGGGCGTTGCGCCGGACGTCCAGTGGCGTATGCGCCGCCGCACAGGCCAGCATCGCATCGGCAAGCCGCGCATCGCTGTCATGCAGCACGCCGATCTCGACCGACCGGGGCGCGCCGTGAAACACCGGGGTGAAACTGTGCACGGTGACCAGCACCGGCGCGGGCACCGCGGCAATTCCGCCCTCCTGCGCGGGCACTGCGGCAATTCCACCCTCCTGCGCGGGCACCGCGGCAATTCCGCCCTCCTGCGCGGGCACCGCGGCAATCGCCCCCGCCAGCGCGGCACGAAACGGTTCATAATAGCGCCGCACCCTGTCGACGCGGGCCGCCGCGTCCAGCCCGGCGTTGCCCGGAACCACCACACGTTCGCTTTGCGCGGGCATGGCGTCGGGGGCATCGGGCGGGCGGTTGCAGTCATAGACCAGCCGCGAGATGTGCGACTGCACCAGCGCCCCGCCAAGCGTATCCGCCAGCGCATCCGCCACGGCCAGCGCGCCGGGATCCCAGGCCGCATGGCTCAGCCTGTCGGCATCGGACAGGCCCAGCGCCGCAAACTCTTCGGGAATGAACGCCGAGGCATGTTCGCACACGACCACAACCCCCGAGCCGCCGTTTCCCGGGCGCACCGATACGATCCGAGCCTTTTGTGCCGTCGCGGTCCCTGTCATGACTTCCCCATTTTCAGCGACCTTCGGGGGAGTGCGGGATTCTGTCAATCACTTAATGTAACAAATCCCACATCTGCTATAACGCTGTAACGAATGACATCAAAACAGGCGATTCGCGTGGCACGGAACGACCTTACCATCGCCGAGCGCATCCAGTCGGAACTGGACACCCTTACCCGTGCCGAACGGCAACTGGCGCATGCCATCCTTGAAAACTATCCCGCCAGCGGACTTGGCCCGCTGTCCGCACTGGCGCGGGATGCGGGCGTGTCGGGGCCGACCGTGTTGCGCATGGTGCAAAAGCTCGGCTATGCCGGCTACCCGGATTTCCAGGGTGAACTGCGCGAAGAGCTGCGCGCCAAGGTAAAAAGCCCCATCGCCAAATACGACAACTGGGCCGAAGGCGCGCCGTCGGGCCATATCCTCAATCGCTTCACCGAAGCGGTGATCGACAACATCCGCCATTCGCTGGCGCAGATCGAACCCGAAGCCTTCGATGCCGCCTGTGCGCTGATCGCGGACACTGACCGCAAGGTGCATATCGTCGGCGGGCGCATCACCCACACGCTGGCCGAATACCTCTACCTGCACATGCAGGTGATCCGCCCGGGGGTGACGCACATCCGCTCGACCTCGAACACATGGCCGCATGACCTGCTGGACACCGGGCCGGGCGATGTGTTCGTGATCTTCGACATGCGCCGGTACGAGAACAACACCCTGAAACTGGCCGAAATGGCGGTGGCGCGCGGCGCACAGATCGTGCTGTTCACCGATCAGTGGCGCTCGCCGATCCACGCGCTGTCCGGGATCTGCCTGTCCAGCCGGATCGTCGTGCCGTCGGCCTGGGATTCGCTGGCAACGCCGCTGCTGCTGGCCGAGACGATGATTTCCGCCGTTCAGGCCCTGCTGTGGGAAGACACCCGGCGCCGCATGGAAACGCTCGAGGAAATGTTCGACCAGACCAAGCTGTTCCGCAAGTTCACCTGAGCTGTCAGCGCCCCAGCACCTGACCCACCGTGGCGCCATATCGTCCGGCGATCGCGTCGCGCGCGATGTGCCGTCCCTCCTGCACCAGATGCGCGCCACCCACCCAGACATCGCGCACCCGGATGTCGCGGCCAAAGATCCAGCGGTCCAGCGTCTCGGGCCCCGGGGTGTCCAGACCGAACGGATCTTCCAGCGCCACCAGATCGGCGGGCGCGCCCACCGCGATCACCGGCATCGGCGCGCCCAGCGCCTGCGCCCCGCCGCACAGCGCCGCGTGAAACAGTTGCGCGCCGGTCGATCCCTCTTGCGGGGTCATCACGTTGCGTTCCCGCAGCGCCAGCCGCTGGGAATATTCCAGCGCCTGCAATTCGCGTGCCAGCGAAACCTGCACGTTGCTGTCCGTGCCGATACCGAACCGCCCCCCCGCCGCCTGATAGGCGCGGCCCTGAAAGATGCCGTCGCCCAGGTTCGCCTCGGTCAGCGGGCACAGGCCCGCCACGGCGCCCGATGCGGCAAGCCGCGCCACTTCGGCATCGCTCAGGTGGGTGGCGTGGATCAGGCACCAGTCATCTGTCACCTCGGCATGATCCAGCAGCCACTCGACCGGGCGCTGCCCGCTGAAGGCCAAGCAGTCGGCAACCTCGCGCTCCTGCTCGGCGATGTGGATGTGGAATGGCCGCCCCGGCAGGGCAGCAACCAGCATCGACAGATCCCCGCCACTGACCGCCCGCAGGGAATGGGGCGCGCAACCGACCACGTCCCCGGCGCGCGTGGCCAGCACATCGCAGCGTTCGACCAGCCGCAGGAAGGCGTCGATCCCGTGCAGGAACCGCCGCTGCCCCGCCCCCGCCGGAACCGGGCCAAATCCGCCATGGGCATAGAACACCGGCAGATGCGTCAGGTTCAGCCCGGTCGCCTGCGCGGCGGCAAAGATCCGCGCCGACATCTCGGCAGGGTCGTCATAGGGCCGCCCGTCGGGGGCGTGGTGCAGATAGTGGAACTCGCCCACGCGGGTATACCCGGCCTCAAGCATCTCGGCATAGGCCATCTCGGCGATGGCCTGCGCGCCCTCGGGGTCAAGGTGCAGCGCGAACTGGTACATCCGTTCGCGCCAGGTCCAGAAACTGTCGCGCGCCGCGCCACGCGCCTCGGTCAGGCCGGCGAATCCGCGCTGAAACGCGTGGCTGTGCAGGTTGGACAACCCCGGCACCAGCGTGCCGACCGTCGCAACCGCCCCCGCAACCGCCTGCGCATCCGCTTCCGCGACCGACGCGATGACGCCATCGCGCAGGCAAACGGCGATATTTTCGGCAAAGCCGGTGGGCAACAGGGCCTGTCGGGCGATGATCTGCATGTCACCTCGCAGAAGATGGTCAAAATGGGCTTTGCGCAAGGCGCATGAATATGTATATACTTAATGCAGCATCAAGGAAAGGCGGAAGATCGGCATGTTACGACTCTGGACCAATGCGCGGGTGATCACCGGTCAGACCGACGACATGCAGCCCCGCGCGCTGGATGTGCTCTGTGACTCGGGCCGCATCCTTCGGGTCGCGCCCGAAATCGCTCCTGCCGGGGCAAAGGTCATCGATTGCGGCGGCGCGCTGATGACGCCGGCGCTGGTGGACTGTCACACGCATCTGGTCTTTGGCGGCGACCGCGCGCGCGAATTCGAGCTGCGCCTTGAAGGCGCGAGTTACGAACAGATCGCCCGGATCGGCGGCGGCATTGCCGCGACGATGACCGCGACCCGCGCGCTGTCGGTCGCTGAACTGGTGGCAACCGCCCTGCCCCGGCTCGATCACCTGCTGGCCGAAGGCGTCGCCACGGTCGAGATCAAGTCGGGCTATGGCCTTGAAGTCGAGACAGAACTGAACATGCTGCGCGCCGCCCGCCGTCTGGCGGATCTGCGCCCGGTCCGGATCGTGACGACCTGGCTGGCCGCCCATGCCCTGCCGCCGAACTATACCGGGCGCGCGGACGCCTACATGGCCGAGGTGGCGATCCCCGGACTGGAGCGCGCCTTTGCCGAAGGACTGGTCGATGCTGTGGACGGCTTTTGCGAAGGCATCGCCTTTTCCGTGGCAGAGCTTGAACCGCTTTTTGCCCACGCGGCCACGCTTGGCCTGCCGGTCAAGCTGCATGCCGAACAGCTCAGCCATTGCGGCGGCACGCAGCTTGCCGCCCGCTACGGCGCCCTGTCGGCGGATCACGTGGAATATGCCACGGCGCAGGATGCGCAGGCGCTGGCCGGTGCCGGTTCGGTCGCCGTACTGCTGCCCGGTGCCTTCTACACCCTGCGCGAAACGCAACTGCCCCCCGTCGCCGCCTTTCGCGCCGCGGGCGTGCCGATGGCGCTGGCCACCGACTGCAACCCCGGCACATCACCGCTCACCTCGATCCTGCTGGCGATGAACATGGGCGCCACGCTGTTCCGCCTGACCGTGCCGGAATGTCTGGCCGCCGTGACACGGCATGGCGCGCAGGCGCTGGGGATTGGCGGCGAAACGGGCCGCATCGCGCCGGGCCTTTCGGCGGATTTTGCCCTGTGGCAGGCCGACAGCGCCGCGCAACTGGTCAACCGCATCGGCTTTAACCAGCTGAAAGCACGCGTTTTCAAGGGAGAGTATGTTTGATGAGCGACACCGTGATCCTGACCCCCGGGACGGTCGGACTGTCCACGCTTGCCCTGATTTACCGGCAGCGCAATCCGGTCACGCTCGATCCATCCGCGCGCGCGGGGATCGACACGTCAGCCGCGCATGTGGCGCGGGTCGCGGCGGGTGACGGGCCGGTCTACGGCATCAACACCGGCTTTGGCAAACTCGCCTCGATGCGTATCGCGCCCAGGGATGTGACCACCCTTCAGCGCAACCTGATCCTGTCGCATTGCTGCGGCGTGGGCGATCCGCTGGCGCCCGAAATCGTACACCTGATCCTGACGCTGAAGCTTTTGTCGCTGGGGCGCGGCGCCTCTGGCGTGCGCCCCGCCCTGATCACCCTGATCGAGGCGATGCTGGCGCGCGGCGTGCTGCCGGTGATCCCGGAAAAAGGGTCTGTCGGCGCCTCGGGTGACCTTGCGCCGCTGGCCCACATGGCCGCCGTGATGATCGGCGAAGGCGAAGCCTGGGTCGGGGGCGACCGCCTGCCGGGGGCCGGGGCGCTGGCCCGTGCCGGGCTGTCGCCCGTGGTGCTGGGCGCCAAGGAAGGTCTGGCGCTGATCAACGGCACGCAGGTGTCCACAGCACTGGCGCTGGCGGGGCTGTTCCGCGCGATGCGCGCGCTTCAGGCGTCGATCGTCACCGGGGCGCTGACCACCGATGCCGCAATGGCATCGACCGCGCCCTTTGCGCCCGAAATCCAGACCCTGCGCGGCCAGCCCGGCCAGATCGAGGTCGCCGCCGCGCTTTGCGCCCTGCTCGACGGGTCGGACATCCGCGACAGCCACGCACAGGGTGACGAACGGGTGCAGGACCCCTATTGCATCCGCTGCCATCCACAGGTCGGCGGTGCCTGTCTGGATCTGTTGCGCCAGTCCGCCACCACCCTGCGGATCGAAGCAAACGCTGCCACCGATAACCCGCTTGTGCTGTCGGACGGCGCCATCGTGTCGGGTGGCAATTTCCACGCCGAACCCGTGGCCTTTGCCGCCGACATGATCGCGCTTGCCGTGGCCGAGATCGGCGCGATTTCCCAGCGCCGCATCGCGCTTCTGGTCGACCCGACGCTGAACCACGGCCTGCCGGCCTTTTTGTCACCCGCGCCGGGGCTGAATTCTGGCCTGATGATCGCCGAAGTCACCACCGCCGCCCTGATGAGCGAGAACAAGCAGCTTGCCCACCCCGCCTCGGTCGATTCCACGCCCACCAGCGCGTCACAGGAGGATCATGTGTCCATGGCATGTCACGGCGCGCGGCGCCTCTTGCAGATGACGCAGAACCTGTTCTGGATCGTCGGGGTCGAGGCGATGACCGGCGCGCAGGGCATCGAAATGCGCGGGCCGCTGGCAACCTCGGCCCCCTTGCGCGCGGTCATCGCAAAGATCCGCGAAACCGTGCCACCCCTGGCCGAGGATCGCTACATGGCGCCCGATCTTGATGCCGCCGCAACCCTTGTCGCCAGCGGCGCGCTGCCGCAGGCTGCCGGCATCGCCCTGCCAGAGGTTTCCTGATGTTTCCCGTCACCGTCACCCGGGGCGACAGTCCGCTGATCCTGGGCTTTCCCCACACCGGCACCTTTGTGCCCGACGACATCCGCGCCCGGCTGAACGCCGAAGGCAGGCTGCTGCGCGACACCGACTGGCATATCGACGCGCTTTACCGCGACCTTGTGCCGGGCGTGACGGCAGTCGCCGCCAATTTCCACCGTTACGTGATCGACGCCAACCGCGACCCCGCGGGCCACAGCCTCTATCCCGGACAGACCACCACCGGCCTGATCCCCGTGGCGACCTTTGACAATGTGCCGATCTGGGCCGAAGGCTCCGAACCCACAGAGGCCGACACCGCCGCGCGGCTCGACGCCTGGCACCGGCCCTATCACGCCGCGCTGTCGGCGGAACTGGCGCGGGTCAGGGCCCGGCACGGCGTTGCCATCCTGTACGATTGCCACTCGATCCGGTCGGTTGTGCCGTGGCTGTTCGACGGCACGCTGCCGGATTTCAACATCGGCACCGACGGTGGCGCCACCTGCGCCGCCGCGATCGAACAGGCCGTGCATGGCCGCTGTCAGGCCTCCGGTCGGACCTGCATCCTGAACGGCCGCTTTCGCGGCGGCTGGACCACCCGGCACTACGGCGACCCCAAGAGCGGCATCCACACGATCCAGATGGAACTGGCGCAATCCAGCCACCTTGCCCGCGAACAGCCCGATTTCGCGCTCGACCCCGACAAGGCCGACACCCTGCGCGCCACTCTGAAAAACATCCTGCAAGATCTTGTCGATCTCGCCCCCTCGCTTGCCTGAAAGGATACGCCGCCATGCCCTCCTCCCGCCACAACCTGCGCGACATCTATCCGCCCACCGGCCCCGAACTGACCGCAAAAAGCTGGCAGACCGAGGCGCCGTTGCGGATGCTGATGAACAACCTGCACCCGGACGTGGCGGAAAACCCGCATGAACTGGTGGTTTATGGCGGCATCGGACGCGCGGCCCGCACCTGGGAGGATTTTGATTGCATCGTCGCCAGCCTGCGCGACATGGAGGAGGACGAGACGCTGGTGGTGCAGTCGGGCAAGCCGATCGCCATCATCCGCACCCACCCGGATGCCCCCCGCGTGCTGATCGCCAATTCCAACCTCGTGCCGGAATGGGCCAACTGGGACCACTTCAACGAACTCGATAAGAAGGGCCTGATGATGTACGGCCAGATGACCGCCGGGTCGTGGATCTACATCGGCGCGCAGGGCATCGTGCAGGGCACCTATGAAACCTTTGCCGAAGCCGGGCGCCAGCACTACGGCGGCAACCTGACCGGCAAATGGATCCTGACCGGCGGTCTGGGCGGCATGGGCGGCGCGCAGCCGCTGGCCGCCGTCATGGCCGGGGCCTGCTGCCTTGCGGTGGAATGTGACGAAACCCGCGTCGATTTCCGCATCCGCACCCGCTATTGCGATGAAAAGACCCATTCGCTGGACGACGCGCTGGCGCTGATCGACCGCTGGACCAAGGCCGGAGAGGCAAAGTCCGTCGCGCTGATCGGCAACGCCGCCGACGTGTTCCCCGAACTGCTGAAACGCATGGCGAACGGCGGGCCGCGCCCCGACATCGTGACCGACCAGACCTCGGCGCACGACCCCTATCGCGGCTATCTGCCCGCGGGCTGGACGGTGGCGGAATGGCGGGCGAAACAGGAAAGTGACCCCAGGTCGGTGAACGCCGCCGCCCGCGCCTCGATGAAGGATCATGTCGCCGCGATGGTCGGTTTCTGGAACGCCGGGGTGCCGACGCTGGATTACGGCAACAACATCCGGCAGGTGGCCAGGGATGAGGGGCTGGAAGACGCCTTTGCTTTTCCCGGCTTCGTGCCCGCCTACATCCGCCCGCTGTTTTGCCGGGGCATCGGCCCGTTCCGCTGGGTGGCCCTGTCGGGGGATCCCGAAGACATCTACAAGACCGATCAGGCCATGAAGGACCTGTTTCCCGAAAACGACGGCCTGCACCGCTGGCTTGACATGGCGCGCGACCGCATCGCCTTTCAGGGCCTGCCGGCGCGGATCTGCTGGATCGGCCTTGGCGACCGGCACCGCGCAGGGCTGAAATTCAACGACATGGTTGCCAGCGGCGAATTGTCTGCCCCCGTGGTGATCGGACGCGACCACCTTGATTCCGGCTCTGTCGCCAGTCCCAACCGCGAAACCGAGGCGATGCGCGACGGGTCGGACGCGGTTTCGGACTGGCCGCTGCTCAATGCGCTGGTCAACACGGCCAGCGGGGCGACATGGGTGTCGATCCACCACGGCGGCGGGGTCGGCATGGGCTATTCCCAGCACGCGGGCGTGGTGATCTGCGCCGATGGAACGCCCGAGGCGGCGAAACGGCTGGAACGGGTGCTGTGGAACGATCCCGCGTCCGGTGTCTGGCGCCATGCCGATGCCGGCTATCCCGACGCAATCGCCTGCGCCCGCGCCAACGGCCTGCGCCTGCCAAGGATCCTGGGATGAGGATCTGGCCCGCCGCCGACCGCCTGTCCGAGCCGTGGAAGAACGGTGCCGGGACCATGGCAATAATCCACACCAGCCCCGAAGAGGCCGGATGGGACACCCTGAACTGGCGGATCAGCACGGCGGTCATCACCCGCCCGGCACCGTTCTCGCATTTTCCCGGACTTGACCGCGTTTTCACCCCCTACCACGGCGGCACGGTCACCCTGCACCTGCCCGATGGCGCACACAGGATCACGCCGGGCGATGCGCCCTTTGCCTTTTCCGGCGAGGCTGAGTGTTATTGCGACCACGAAACCCCCGAGACACTGGTGCTGAACCTTCAGACCCGCGCGCCTTACCGCGCAGTGGTGGCCCATGATGCCACGGTCTGGGACGGCCCGGCCGAGGCGCGGTATCTCTTTGCGCTGGAACCTGTGGCCGCACTGGGGCTTGCCACCGGCGATCTGGCCGAACTCACGTCGTCAGAGCGTCCGGCCACCGAAAAGGCGCTTTTTGTGGCGATCCGCAGGGCCTGAGCGCCGCGCTGGCTACGCCTGATCGCTGCGGTCGCGGGGCGCGAAGGCTGCGACAAGCTGGTGACTGTCACCGGGATAGACCAGCCGCGCCCAGGTCACCCAGCCTTCGGCGGTGCGGGTGCGGCGCACGATCTCGAGACAGGCATCGCCGTCGTTCAGGGCAAGCGCCCTGGCCAGTCCGGCATCGGCGTTCAGGGCGCGGATGCGGTGGCTCGCCTCGCTCCAGGGCAACTGCCGCAACAGCCAGCTTCCCGGCGGCGTGGCGGCAAAATCCTGATCCAGCACGCCCGGCGCCTGCGCGGGATTGACCAGCCGCGTCTCGTGGCAGAAGGGCTGGCCATCGGCGCTGTGCAATCCCCGCAGCGACAGGGCCACCTGCCCTGCCTTGGCACCGCTGCCGATGTCGTCGGCCTCGACCGCGTCCAGTTCCCGCACCGCGCGCAACAACAGCGCAAAGCGGTAATCCTGCCCCATCTGGCCGACCTCGGCCTCGATATCCGCGATTTCCATGCTCGCCGACTGGGCGCGCGGCTGTGCGACGAAGGTGCCCAGCTTCTTGCGCCGGATCAGATAACCTTCGCGCGCGAGGCGGGTCAGCGCCTTGTTCATCGTCATGCGCGAAACGCCGTGGCTTTGCGCCATGACCGTCTCTACCGGAAGCTGATGCCCCGGCGGCCAGTCACCCGACACGATCCGATGGCGGATGTCGGCGGTGATCCGGTCGTGTCGGCTGATCCGCTGCTTCGGCTCGGTCATGGCTGGGTCCCTTTTTCCCGCTCGGTGGCGCCGGGCGGCACATCACTGCACGAGGAAGGCACCCCGGTCGAGATAGGTGTCAAGGAACTGTTCCAGCCGCGGATTGCGCGGCGCGGCAAAGACCTTTTGCGGCGTGTCATGAAACAGCAGCTTGCCATGATCGAGAAAGCAGACCTTGTGGCCCACCGAGGCGGCGAAACCGATCTCGTGCGTCACCACGACCATGGTCATGCCCTCCTCCGCCAGCGCGCGCATGACGTTCAGCACCTCGCCCGTCAGTTCCGGGTCCAGCGCCGAAGTCGGCTCGTCAAACAGCATGATGACGGGATCCAGCGCCAGTGCGCGGGCAATGGCGACGCGCTGCTGCTGCCCCCCCGACAACTGCGACGGATAATGGTGCGCGCGCGGCGCAAGATCGACCTTCTCAAGCTGCGCCATGGCCTTGTCCTCGGCCTCTTTCCGGGGCATCTTGCGCACCCGCCGCAACGACGCCGAAACGTTGCCCAGCGCCGTCATGTGCGGCCACAGGTTGAACTGCTGGAACACCATGCCGATCTTGCTGCGCGCCACGCGCAGTTCCGCGGCCGTCTGGCGCCGACGCCCGTTCGGCCCCTCGACGAATCCCATCGGCTCACCCTCGATCAGGATGGTCCCGGCGTTGGCTTCTTCCAGAAAGGCCATGCAGCGCAGCAGCGTGGACTTGCCCGACCCCGATGGCCCGATCAGGCAGGACACCTGCCCCTTTGGCACCTCGAGGTTGATGTCGCGCAGCACGACCGTGTCGCCGAACTGCTTGGATACGTTGCGGATGCTGATGGCGCTGTCGGTCATGTCACACTCAGTTTTGCAATTCTGCGTTCGGTGATGCGGCCCAGCCAGTTGGCAGCCTCGACCAGCGCCCAGTAGACCAGCGCCAGCACCACGATGGATTCGACAAAGGCATATTGCTGGCTGCCGATGGCGCTGACCGTCATGGTCATTTCCGGCACGGTGATCAGCGACAAAAGCGCCGTATCCTTGAGCAGGATGATCGCCATGTTCATCGACGGCGGCAGCACCAGCAGGGCCATTTCCGGCAGCAGGATGAACAGGATGGTCTGAAGCCGCGAAAATCCGACACATTCCGCCGCTTCCACATGGCCGGGCGGAACCGAAAGGTATCCGGCGCGGAAAATCTCGGAATAATAGGCCGCGCCGTATATCGACAGGCCCAGAAGACCCGCGGTGATCGGGTCAAGCCGCAGCCCGATGTACGGCCCGCCAAAATACAGCAGGAAGATCTGCACAAGGAACGGCGTGCTGCGCAGTACCTCGACCGGCACGACCAGCACAAGGTTGACCACCGGGCCGCCGAACCGCCGCGCGGTGGCGACAAAAAAGCCAAGCACGACCGCACAGAACGTACCCACCACCCAGATCAGGATGGTCACACCCAGACCGGCCAGGATCTGCGGCCCCTTGGCAAGGATGACGGCGATGTCAAAGCTCATTTTGCGGGCAATCCGGGCAAGGCATCCTCGGCCCGGCGCGCCGCGAAGGCGACGATCAGGTTGATGACCAGATAGATCAGCCCGGCGGAGGCAAAGATCGGCAGCGGCTGATAGGTCGAGGCGGCAAGGTTCTGCGCCATCTTGGTCAGTTCGACCATCCCGACGACCGACACCAGCGAAGACGCCTTGAGGATCAGGATCGCCTCGTTCACTAGCGCCGGGAATGTCATGCGCAGCGCGATGGGCGTGCGGATGTAAACAAAGGTCTGCATGCGGGAAAATCCGGCCATCTCGGCGCTTTCGATCAGGCCGATGGGCACGCCCTCGAACCCGCCGCGCAGGTTTTCGGCCTGATAGGCGGCAGTGCTCAGCGACAGGCCGATGATCGCGGTGGCAAGGCTTGGCAGGGTGATACCGATCACCGGAAGCAGGTTGAAGATCAGCAGAAGCTGCACCAGCAGCGGCACCCCGCGGAAGAACGAGATGAACAGGACCGCGCCGCCCGCCATCCAGCGGTTGCCCGACATGCGCAGCGCCGACAGGACCACGGCCAGCGCCAGACCTGCAAAGATCGACAGCACGCTGACGAAGATCGTCATCAGCGACGCCTGGAGCAGCAGCTGGAACAGGTGCCATGTCATGGGGAAGATCCTGAAAAAGGTGCGCCGCTGGGCCGGTGGGCAACCCCGCGGCGCGGGTCACGTCAGATGTTGGGATCGGTGACGAGATCGGGCATGTCAAAGGTTGTGCCGAACCATTTTTGCTGAAGCTCGGCCATGCGGCCGTCCGCCCTCATCGCCAGCAGGATCTCGTCGATCTTGTCCATCAGGCTGGCGAATTCCGGCTCGATCCGGCCCGGAAAGCCGAAATAGGTCGGCGTGCCGAAGGCGGGGGTCACCACCTTGAACACCTCGGGGCGCTGGCTGGCGACGAAGGCGATGTTGGGCAGCGAATTGGCCACCGCCTCGATCCGCCCGGCGGCAAGGTCGGCATAGGATTCGTTGAACGACACGTATTCGCGGTATTCGGTCGGGGCCGGGTCCAGCGTCGCGCCATAGGCCTGAAGCTGGGCAAGCTGCGCCGTGCCGGTGCCCGATCCCACGGGCTTGCCCGCAATCTGCTCGGGGGCGGTGATGTCGCTGTCCGCGCCGACCAGCAGGGCCACGGTTGCCTCGGCAATCGGGCTTGAGAAACGGTAGCGCTCCATCCGCTCTTTGGTGATGGTGGCAGGGCCTGCGACCACGTCGAACCGGCCCGCCTCAAGCCCCGGCAGCACGCCGGTCCAGTCAAGCGTGATCCATTCGATGGCCACGCCCATGTCCTTGCCGATCTCTTCGTAGATGTCCATGTTCAGGCCGGTGTGCGTGCCTGCGTCGATAAAGTCGAACGGGGCAAAGGCGGTTTCGGTGCCGACCTTCAGCGTGCCTGCGGCCATGACCCGCTCAAGCGCGTCCTGTGCCTGTGCGGATAGGGTGGTGCCAAGTAGAAGGGCCGCTCCGGTGAGGGCGGCAAGTACGTGCTTGCGCATGGGTATTCTCCCTGTGTGCCCTGACGGGGCATCATTGTTGATCGCTCTGGTGGCCGGGCGTTTTACAGCGCCACATGTCTTTTGTGTATACAAATCCCAGTGAACCGCAAAAGCCCGCTTCGGGGAAGGGGCAATCTCGTTCCGGTCGCTTATCGGATGGGCAGGTTTCGCACCAACTGCGCAAATAATGGGCGCCATCGTCGGGTTGACCATGCCGCCGCATCGCTGGCGGGCTGGGTTTATGACCGCGGTCATAGACCTTCGGCCGCCAGTCATGGCCAAGGCCATCACCCGGCGCCCTCCGGCAGACACCGGGCGCCCCCGACCATCCGACCAACCATCCGAACTGCAATCCCTCAAAGGTCGAAGATCTTGCCGGGATTGAGGATCCCCTTGGGGTCGACCGCCAGCTTGAGCCTGCGCATCAACGCCAGCGCGCCACCATGTTCGGCCTGCATGAATGCCTTCTTGCCAAGCCCGACGCCGTGTTCCCCGGTGGCGGTGCCGCCGCAAGCCAGCGCCATCCCGACGAGCCGTTCGTTCAGCGCCTTGACCCGGGCCTGTTCGCCCGGCACGGCAGGGTCGAACAGCATCACCAGATGGAAATTCCCGTCGCCCACATGGCCATGCAGGGGGGCCACGACACCCGCCGAAGCGATTTCCGACTGGATCGCGGCGATGATTCCCGGCAGGTCCGACACCGGCACGCAGACATCTGTCGACAGGCTGAGACAGCCGGGCCGCAGGGCGCGCGCGGCATAAAGCGCCGAATGGCGCAGCGCCCAAAGCGCATTGTAGTCTTCGGGCGTCCGGCAGGGCGACGCGGTGGCGCCGTTCTCCGCCGCCAGATCGGCAAAGGTTTCAAGGTCCGCCGCCACCTGCGCGGCGCTGCCGGTAAGGTCGATCATCAGCGTCGCGGTTTCTGGATGGGCGGTGCCGTTATAGGCGTTGATCGCCTGCATCTGCAAACCGTCCAGCAGCTCGATCCGGTTGAGGCCCAGCCCGATCTGCAGCGCCTCGACCACTGTCTGCGTCGCCTGCCCGATGTCGGCAAAGCTGAACATGCCGGCCTGCGCCGCCTCGGGGATGCCGGTCAGGCGCAGGGTCAGTTCGGTGATGACGCCCAGCGTGCCCTCGGCCCCGACGAACAGCGCCGTAAGGTCATAACCTGACGAGGATTTTCGCGCCCGCCCCCCGGTGCGGATCACCTCTCCGTCCGGCAGAACCACGGTCAGCCCCATGACAAGGCTGCGCATGGTCCCGTGCCGCACCGTCATCGTCCCCGACGCCCGGGTCGAGGCAAGCCCGCCCAGCGTGGCATGTGCGCCCACGTCGATGGGCAGGAACAGCCCGGTGTCGCGCAGATGCGTGTTCAACTGCTGGCGGGTGACGCCGCATTGCATCGTGGCGTCCATGTCCTGCGCCGACACCCGCAGGATCTGGGCCATGCCGGTCAGGTCGATGGACAGCCCGCCCCGCACCGCCTGCGTCTGCCCCTCGATCGACGATCCATGCCCGAAGGCCACCACCGGAAAACCGTGGGCATTGCAGATTGCCAGAGCGTCCGACACCTCTTGCGTGGATTGCGCGAACAGCACCGCATCGGGTGGTGCCGCAGGGTGCCAGCTGTCCCCGCCACCGTGCTGGTCGCGCAGGGCCGCGCCCGTTCCGATCCGGTCCCCGAAGCGGGCGCCCAGTGCGTCGAGCGCAGCCTTCATTCTGCCGCATCTCGCGCGGGTTTGCCTTCTGCCGCGTCACGCGCAAGTTTGCCTTCTGCCGCGTCACGCGCGGCGGTGTAGCGGTTCACCGGAAACGACAGGCCAAGGTTCTCGCGCAGGGTCGCGCCTTCGTATTCGGTGCGGAACAGCCCGCGGCGCTGCAATTCGGGCACCACCAGCCGGGTGAAATCCTCAAGGCTGGACGGCAGGGTCGGACACATCAGGATAAAGCCGTCCGCCGCCCCGGTTTCGAACCATTCCTGCATGTAATCGGCCACTTCCAGGTACGATCCGGTCAGCCCGTTGCCAGTGTGCTGGCGGGCGTAATGCGTGATGAGATCGCGCAAACTGTGCCCCTGTAACACAAATTCCTTCACGCCTTCGAACATCGCCACCGATCCCTTGGCCTGCTCGGGCATCCGGTCCATCGGAAAGGGCTTGTCCAGATCCGCGCCGTGCAGATCCGTTTCAAGGAATTCCTGAAGCATCAGCAGCCCCACCTCGGGGTGCATCACATCGACCATCTCCTGCGCGCGGGCCTCTGCCTCGGCCCGGGTTTCGCCCACGTTGATGACGATCCCCGGCATGATCTTGAGGTCGGACGGCGCGCGGCCGTATTTCGCCATCCGCCCCTTCACATCGGCGTAAAAGGCGCGGTTCTTGTCGATGTTGGAGGCCAGCGAGAACACCACCTCGGCGGTACGGGCGGCCAGTTCACGGCCGCGTTCGGACCCGCCTGCCTGCGCGATCACCGGGCGGCCCTGCGGCGTGCGCGCGATGTTGAGCGGCCCGCGCACCTGGAAATGCGACCCCGCATGGTCAAGCTGATGCAGCTTGTCCTTGTCATGGTACAGCCCCTGTGCGCGGTCCAGCAACAGGGCGTCATCCTCGTACGAATCCCAGAGGCCCAGAACCACGTCCAGAAACTCCTCGCCCCGGTCGTAGCGGTCGCCGTGGGGGTCCAGCCCCTGCCGGTTGTAGTTGTACCCCGTCTCGTCATGGTCCGACGTGACCACGTTCCAGCAGATCCGCCCGCCCGAGATATGGTCCGCCGAGGCGAACAGCCGCGCGATATTGTAGGGTTCGTAATAGCTGGTCGAGGCGGTGGCGACAAAGCCAAGCCGCTGCGTCACCATCGACAGGGCGGTGATGGCGGTGATCGGCTCGAACCGGTTCATCTTGGTGGGCTGGCGGGCCAGCGCCTGCGCATTGCCCACGGCGGCGGCAGGGCTGTCGGCAAAGAACATGAAATCAAGGCAGGCCGCCTCGGAAATCTGCGCCACCTTGACCATATGCGCGATGTTGTTGGCGCCGGTCACATCCGAGCCGGGATGCAGCCAGGCGGCGGGATGAAAGCCAAAGGTATAGACGAAGGTTCCAAGCCGTAGCCTGTCAGTGCGCGCCATGTTGGGCTTTCCCGAAATCCGCCCGCCACCTGCGGGGTGCGGACAGTATGCCCGCGGGCGACGCGGCGCAAAAGACGAATGTGCCTGCGCGTGGGCGAAGCGGCGCAGATTTTCCTGTCCTGCGGTGCGGACAGGCAGCGGGATGGCCAGACGCGCGACGGCAACGGTGAAAGACATGCGCCCAGGGCCGGTTTATGACCGCGGTCATAAACCCCCGGTCAGTGTCGGCACGCTGAAAACGTAAACAGCCCCGGTCGCATCAGACCGGGGCTGCACCTAACTACAGGTACCAGAAATTCAGGCCTGGGCGGCTGCCGTCGCCTTGGCGATCTCTTTCTTGACCTTCAGCGCATCGGCCGAAAGTTCAGTGTCCTTGGCTTTGGCCATAAACATGTCAAGCCCGCCACGGTGATCCACGCTGCGCAGCGCCGAGGCCGAAATCCGCAGCTTGATGCCACGGCCCAGAACTTCGGACTGAAGCGTCACGTCGTTCAGGTTCGGCAGGAACCGCCGACGGGTCTTGTTGTTGGCATGGCTGACATTGTTGCCAGACATCGGGCCTTTTCCGGTCAGTTCGCAGATACGCGACATGTGTCCATCCTCGTCTTTGCTTTCGGCGATTGCCGGGGCCTCACCACAAAGCCCGTGCCTCACCAATATGAAAGGGCGCCGCAAAGCCGCGCCCAGAATCTCGTTTCGGGTGGGTAAGCGTTTCGGCCCGGCCCGTCAAGAGGGAGACACGCGATAGTCGCCCCGCCCCGGCAAAATCGCGTCCGGTCAGCGCCGCCACCGCAATCACGCCCCGGCAGGCCCCGGCGCCATAGCCCGCGCCGCAGCAGCCCGCGCCACAGCACGTGCCCGCGCGAACTGCGCCAGCGGTTCATGCCCAAGCCGTGCAGCGACCCCAGCAATCTGGTCCCAGTATAGCGGACTGTCCCGCCGGCTGGCACGGTGCATCGCGGTGATGGCGCCGGGGTCCACCCGCCCGTGCACCAGCTGCCGCTGCAAGGCGCCGAACTGTCCGTCGCCGCGCAGCACCCTGCTGGCAGGGTGCCCGGACCCGGCCAGCCTGCACAGGGCGAGCCCGGGAAACACCGCCTGGATCATCGCCGCGTTCAGCAGATCGAGACGCTTG
>JAGXGV010000132.1 GCA_024636635.1 Puniceibacterium sp.
GTCCGAGCCATGCACAAGCCATGCTCTGTCAGACCCGAGCTGCGCGAGCGTTTCGGCCATCGGGCGGATCAGATCGCGGGAAAAGGCGCCGGTCAGCTGGCGTTTCACCCCGGCGGGATTGGTCAGCGGCCCAAGGATGTTAAAAATCGTGCGCGTACCTAGTTCGGTGCGCACCGGGCCGACATGCGCCATCGCGGGGTGGTGCATCGGTGCCATCATGAAACAGATGCCGACCTCTTTCAGCGCACGTTCCACGCGGGGCGCATCCAGCATCACGTTGATGCCCATCGCCGTCAGCGCATCTGCGGCGCCGGATTTCGACGACAGGTTGCGGTTGCCGTGCTTGGCCACCACCACCCCGGCGCCCGCCACCACAAAGGCCGTCGCGGTCGAGATGTTGAGCGTGCCCTTGCCGTCGCCGCCGGTGCCGACGATGTCGATCGCGCCCTCGGGGGCGGACACCTTGTTGCATTTGGCCCGCATGACCGACGCGGCGGCAGAATATTCGTCCACCGTTTCGCCCCGCGTGCGCATGGCCATCAGCAATCCGCCGATCTGGGACGGCGTGGCCTCGCCCTCGAACAGGATGCCGAACGCGGTCTCCGCCTCTGCCCGGCTAAGAGGGCGGTCGGCGGCAGCGCCGATCAGGGGCTTCAGCAGGTCGCTCATGCAGGCACTTTCAGGATGTCGACGAAGTTCTTGAGCAGCGCATGACCATGCTGCGAGGCGATGGATTCGGGATGGAACTGCACGCCATGGATCGGCAGGGTGCGGTGCGACAGCCCCATGATCGTGCCATCCTCAAGCTGAGCCGTCACCTCGAGACAGTCTGGCAGGCCGTCACGCGCCACCACCAGCGAATGATAGCGCGTGGCCTCGAACGGGGTCGGCAGGCCCGCAAAGACGCCGCGCCCGCCGTGGTGCATCACGCCCATCTTGCCGTGCACGATCTGGTCATGCTGCACGACCTTGCCGCCAAAGGCCTGACCGATGGTCTGATGGCCAAGGCAGACCCCCATGAGCGGTGTGCCGGTTTCGGCAGCGGCAGCAGTCAGCGCAAGGCAGATGCCGGCGTGATCCGGATCGGACGGTCCGGGCGACAGAAGGATGCCGGACGGGTTCAGTGCCAGCGCCTGATCTGCCGTAATGGCATCGTTGCGCACCACTTTGACCTCGGCGCCAAGCTCGCCAAGGTAATGCACCAGATTATAGGTGAAACTGTCATAATTATCTATCAGCAGCAGCATCGGCGTTTCTTTTTTGCGGGGCTGGCCTGCACGGCCAAGGTCGCGATATACATGCGCAGGCAGGGGCCACAGCGTCAAGAGGCGCTTGGTCACAACGGACCCGGGGAAAGAGGTCGCGGGTGCCAGAGGTTTGGCAGCAAGGAGAGCGGGAAGATGGCAAAAGGTGTGGTTGCGGGGGCTCTGTGTGGTGCTGTCGTTGCGGTGGGCGCAGCTGCGGCGCTGTCGCTCTATGCCGACGGACCAGACGGGTCGGCATCCCGGTCCCCGACCAACCTGGCAGAACGTCCCGCCACAACGCTGACCGCGCCCCCGGCAGAGCGTACCGCGCCCTTGGCAGAGCGTACTGAGACTTCGGCAGAAACCGCCATTCCCGACGATCCGGCGAACATGCCGGAAATGGTGGCGCCCTTGCCCGGATCCTCGGACCCCGACGACCGTCCGGCCGGTGCCACGATGCCGATGGCGGATGCGCTGCCCGATACCCCGCCCCTGCGTTTCGAGGATTCTGCCCCGGCACCGACGGTGGCCGGGGCGCCTCCGGCACCGGCGCTGCGTCCGGGGGACGAGACTGGCGTATCGGTGTCGCAGGCTGATCCGCTGAACCCGCCCGAAGCCGGGGGGCCGGACCCGCAGATCGCCGCCGACACCCTCCCGGCAGGCATCCCCGACGCATCACAGGACAGCGCGGCGCTGGCGCAGCCACAGACCGACGAAAGCACGGGACGGGTTTCTGTCACAACCGAAGCGCCGGTGATGCCGACCGTGCAAGGCATGGAGCCCGCGGCCCCGCAGCCCGAGCCAGAGCCAAGCGTGACAACCGAGCCCGCGCAGCCGCCCATGCCTGTGGTGCCAACAGAAGAAAGCGGCCTTGTGGTCGCCGACGCCGATGCCGCGGGCGCACCGAGCCTGCCGGTCATCGAACCGACACCAGAGCAGGCGCCGGAGCAGGCGCCGGACGCGGACAGCACGCCGGATGTCGCGGCCGCCGGACCCGAGGTGCAGCGTCCCGCGATCGGCACGCCCGGGACGACGCTGATCGAACGGGGCGGGCAGGGAGGCCGGCTGCCCAGTATCGGCTCTGACTCGGGGGAATTTGTGCCCAGCGACCTGCCAGAGCCACCGCTACGCAGGTATGCGGTGGATGTCGCGATAGCCGGGGATCTGCCACTGATGTCGATCGTGCTGCTGGACGATCCGGGCGGTCCGCTGGGACCGGAAGAGCTTGAGGATTTTCCCTTTCCCCTGACCTTCGCCATCGACCCGGCCCGGCCCGGTGCCAGCGCGCGGATGGCAGGTTACCGCGCACAGGGATTCGAGGTTGTGGTGCTGGGGGCCGTTCCTGAAGGCGCGCAGGCCAGCGATGTCGAGGTCGCGATGGCCGCGACGCTTGCGGCGGTGCCCGAGGCGGTTGCCGTGCTTGAACCGCCCCGGGGCGGCATGCAAAGCTCCCGGCAGGTGTCCGATCAGGTCGCGCAGATCGTCAAAGACAGCGGCCACGGGCTGGTTTTGATGCCGAACGGGCTCAACACGGCGCAGGCACTGGCCACGCGGGAAGGCGTGTCCGCGGCGACGGTGTTCCGCGATTTCGATCAGGACGGGCAGGATGCCCGCACGATTCGCCGGTTTCTGGACGGCGCCGCATTCCGGGCGCGCCAGAACGGTGATGTGATCATGCTCGGGCGGCTGCGCGCCGACACGATTTCGGCGTTGCTGCTTTGGGGATTGCAGGACCGTGCCTCGCAGGTGGCGCTGGTACCCGTGTCCCGCGTGCTGACGTCCGGGGCAGACCCGCAGTAGCCGCAATTGCGACGGAAGGTGAAGATATGCACGTAAAGCTTTGAATTGTCTGTGGTTTCAGGTCTTTGCCCAGTCCGTCATGGCGGTTTCCAAGTCACCGTATCCGGTCAGTCGCCTTTCGAACGCCAGACCAAGACGTTCGGCGTGCCGCCGCGCCAGCGCGGTCAGAGCGGGGTCATCCGTCTGCGCCTGATAGACCAGCTTTTCGTAATTGCCGAAGTACATGTCGCGAAGGTCGGGATGCCGGTCAAGGCCAAGGGGTTCCCACACAAAGGCGTCGAACTGGCGTACCAGGAAATCCGTGAGGTAAAAGGCAGTGATCTCGTCCCGGCCTGCAAACGTCTCTACCCCTTCGAAAAAGGCGTAGCAATGCGGGCCCGGCAGCATCTGCACCCCAAGTTCGTCGCAGGCGGCTTCAAGCAGGCCGCCTGTGCCGCAATCACCATAAAGCACATGGATCCTGTCGTATCGGTCCCTGTGCCGCGTCACGGCATCCCGTACGGCCTGTGTGATCTTTTCGGGGTGATTGTGCAGGATCGCGGGAAGGCAGGTCAGGTCCATATGGTCCCAGCCGTTGCGCGCCTTGAGATCCAGGATCTCGCGCGCCAGCGCACCACAGGCGATCAGCAATATCCGCCCCTCGCCACCTTGGACCATGCCGCGACGGGTCAGATGGCGGTCGTCAGGCAGATCTTGCGGCCCATTCCCGAATCTTTGGGTGCCGGATCTTTGGGTGCCGGATCTACGGGTGGCTGTCGTCATAGGGCACATGCCCCAGCGCCCAGCGCGCAATCAGGATTACCGCCATCAAAAGTGGAACAACGGTCAGCGGCCCCCAGGTGGTCACCGCCCAAAGCGTTACGGCAGCGGCGAAGATCACAGCAAGGATGGTCAAAGCAAACGACGTGACTGGCATTCGAATCTCCTCTACAAACCAATATGGTCTTTAGAGGCTTAAAGAAAAAGACCCTGCCGCTACGGCAAGGCCCTAATTTCAGGTATTTCGGCAATAATCAGCCCGCTTTGGCACGATTATGCTTGCGAAGGACATGTTCCTTGGCTGTTTCGACCGCCACAGCGGCATCCCGGCAGTAGGCATCGGCCCCGATGGCCTTGCCGAATTCCTCGTTCAGGGGGGCGCCACCCACCAGCACGATATAGTTTTCGCGGATGCCGCGTTCGATCATCGTATCGATCACCACCTTCATGTAGGGCATCGTGGTTGTCAGCAGGGCCGACATGCCGACAATGTCCGCGCCCTCCTTCTCGGCGGTGTCGAGATAGGCATCGACCGGGTTGTTGATGCCCAGATCGACCACTTCGAAACCTGCGCCTTCCATCATCATGCCGACAAGGTTCTTGCCGATGTCGTGGATATCGCCCTTGACCGTGCCGATCACCATCTTGCCGATGGTGGGTGCGCCGGTTTCAGCCAGCAGCGGTTTCAGGATGAACATGCCGCCTTTCATCGCGTTTGCGGCCAGCAACACTTCGGGCACGAACAGGATGCGGTCGCGGAAATCCTTGCCCACGATGGTCATGCCGCCAACAAGTGCCTTGGTCAGGACGTCATAGGGCGCCCAACCGCGCTCCAGAAGGATGTTCACGCCTTCCTGGATCTCTTCCTTGAGACCATCGTAAAGGTCGTCGAACATCTGCTGCACAAGTTCGTCGTCGTCGAGTTCGGAGAGGATGATGTCGTCATCTTCGGACATGTGTGGTTCCTTTGTTCCGGCGTCGGGACGCGGCGCGCGTGGCATGGTGACGCCGACTACTGGTCGCTTTTGTATGGTGCGACTTGGCCGATTGCGACATGCCCGGCGGATTCCCCGACTTTGACAGCGGCCAAACCAGAGACAGCGCGGAAACGCAAGCCTGTGCATTGCAAATGTTCCCGTTTCGTTTCATTATTCGCCCATGACAGAGCTGACAAACAGGATCGAAAGAGACATCTGCCGCGGCCGGGGCGCATCCAGTGCGCAAACCGGGCGTTTTGAAAAATTTGCCCGGGTCGCCGAACCGGACGGCTGGGACATCCCGGAAGAACGCGGTGTGCTGCGCACCGAGGTTGCGACCGAACGGCCCCGCAGCGTGATCAATTACGTCCGCTCGCCCGACCTGCCGTTCGACAGGTCGCTCAATCCCTACCGGGGGTGTGAACACGGCTGCATCTACTGCTTTGCCCGGCCCAGCCACGCCTGGCTGGGGCTGTCCGCAGGGCTTGATTTCGAAACCCGCCTGATCGCCCGGCCCGAGGCGCCGCAGGTGCTGCGCCGCGAACTGCGCGCCCGCAGCTACCGTGTCGCGCCGCTCGCCATCGGCACCAACACCGATCCCTATCAGCCGATCGAACGGCAGCACGGCATCATGCGCGCCTGCCTGGCGGTCCTGTCGGAATGGTCGCATCCGGTGGCGATCACCACAAAAGGCACGCTGATCGAACGGGACATCGACATTCTGGCACCGATGGCGGCGCGCGACCTCGTGCGGGTCGGCATTTCGGTCACAACCCTGGACCCCGGCCTGTCGCGCCGGATGGAACCGCGCGCCCCCGCCCCCGAACGCCGTCTGGCAACGATCCGCCGCCTGACCGAAGCGGGTATACCGGTGCGCCTGATGGTGTCGCCCGTTGTGCCCGCGCTAAGCGATCATGAAATCGAGGCGATCCTTGCGGCGGGACAGGCGGCGGGTGCGGATGCGGCCAGCTGGATCATGCTGCGCCTGCCGCTCGAAGTGGCACCGCTGTGGCGCGCCTGGCTTGATGAACATTATCCCGACCGCGCCGCACGGATCATGGCGCGCCTGCGCGAAATGCACGGCGGCAAGGACTACGATTCCGGCTGGCATCGCCGGATGCGGGGCGAAGGGCACTATGCCCGGTTGATCGCGCAGCGTTTCGATCTGGCCACGCGGCGGCTGGGGCTGGATGGCAAGACTGCACCGCTGCGCTGCGACCTGTTCCGCAGACCGCCAGAGGTCGGTGATCAACTGGACCTGTTTCAGGTGAATACAGACTGACAAGCCATTGGCTTAATTTAAAATTTTCTCACACGGTGGCGCTTTGCCACAAGGCGGAAAAGGCCCCTGCAAGGGGGCCTTTGACCGTTAATCTCCAGATGTCTCAGCTTTTGCGACGGCCGCCGCGACGTTCGCGCTTTGGGGCGATATTGTCGCCGGTGCCGTCGTTTTCGGACGAAAACGGTCCCAGTGCCGCAACGATCCGTTCCAGTGTCGGCCGTTCCCCGCGGGGCCGGTTCTCAAGCGCCTCGCGCATGGCGCGCAAGTGTTCGGGCATTGTGCCGCAGCAGCCGCCGATGATCCGTGCGCCGCAGTCACGCGCCAGCACAGCGTAATCCGCCATCAGTTCGGGCGTGCCGTCATAGTGGATGTGGCCGTCCTGATATTTGGGGATGCCGGCGTTGCCCTTTGCGATGACCGGCATCTCTGTGCCCTGCGCCACAAAGCCCAGGACCGTGCGCAGGATGTCAGACGCCCCTGTGCCGCAATTGGCGCCAAAGGCCAGCGGCGCGTTTTCGATGCCCGCCACCATCTGCACCATGTCCGAAGAGGTGACCCCCATCATGGTGCGCCCGGCGGTGTCAAAGCTCATCGTGCCGCACCAGGGCATGCCTGCGAGCTTGAAGCCCTCGGCGGCGGCGCGGTATTCTTCGGGGGCCGAGATCGTCTCGACCCAGAGCACATCGGCACCGCCGTCCTTCAGCCCCTCGGCGGTTTCGTGGAACATTTCGACGGCACTGGCGTGGGTCAGCGTACCGACCGGCTCCATGATCTCGCCGGTGGGTCCGACCGAACCGGCCACCACCACGGGGCGTCCGGCGGCATCGGCAATCTCGCGCGCGATGGCGGCGGCAAGACGCGACAGTTCGTAGGCGCGGTCCTGCGCATTGTGCAGCTTGAGCCGCGAGGCGTTGGCGCCAAAGGAATTGGTCAGGAAGATGTCGCTGCCGGAGTCGACCGCGCCGTGATAAAGGGTACGGATCTTGTCGGTCTCGGTCTCGTTCCAGAATTCCGGGGGATCACCGGCGCCCAGTCCCATGTTGAACAGGTTGGTGCCCGTGGCGCCGTCGGCCATGAGCCAGTCGTTGGTTTCAAGAAGTCTGCTCAGCGCGTTGGTCATAACGGGTTCCTGTCTGGCGGTTACATGCGTCCGGGCCCGTGTTCCACAGATCCTGTCCCGACGCAATTTCTATGCCCGTAAACGGGCCTGAAACTGCCCGCACGGCTACGCCCGCGCAACCGCCCGGGCCGGGGACGAAAGCGGGCCGACAGCTCGGCCAAGGCCGGGCAGGGCGGTCTTGTGTCGCCGTCCAAGCCGCCCTGGCCCGGACAGAGGACCGGACAGGGGCCCAGCACCGGCCCTCTCGGTTCAGGCTTCGTCCAGCAGCTGGGACTTTGCGACGATGGACAGTTCCGCCATTTTCCTGCGGATTTCGTCATCGCTGACCTTGCCGTTCAGGTCGCCCGATACCTTGCGCACCACATCCTCGTGCCCGGCCTCTTCGAAATCGGCCTTCACCACTTCCTTTGCATAGGCGGCAGCGTCGTCGCCGGTCTTGCCCAGAAGGTCGGCGGCCCAGAGGCCCAGCAGCTTGTTGCGGCGCGCCTCGGCGCGGAACTTCATGTCCTCGTCATGGGCGAACTTGTTCTCGAAGGCATTTTCGCGGTCGTTGAAGGTGGTCATGGTGCAGGCTCCCTGGATCAGAATGGATTTATCTGGATATGCCGTCCCACGTCCTGTCCTGCAAGGGCGCAGGCTTCACAGAGGCGAAGTAATCCTGTTGCCACAGGGACCCCGGGCCGCAACGGCGCACCGGATGCGGTGCTTGCGACAAGGCCGCCCTTGGACTATGACGGCGCGAACGGGTGAATTACCTGCCCGCAGGACCCTCATGGAAAGAGACCGCATGGCACGCCGCAAGAAAATCTACGAAGGCAAGGCGAAGATCCTGTACGAAGGCCCGGAGCCGGGCACGATCGTGCAGTACTTCAAGGACGATGCCACCGCCTTCAACGCCCAGAAGAAGGATGTGATCGACGGCAAGGGTGTCCTGAACAACCGCCTGTCAGAGTTCTTCATGACCGGGCTGAACAACATCGGCGTGCCCACGCATTTCATCCGCCGGCTGAACATGCGCGAACAGCTTGTGCGGTCCTGCGAGATCGTTCCGCTTGAAATCATCGTGCGCAACTTTGCCGCCGGGTCGCTGTCGACGCGTCTGGGCATCGAAGAGGGCACGCCGCTGCCGCGTCCCATCGTCGAATACTGCTACAAGGACGACAAGCTGGGCGATCCGCTGGTTACCGAGGAACATATTGCCGCCTTCGGCTGGGCCAGTCAGCAGGATATGGACGATATCCTGTCGCTTGCCCTGCGGGTGAACGATTTTCTGTCCGGGGTCATGATGGCCGTCGGCATCAGGCTGGTCGATTTCAAGATCGAATGTGGCCGGGTCTATGACGGCGATTTCCAGCGGATGGTGGTGGCGGACGAGATCAGCCCCGATTCCTGCCGCCTCTGGGACATGGAGACCGGTCAGAAGCTGGACAAGGATGTGTTCCGCCGCGACCTGGGCAGCCTGAGCGACGCCTATACCGAAGTGGCACGACGTCTGGGCGTCATGCCGAAGAACACGACGCAGATGGCAAAGCCGAAGCTGATCAACTGAGGCCGCGCAGGTTGCAGCGTCGGATTTGGGTATTTGGGAAAAGAAGAAGCCGGGAAGGGTCTGTCCGGGCAGGAGCGGAGACGAGACGATGAAGGCACATGTGCATGTCATGCTGAAGGACGGCGTTCTGGACCCGCAGGGCGAGGCCGTGCGCCATGCGCTTGGCGGTCTGGGTTTTGACGGGGTGCAGGGCGTGCGGCAGGGCAAGGTGATCGAACTGGACCTGGCCGAGGGCACGACCGAGGCGACCGTGCGCGACATGTGCGAAAGGCTGCTTGCCAATACGGTCATCGAAAGTTACCGCATCGAGATGGCCTGACGCCATCATTTCGCTTTGCGCGGGTGTCCTTGCCCGCCATGACCCCGTCACGGGTGCCGTTGGGGCGGCACCGACCTGCCAGGAGCCTGTGCCATGAGAGCCGCTGTCGTCGTCTTCCCCGGGTCCAACTGCGACCGTGACCTTGCCATGGCCTTCCGGCATGCCGGTTGCGATGTCACCATGGTCTGGCACAAGGATACGGACCTGCCGACAGGCACCGACTTGGTCGGGCTGCCGGGCGGCTTCTCGTTTGGCGACTATCTGCGCTGCGGTGCCATTGCCGCGAACTCTCCGATCTGCCGGGCGGTCAGGGGCCATGGCGAACGCGGTGGCTATGTGCTGGGCGTCTGCAACGGCTTTCAGGTGCTGACCGAAACCGGACTGCTGCCCGGGGCGCTGCTGCGCAATGCGGGGTTGAAGTACATCTGCCGGACCGTGCCGCTGAGCGTCGCCACAAGTGACAGCATCTACACCCATGGCTACACCGCCGGGGACAGCATCCGTTTGCCGATCGCCCATCACGACGGCAACTATACCGCCACGGCCGAGGAACTGGCCGCGCTGAAGGCCGAGGACCGCATCGCCTTTACCTACCCGGTCAATCCCAACGGATCGGATGGCGATATCGCGGGCATCCTGTCCGCCAATCGGCGGGTGCTGGGAATGATGCCGCACCCCGAGCGGGCCGCCGAGCCCGATCATGGCAACACCGATGGTGCGCGCCTTTTCGCGCATCTTGCCGGGGCGCTGGCGCAGGCTTGACTTGAGCATCGGGCCGCGCCGCCGTACCTTGGGCCATGACCAGAAACACTGACCTTTCCGGGCGGGATGACGGGGCGGCGCGTGGAAAACGTGCGGCGCCGCTTAGCTGGCGGGTGCGGATGGCGCTGTTCACGCTGTTCCTGCTGGCCGGGGCGACGGTCTGGGTCACCAATGCGCTGCTGACCAGCCGCTTTACCGAAACCACACGCAACCGCGCGGAACTGCGCCTTGCGCTTTACAGCGGCAACCTGCTGTCCGAACTGCGCCGCAACGCCATCGTCCCGCAACTGCTGTCGCGCGATCCGTCGCTGATCTCGGCGCTCAATTCATCGGAATACAGCCAGAGTTCGCAGCGGCTTATCTCTTATGTGGACGAGATCGGGGCGGCGTCGCTGATGCTGCTGGATGCGGACGGGCGCACCGTGGCCGCCACTGATCGCAACCGGCTGGGAGAAACGCATCGCAATGCGCCCTATTTCGTCGATGCCCAGCGGTCCAACGCCACCGTCTTCACCACGCTGCAACGCGAAACGGGGGGATATTCCTTTACCTATTCCCGTCGCCTTGACAGCCAGGGCAGCGCCATCGGCGTGATTGTGGTCGAGGTGGACCTGGCCAAGTTCGAACGGGCCTGGGCGGGGATTTCCGATGCGGTGCTGGTGACCAACTCCGAAGGCAACATCATCCTTGCGACCGAACCGCGCTGGCGCGGTCTGACACCGTCCGAGGCGCTTCGGCGCGAACCGCCCGACAGCGCGATCGAACGCGCCATTCAGGCCACCGCCGACTGGACCGCGCTGCCTGCGGATGCCTATGTGCAGGGCGAGGCGGTGATGCGCATCGACGGGCGGATTCCGTTCCGCGGCTGGTCTATGACCAGTTTCACCACCTATTCGTCGGTGCGCGAGCGGGTGAATGGCGTTCTTGCGCTGGAGATCATGGGATTTGCATTACTTGCGGCGCTGGCGTTTTATGCGCTGTCGCGCAAGACGGCCCTGCGCATGGCCCTGTTCCAGCGGGAATCGGCCGAGTTGCGAAAGCTCAACCTGCGTTTGCAGCGCGAGATCGCTGAACGCGAACGGGTGCAGGAGACGCTGGCCGTGGCGGAACAGACCCTGGCGCAAAGCAGCAAGCTGGCCGCCCTGGGCGAGATGTCGGCAGCCGTGAGCCACGAGCTGAACCAGCCGCTGGCGGCGATGAAGACCTATCTGGCCGGCGCCCGCCTTCTGCTGCGGCGCAACCGCCCGGACGAGGCGCTGGCCGCCTTTCACCGCATCGATGACCTGATCGAACGCATGGGCGCCATCACCCGGCAATTGAAAAGCTATGCGCGCAAGGGTCAGGCCGAATTTTCGCCCGTGGATATGGGCGATGCGCTGGCCTCGGCCCTGTCGATGATGGAGCCGCAGCTTAAATCGCGCCGGGTCCGGATCACCCGCATCCTGCCGGACGAACGGGTCCGCGTGATGGGTGACCGGATGCGCATCGAACAGGTGATGGTGAACCTGCTCCGCAATGCTCTGGATGCGACCAAGATGGTGCCCAATCCGCAGCTTGACCTGATCCTTGCCAGCGGCGAGACAGCGACCCTGACCGTGCGGGACAATGGGCACGGGATCGAGGATCTGGAGGCGCTGTTCGAACCCTTCTACACGACAAAACAGCCCGGAGAGGGTGTCGGGCTGGGGCTTGCCATCTCGTCCGGGATCGTGAACGACCTTGGCGGGCGGCTGTTGGCCCGCAATGCCGAAGCGGGTGGGGCTGTATTCGAGATCCAGCTTCCCATATTGAACGAGAAGACAGAAGCGGCGGAGTGAAACACCTGCGTCCCAGCGGAGCGGAGAAAGCGACCAGATGGCCAAAGCGATGAAGATTGCGATCGTCGATGACGAAAAGGACATGCGTCAGTCCATCAGCCAGTGGCTGGCCCTGTCGGGGTATGACACGGAAACCTTTGCCAGCGCCGAAGAGGCGGTGGGATCGGTCGGCGCCGATTATCCGGGCATCGTGATCTCGGATATACGGATGCCGGGTATGGACGGCATCCAGTTCCTGCGAAAGCTGATGGGACAGGATTCCGCGCTGCCCGTCATCATGATCACCGGGCATGGCGACGTGCCGATGGCGGTCGAGGCGATGCGCATCGGCGCCTTTGATTTCCTGGAAAAGCCGTTCAACCCGGACCGGATGTCGGAACTGGCCAAAAAGGCGACCAATGCACGCCGCCTGACGCTGGACAACCGCGCCCTGCGCCGCGAACTGTCGGACGGCACCCAGATGATGCGCAAGCTGATCGGCAATTCCCCGGCGATGGAGCGGCTGCGCGAGGATGTGCTGGATCTTGGGCAGGCCGACGGTCACGTTCTGATCGACGGCGAAACCGGGACCGGCAAGACGCTGATCGCCCATGCGCTGCATGCGGTCGGATCGCGCGCGGGCAAGAAGTTCGTGCTGCTGTCCTGTGCTGCGATGGACCACGACACGCTGATGCAGCGCCTGTTCGGACCGATGCAGCCCGAGGACACGCGCCTGCCGGCCATCGAAGAAGCCCGCGGCGGGACGCTCGTGCTCGAGGATATCGAATCGATGTCGGATTCGGCGCAGGCGCGGCTTTTGTCGGTGATCAACGACCAGGGCACCCCGCCCGAGACGCGCATCGTCGCCATCTGCAACATGCAGGACGAGGGGCGCACCTGTGAGGATGCCCTGCGGTCGAACCTCTATTACCGGCTTGCCGCGCTCAAGATTACCGTGCCGCCACTGCGCCAGCGCGGCGAGGACATCCTGACGCTGTTCACCCGACTGTCCGAACAATATGCCGAGGAATACGGCTGCGAGGCGCCGCAGGTTTCCGCACAGGAAGCCGCGCAACTGTTGCAGGCACCCTGGCCCGGCAATGTACGCCAGCTGATCAACCTGGCTGAACGCGCCGTGCTGCAATCGCGGCGCGGGTCGGGCACTATCGCGTCGCTGCTGATGAACGACCATGACGAGATGCAGCCGGTGATGACCACCGAAGGCAAACCGCTCAAGGAATATGTCGAGGCATTCGAGCGGATGCTGATCGACAACACCATGCGCCGCCACAAGGGGTCGATCGCGGCGGTGATGGACGAACTTTGCCTGCCGCGCCGGACCCTGAACGAGAAGATGGCGAAATACACCCTGCAGCGTTCGGATTATCTCTGACGTCGGCGCTGATCGCGGCGCCGGAGCGAGGGGCCTGCCCCTCGCGCTCCCCGGGATATTTCAGACCCGGTGAAGGGCGGGGGCGGCACGTCGGCGGAATGGTGTGTCTCAGTGACCCGGGGTGTGCGGACCCGGCGGGCAGCCGTGAAACTTTGGCGGATGTGCCGCGTGGCTCTTGAGGTGACGGCATTTCGCGCGACTATGCCTGAACGGTTCGAGAGTTGGAGGGCAGGGCATTGCGCGGATTGATCGCGGCACTGGGTGCGGCACTGTTCTGGGCCAGCGTCGCGGCGGCACATGAGGTGCGGCCCGCCATAGGGGACATGACTGTCGCGGACGGCAGCGTCACCCTTGAGGTCACGCTGAGTGCCGAGCCGATTGTCGCGGGCGTGGATCTGGTCGGGGTCTCCGATACCAACGACACCGCGCAGGCTGAGCAGATCGACGCGCTGCGCGCCCTTGATCCGGATGGACTTGCGCAACGGATCAGGGCCGATGCCGCCCGGATCGCCGGGATGATCGACATTACGTCGGGCGATGTAGCGGTGCCACTGAACCTCGATTCCGTCGCGGTTGGTCCTGTCGGAAACGTGGACCTGCCGCGCGACACCACCCTGACCTTTACCGGCAGTCTGCCCCCGGGGGCGCAAAGCCTGCGGGTGACGTGGCCTGCGGCGTTCGGCGCGCTCATCCTGCGCCAGCAGGGCGGCGATGCAGGCTTTACCGGGTATCTGGACAACGGCGCCCCCAGTGCGGAGATCGCGCTGGATGGCGGCGGGCAGGACAGCGCGGCGGGTACGCTGCTTGCCTACATTCCCGTGGGATTCGACCATACCCTGCCCAAAGGGCTGGACCACATCCTGTTCGTGCTGGGCCTGTTCTTCCTGTCGACCCAGATCGTACCGCTGCTCTGGCAGGTATCGGCCTTCACGCTTGCGCATACCGTGACGCTGGCCCTGGGGGCGATGGGCTGGGTCACCGTTCCCGCGGCCATCGTCGAGCCGCTGATCGCGGCCTCGATCGTCTTTGTCGCCATCGAGAACATCCTCTCGGACGGGCTCAGCCGGTGGCGTCCGGTGTTCGTGTTCCTGTTCGGTCTGCTGCACGGGCTTGGCTTTGCCTCTGTGCTGGGTGAATTCGGCCTGCCGGAAGGACAGTTCCTTCCGGCACTGATCGGCTTCAACCTGGGCGTGGAGCTGGGCCAGCTTACCGTGATCGCGCTGGCCTTTCTGCTGCTCCTTGTCGCCTTGCGGGTGGGCGAGAACGAGACGACGCCGCGTACCGGGCAGGTGTTCTACGTCGTGCTTGCGCTTGGACTGATCGCCCTTGGCTGGCTGATGAACGGGCCCCGCTTTGTCGCGGTTATGGGCGCCGGGGCGCCGGTCTTCCTGTGGCCGCTGGCGATGGTGTCGCTGTTCTGCGTGCTGGCCGCCACCCGCGTAGACCAGCTCGGGGCGTACCGGACCTACGTCGCCATTCCCGCTTCGGTCGGCATCGCGCTGGTGGGGTCCTACTGGTTTGTCGAGCGGGTCTTTCTTTGACGGGGCCGGGGTGCTGCGGCACGTTGGGCGCACCGCGTATTATCGCAGCAAAGCTGGAAACCGCAGTATGATTTCGCGTGCTTGCGGGCCATGATGCAAATCCGGCCTGCGGCGCGGCGAAAGGCGCCTTTTCGCGCGCCGCAGAGGCATCGCGCGGTTCTGCGCTCTGGTCGGGGGCCCTTGCGCCCCGCCGCAAACCCCGCTATCAGCGCCCCACTCAATCCCGCAGGCGGGGTCGGGCCGCCGGGGGAGACATCCCCGGTTGTCCACCGGTTGGCGCATCCGCGCACGCACCCCCGCCAAGGCGTAAACCGGAAAGGATAAGACCATGGCTCTTCCCGAGTTCAACATGCGACAGCTGCTTGAGGCTGGCGTGCACTTCGGCCACCAGACGCAGCGCTGGAACCCCCGTATGGGCGAGTTCATCTACGGCGCGCGCAACGGCATCCACATCATGGACCTGACGCAGACCGTGCCCATGCTGGACGCCGCGCTGAACGTCATCCGCGAGACCACCGCCAAGGGCGGGCGCGTGCTGTTCGTCGGCACCAAGCGTCAGGCGCAGCAGTCGATCGCCGAAGCCGCTGAAAAGTGCGCGCAGTATTACATGAACCACCGTTGGCTGGGCGGCACGCTGACCAACTGGCAGACCGTGTCCAAGTCGATCCAGCGGCTCAAGCAGATCGACGAACAGATGGAACAGGGCTTTGAGGGCCTGACCAAGAAAGAGCGCCTTGGCATGGAACGCGACCAGACCAAGCTTCAGGCGTCCCTTGGCGGTATCCGCGAAATGGGCGGCGTTCCTGACCTGCTGTTCGTCATCGACGTCAAGAAAGAAGCGCTTGCCGTCGCCGAAGCCAAGAAGTTGGGGATTCCGATCGTCGCCATCGTCGATACCAACTGCTCGCCTGACGGTGTGGATTACATCATCCCCGGCAACGACGACGCGGCCCGCGCCATCTCGTTGTATTGCGATCTGGTGTCGCGCGCGGCGCTTGACGGCATGACCGCGCAGATGGGTGCGGCCGGTGTCGATATCGGCGCGCTTGAAGAAGCGCCCGCCGAAGAGGCCGTCGCCGAAGCCTGAGCGCCGTCTGTCGCAAAAGCGACATGATGACATGACATGAGCGGACGGTCCCGAGGGCCGTCCCGGGACGGCCCCCAAGGGTCGTCCCGATCCGCAATTCCAGACGAGGAGAGCCGCAAATGGCGATCACAGCATCCCAGGTGAAAGAACTGCGCGAAATGACCGGCGCAGGCATGATGGACGCCAAGAAGGCGCTGACCGAAACCGACGGCGACATGGACGCCGCCGTAGACTGGCTGCGCACCAAGGGTCTGGCCAAGGCCGCCAAGAAGGCCGGCCGCACCGCCGCCGAGGGCCTTGTCTCCGTCGCGGTCACCGGCAACACCGGCGTCGCCGTCGAAGTGAACTCTGAAACCGATTTTGTCGGCAAGAATTCCGATTTCCAGAAAATGGTTGGCGACATTTCCGCCGCTGCTGTCAAGGTCGACACTCTTGAAAGCCTGATGGCGGCAGACATCGGCGGCAAGACCGTCCAGGACGAGATCACCTCGAAGATCGCCACCATCGGTGAAAACATGTCGGTCCGCCGCATGGCAAAGTTGACCGGCGAAACGGTCGTGTCCTACGTCCACAACGCCGCCGCCGATGGCATGGGCAAGATCGGCGTGCTGGTCGCTTTGACCGGAGGAAACGAATCCTTCGGCCGTCAGGTCGCAATGCACATTGCCGCCGCCAACCCCGCCTCGCTGTCCGAGGCTGATCTTGACCCGGCCGTGGTGGAAAAGGAACGTCAGGTGCAGATCGACATCGCGCGGGAATCCGGCAAACCCGACGCGGTGATCGAAAAGATGATCGTCGGACGCATGGCCAAGTTCATGGCCGAAGTGACGCTTCTGGGACAGGCATTCGTCGTAAACCCGGACCTGACCGTGGCCGCCGCCGCCAAGGAGGCCGGTGCCGAGATCACAGGTTTTGTGCGTCTTGAAGTCGGTGAAGGCATCGAAAGGGTCGTCGAGGATTTCGCCGCCGAAGTCGCGAAGACCGCCAAGGGCTGAACGGGGCAGGGGCCCCGGCCCCGCCAGACGCTACAGATGCGCGTCGGCCTGGGCAGGTCGGCGCGCGTTTTGCTTTTCGGGTCCGGTCAATCCGGCCCCGCAATACGGCCCCGCACCGGGTCAGCCCCCAAAATCTACAAAATCTACAGCACCGACAAAACGAAAACGGAGCCGCCCGTAAAGGCGACTCCGCTTGTTCCCGAAGTATCCCCCGAGACATTGGGGATGAACTGGGGACAGCTCCGGGCTTGCCGACCGCCACGCGAAAATACCCGCAGCGACCGGCAACACTTTAATGCAAGATCCTGAAGAGCCTTGAAATCACAAGGGGTTCATAATCCTTATTCCAACAGCTAATGCTACCACTCACGGAACAATCACACCTTGCCAAGGAAAGTGACGCTGCGGAAGTCTGGATTTCCTGACCTTGCATCATTCGTGCGCAAACAAGAGTTTTTTCACGCAGGGTTCACGCAAGCACCGCCGGAACCCCCGGATTTCAGGCTTCGAGGATGAACATCTGATTCTGGAACGTCGCCTTCATCACCGCCTGCGCAGTGGTTTCGACGTTCAGCGCCTCGCGGGCCAGCCGCAGGTGCTTTTCGATGGTTGCCTGCGTCAGCCCCATGATCTGTGCGATATCCTGCATGGTCTTGCCGTTGCCCACCCATTCCAGCGCCTCGCGCTGGCGTTTCGTCAGCGCCTGGTTGGGCGGCGTATAGGGCAGGGTCAGGATCTTGAGGTGCACGATGTTGTTCATCAGCACGATGTCGCCACCATGTTCGGACCAGAGCGCATCGACCTCGGCCTGTGGCGTGCCCGCCGTCGCGGTCAGCGCGATGGCACCCTTGGCCCGCGCCGACACCGACCGGAAACTGATCGAATAACCGGCCGTAACCCCTTGGGAGATATTGAATTCGAACACCCGCCGTTCGTCCCGGGTCAGGGTGTCGCCCTGGATCATGTCCGCCAGAACCTGCCAGCTGCACGATCCCTCATGCTCCAGCGCCCATTTCACCATCGGTGCGTGGTGATACAGCGCTTCGCCGATGAAGACATCCATATAGCTTGGCTGATGATTGGTCAGCAGCACAAAATCGTTTGGATCGCCCAGCGAATTGGGTGTGCGGAACCGGGTAAAGCCATACAGCAGCCGGTCAAACCCGTAAGAGGCCATATTGCTGCAATGCCGCGCCCAGAGCAGTTCGATGCTTCCGGCATTGGTCAGCTCGGTCAGTTCTCTGCTCAGCGCCGGTGTCATCCGAACCCCTCCAGATGACTGAAAAGCGCATCCATCGCCAAAGTATAGCCGCGCGCCCCGAAACCGCAGATCAGCCCGATGGCGACCGGCGAGATGTAGGAATGATGGCGATAGCTTTCGCGGGCATGGATGTTGGACAGGTGTAGCTCGACCACCGGCAATTCGGCGGAACGGACCGCATCCATCAGCGCAATCGACGTATGCGTATAGGCGCCCGCGTTCAGGATCGCGCCATCCTTGCTGCGCCGCGCAGCGTGCAGCGCGTCGATCAGGACCCCTTCGTGATTGCTCTGAACAAAGTCGAGCGTCACGCCGATCCGTTCGCCATGCGCCCGACACATCGCCTCGATATCCGACAGCGTCGTCGATCCGTAGATCTCTGGCTGCCGCGTACCAAGCAGGTTCAGGTTGGGTCCATTCAGTATCAGCATCGAGCGCATGTTCATCGTCCTGTCATTGTCGCCAAAGTGACCTCCAGGTCATTGTCACCAAAGTGACCGCCAGGACCGCTTCTGTCCAGATGCAGGGTATCACCCGACAACGCAAGAACTCTGGCCGCAACAGGCAACCTTTCAATACAGCTCTTGCGCTCGGGCACAGGGCAACTTTTGCGCTCGGGCAAATGCCACGGTCCGTCATAGTGCGACAGGGTGCATCACAGATCCGGACCGCGCTGTCATGCGCACTGAACCGCTTGCGCGCTGCGCAAACCGGACATGTCGGGTCTCAGAAGGCATCATCCTGAGTTTTGGCCCCGGATACGACCTTGCAGACCTAATTAAACAACATAATACTGATTATACGACATACGCTCACAACTTCAAGGCACTCCCTATTTCAACGCCACACCCGTTTCGCTACCGGATGGCCCCGGCACGAAACCCATCCGCCAGAAAGCGCCAACCTTACAGTACTGCACCAGATCGCTCGCCATGACCAATGCCGCAAATTCCGGCCAACCCCAGGTTTCTTCTTTTCATAAATACCCAAAATGCGGCACCCGACCCGGGCACCGCACATCAGCTCTGTCGCACAAGTGCAGAAGCCGTATCAGAAAAACGCCTGCAATCCTGTCTGAGCCCGCCCAAGGATCAGCGCATGCACATCATGCGTGCCCTCATAGGTGTTCACCGTCTCAAGGTTGACCATGTGGCGGATCACCTGGAACTCCGCCGAAATCCCGTTGCCACCATGCATGTCCCGCGCCATCCGGGCGATATCCAGTGCCTTGCCGCAATTGTTGCGCTTGATCAGGCTGATCATTTCGGGCGCGCCCTTCGCCTCGTCCATCAGACGCCCAACCCGCAACGACGCCTGAAGCCCCAGCGAAATCTCGGTCTGCATGTCTGCCAGCTTCTTTTGAAACAGCTGGGTCTGCGCCAGTGGCCGACCGAACTGCTTGCGGTCCAGACCATAGCCGCGCGCCGCCTGCCAGCAGAACTCGGCCGCGCCCATCACACCCCAGGAAATCCCGTATCGCGCCCGGTTGAGACATCCAAAAGGCCCTTTAAGCCCTTGAACATGCGGCAAAAGCGCTTCCTCGCCCACTTCGACATTGTCCATCACGATCTCACCTGTGACAGAGGCCCGCAGCGACAGCTTGTTGCCAACCTTGGGCGCCGACAGACCCTTCATGCCCTTTTCAAGCACAAAGCCGCGGATCTTGCCGTCATGCGCCTCGGACTTGGCCCAGATCACGAACACGTCGGCAATCGGCGAATTCGATATCCACATCTTGGAACCGGAAATCCGGTAGCCGCCCTCGGTCTTCACCGCCCGCGTCTTCATTCCCGCAGGGTCGGACCCGGCATCCGGCTCGGTCAGGCCGAAACAGCCGATCCATGCGCCGCTTGCAAGTTTGGGCAGGTATTTCTGCCGCTGCTCTTCCGAACCGTAGGCATAGATCGGATACATCACCAGGCTTGACTGGACCGACATCATCGACCGGTAACCGGAATCGACCCGCTCGATTTCGCGTGCGACCAGACCGTAGGCCACATAAGATGATCCCAATCCGCCATATTCCTCGGGCACGGTGATACCCAGAAGCCCCATTTCACCCATTTCGGCAAAGATTTCCGGCTCGACCTTTTCCTCGTTATAGGCGGCAATCACGCGCGGTTGCAGCTTTTCCCGGGCATAGGACCGGGAGCTGTCGGCAATCATCACCTCGTCCTCATCCAGCTGATCGACCAGCCGGAAAGGATCGGCCCAATCAAACGGCCCAAGGTTCGGGGCATCCTTTGGTTTCAGCTTCGGGACCGGTGTGCTCATCTCGTTCATGTCATGTCTCCCACATTTGCCTCAGTTTAACTTGCAACTTTCGCAAGTAAAATCGACAATATCGCAAGAGTTCATGCGGAAACCTCATATATGTCCCTCTCTCGCCGCCTGCTGCCCCCGCTTGCCGCTCTGCGCGCGCTCGAGGCGCTCGACCGCCTGGGCACCGCAACCGCCGCCGCGCAGGAACTCGCGCTCAGCCAGAGCGCGGTCAGCCGCCAGCTCCAGACGCTCGAGGATCACCTGGGGCTGCCGCTGCTGATCCGCGAGAAACGCAGCCTGCAACTGACCGCCGAAGCAAAGGTCTATGCCGCCACGATCCGCACGGCCCTGGGATCGATCGCCAATGCCTCGATGGCGCTGCGGGTCAATCCCGTCGGTGGCAGCCTCAGTCTTGCGATCCTGCCCAGCTTCGGAATGCGCTGGCTGGTGCCCCGCCTTCCTGATTTTGCCCGCCGCCACCCCGAGGTGACAATCAATCTCACCACCCGGCTGAAACCCTTCAGCTTCGCGGCGGAACCCTTTGATGCAGCTATCCATTTCGGCGCCGACTGGACCGGCACAGACAGCCTGCTGCTGATGCGCGAACAGGTACTGCCTGTCTGTGCCGCGGCTCTGCTGCCAGATGGCCCCGCCCGGATCGCGCAGCTCGCCAGACTGCCGCTGCTGCATATCCAGACCCGTCCCGACGCCTGGCGCGACTGGTTCTGCCTGCACGGCCCCGATCCCGGCGCCCTGCCCGGCACGACCTTCGACCAGTTCACGACGATCATCCAGGGTGCTCTGCACGGGCTCGGGGTCGCGCTGCTGCCGGATTACCTGATCGAAACCGAACTGCTGTCAGGAACCCTGAAGCGTGCGACCGACACCGCACCGGTCAACCTCGGCGCCTACCACCTGGTTTGGCCGCAGGACCGCGCCCCAGGCCCCGCCCTGACAAAATTCCGCGACTGGCTGAGCCTTCAGACCGAAGAAGAAGATAACCTCCCGCGCTGAACCGTCCCGGACGGCCCGACATCCCGGTTTCTTCTTTTCACAAATACCCCGGGGGGAGTCCGCCAAAGGCGGGCGGGGGCAGAGCCCCTTGCCAAAGCGTTGATTGAACTTCGCGACTGACCCAACCCAAGAAGGCGCAATGTCATGACCTGGCACGGCTCTTACGCGGCTTTCCGCCAACACCTCACCCGCTTTTCGAACTTCGGTGCCACTTTCTCTTGCGAGAACTTCGGTCATGCCCGGACTGTCACGCCCGGCGCGACGGATGGTCGGAGCCAGCCCATTGCAGACGGTCGGAGATCAGCTTCGTCGTCGCGTGACGTCCAATCAGACCTACGCTTTTGAAGGGCTCGTCAATTAAATGCAGCAACCGATCGCCCGAGAACAGCAGACGCGACCCTGTCCATCTGGCCAGTTTGCAGCAGTCGTGAACCTGTCCGTCTGGTCAGTTTGCAGCAGTCGTGAAACATGACTAAATTAGCGCAAATGATAAAATTCGGTCCTGCGTATTCTTTTCAGCCTCAACAGAACGAAAAGTATAGTAAGTGAAGGATCCCGTCATGATGTTCTCCAAACGCCGTGCACGCCGACACTCGACGACGTTCAGAACCGCAGGAATTCAGTGTGCTCGAAATACTGTGAAATGACATTTCAGTATTTCATATCTATACTGAACTTGGCCGGATTGATGGCGCTAATAGCGGTAGCCTTTTATGGGGCGTTCAAACTGACTTCCCACAGCATGGTTCAAAAAATACTTTTCGGCATGATTCTTGGTGTGGGTGCTATATTTTCTTTCCTTCAACCGATTATGCAAGTGAGCGGGATCCAGAATGATCCACGCAACCTATTTGTTGGCATTTCCGCTGCGATCTTTGGCCCGCTGGCTTTCATCATTACTCTTCTTATTGCTGCAGTCACCAGATATTATGAAGCAGCTCCATCGGCCAACGTTTGCGTTATTTCGCTTTTTGTCGCTGGATGTGCAGGACTCGTCTGGAGGCATTATACCCGGAATTTGGTGCGCAAGCGTCAAGTGCACTTCATAATGCTCGGTTTGACCATCAGCCTGTCTTACCTCTCTACGTTCTTACTGCCTCGTGATCATTGGCTGGACATTTTCACCACAGCAGTTCCAATCCTGATTCTGACGAATATAATAGGCGCGATGATTCTGGGAGGCTTGCTTCAACGTCACCGCGATCAAGAAGAAAGAGAGCGGGAACTGCTCGCTCATGCCTTATTCGACCCGTTGACCGGCGCGATGAACCGTCGCGCTTTTGAGAAGGAGTACGAGACCTCTATTTTTTCTCACACATCTTCATGCATAGCATTCATTCTTATTGACCTGGACGACTTCAAGGACGTCAACGACACCTATGGGCATGCTATTGGCGACAAAGCCTTGGTTGGCGTTTGCAAAATCCTTCAACGCAGCATTCGTGATGGCGATCTTTCCGCCCGCTTTGGGGGAGACGAGTTCGTCCTCTGCCTGCCTGATATAGGTGTCGGCGATGTGACAACGATAGTTGATCGAATCCATGCCTCCGTATCCAAGTTTGGGAAAGAAGAAATTGATCTTGATTTGAGGTTAACAGTGAGCATCGGCGTGAGTTGGAGTCGGAAGCCTCAGAGATTGAAAGCTGCGTTCGAGGCTGCTGACAAATCATTGTACCAAGCCAAAGCGGGTGGTAAAAACCAGTCAGTGTCCGATAATAGAACCTCTGTTACACCCAACGTGTTAAATGCCGTCTAACAGGTATCGCCTGGTCAATGGCTCCGTCATCGCGAAGATTGCGGCCCGATAGCGCTTTGGAGAACAAGGCTTGCCATTTCTGGCTGATTTACTGGCTTTCCGGCCGCAATGGCGGCGATTGAATGGAGTTCGTCATGCTCTGCCCTGTGGGGACTTTGCGCATCATGCCTCAGACCTTACCGTCCACAACCGGTCGCATCACGAATGGCGCCCACAATTCGCAACTTTGCAAAGCCCGCTCCCTGCGTGTTCCACGGGATGGTGCAGGGGAATCGCAGTTGGATTTGAGGTTCTGACTTGACCCTCTTGCTACCGGGCGCAGGATGGATTCTGCGTGGGGAAACTCATCCCACGGCTGTCTCTTATACACATCTCCGA
>JAGXGV010000014.1 GCA_024636635.1 Puniceibacterium sp.
CTGGTAGAACTGACCGGTGCCACGGGCGTGAAAAAGACCCTGATCCAGCGCAGCTGGGAGGCGGCGATGTCCGTGCAGGGCGCGGATGCGGTCCATGTGCTGACCGATGACGACCGCATCGGCACGGTCGCGCGCGGCTTTGGCGCCAACGTTCTGATGACCAGCGCGGCAGCGCGCAACGGCACGGAACGTTGCGCCGAGGGGTTGGCGCAGCTGGACACGCGCCCCGATATCGTGATCAACCTGCAAGGCGACGCGCCGCTGACGCCGGCGTGGTTCGTTCAGGCGCTGATCGACCGCATGGCGGCAGACCCTGCCGTGCAGATGGCGACCCCGGTGCTGAAATGCGACGCGGAAACGCTGGCGAATTTTGTCCATGACCGGCGGGGGGGCCGTGTCGGCGGCACCACGGCGGTGATGCGCGCCGATGGCAGTGCGCTCTATTTCTCGAAAGAAGTGCTGCCTTACGTCGGCTCGCTGGAAACCCCGCCCGAGGTCTGGCACCATGTGGGTGTCTACGGCTACCGCCCCGCAGCCCTGACCGCCTATGCCAACTGGCCCGAGGGGCCGCTGGAACGCGCCGAGGGGCTGGAACAGCTGCGGTTCCTGGAAAACGGCACCCCCGTCACCTGCGTCGCAGTTCAGGGCCGCGGGCGGGTGTTCTGGGAACTCAACAACCCCATCGACGTGGCCCGCATCGAGGCGGTGCTGGCCCGGGAAGGACAGCCATGACAGACGCAAAAACAGTCTCTATCGGGCACATCAGGGTCGCAAACGATGCGCCTTTCGTGCTGATCGCAGGCCCCTGCCAGCTGGAAAGCCTGGAGCATGCCCGCATGTTGGCGCGCCGCATCGCCGAGGCCGCAGAGGCCGCGCGCACGCCCTGGATCTTCAAGGGCAGCTATGACAAGGCCAACCGGTCCTCGCTGGGGGGCAAGCGGGGGCTGGGCATGGAGGCGGGCCTGGACATCCTCGCCGCGATCAAGGCCGAATTCGGCTGTCCGGTGCTGACGGATGTGCATGCGCCCGACCACTGCGCCCCGGTGGCCAAGGTGGTCGATGTGCTTCAGATCCCCGCGTTCCTGAGCCGCCAGACCGACCTGCTGCTGGCGGCAGGCGAAACGGGTGCTGCGATCAACGTCAAGAAAGGCCAGTTTCTGGCCCCCTGGGACATGGCCCATGTGGCGGCCAAGATCGCCAGCACCGGGAACGAGCGTATCCTGCTGTGCGAACGCGGCGCGAGCTTTGGTTACAACATGCTGGTGTCGGACATGCGCTCGCTCCCGATCATGGCCGAGACGGGCTATCCGGTGGTGATGGACGCCACCCATTCGGTGCAATTGCCCGGCGGGCAGGGCACGTCGTCCGGCGGGCAGCGGCAATATGTCGAACCGCTGGCGCGTGCCGCGCTGGCCGTCGGCGCCGCGGCGGTGTTCATCGAAACCCACGAGGATCCGGACAACGCGCCGTCGGACGGACCCAACATGGTGCCCATCGACCGGCTGGGGCAGATGCTGAAAGGGCTGCGCGCCATCGACGACCTGACCAAGGCACGCGACTGAGGCAGAGGTACGCAAAATTATGCAGCATGTGTATAGTGGCCTATATGAAATAGTGAAAGAAATTCAGGCTTGGTTGTCTGGAACAGCCTTCTCTCACAGCCGACCCAGCAGCGCCGACACCCACAGCGCGATCGTGCTGGCCCTGCTCTGCCGGTAAAGCCGCATCCGTGCGAGGCCCGACAGGCGGCCCCAGAGCCCCGCCTCGTGCAGTTCGGCAAAGGCGTCGAGCCGGGCACGGTTCTGCGGCGTGAGCCGGTGCGCCGAGGCACCGAGGGCGGCGATGTTGATCCGGTTCCATTCACGGAAATCGCCGCGCAACAGCTGGCGCACCCGCCGGATACGGGCCAGCGTGGTGTCGTTGGCGCCGATCTGGTTCACCCCGTGCTGGCGGTAAAGCAGCGAGGGTGCGTCGTCATGGGCGATCCAGCCGCCCGCGCCGGTGACGATCTGGTAGAGCCACCAGTCATGCACCACGACCTGCGTCACCTCGTCCGCCGCCGCCCGCACCAGGCGCGCCGCCGCCGGGTTCAGCAGGATGGTGTTGCCCGAGGCGATGTTCTGCACCAGCGCGTTGCGGAATCCCGTGGGGCGCGGGCGCGGCATCGACTTGCGCCGCGTGCTCAGCGTCTCGTCGGTGATCCAGGTGCGGCTGCAATACAGTCCGGGCTGTCCGTCGGGCAGATCGCGCAGCGCCGCAACGCCGCGCGACAGCTTGTCGGGCAGCCAGATGTCGTCCTGGTCGCTGAACGCGATCCATGCGTCCGAGGGCAGGTGATCGCCGCAGCGGCGCATCAGCGCCAGGAAGTTGTCGGCCGAATTGCCCCGGCGTGGCCCGTCAAGCCGGGTCAGGCGGTGCGTCCCGGCAAAGCGGTCGAGCTCCGAAAGGCTGCCATCGCTCGATCCGTCGTCGCTGGCCAGTATCTGCCAGTCGGAATGGTCTTGGCCCGCGATGCTGTCAAGCTGTCCGCGCAGGTGGCTGCCGCCGTTGTAGACCGCCAGCAGGATGCCGATATGCGGCTCTGTTCCAGCCCGGAGAGCGTCGCGTGCCATCTGCCGGTCAGGGCTGACGGCGGCTCTGGGCCGGCAGGTTCGCAAGGTAGGTGCCATAGTCGTTCTTGGAAAACAGCGCGGCCCGCTCCATCAGCGCCGCTTCGTCAATCCAGCCCTGGGCAAAGGCGATCTCTTCAAGACAGCCGACCTGCTGGCCCTGTCGGCGTTCCAGCGTGCGCACAAAATTGCCCGCATCCAGCAGGCTGCCGTGGGTGCCGGTGTCAAGCCAGGCATAGCCCCGCCCCATCAGTTCGACCGACAGCAATCCGTCGTGCAGGTACATTTCCAGCAGGGTGGTGATCTCGAGCTCACCGCGCGCCGAGGGGGTGACGGTGCGCGCCCGTGCCGGGGCGTCGCCGTCGAGGAAATAGAGCCCGGTCACGGCATAGTTCGAGGCGGGCACCTTGGGTTTTTCAACGATCGACACGGCCTGGCCCCGGTCGTCGAAATCCACCACGCCGTAGCGTTCCGGATCGGCGACGCGGTAGCCGAACACCGTGCCGCCCGTGGTCTTGGCATCTGCCGCGGCCAGCTGGTCGGGCAGGCCGTGGCCGTAAAAGATGTTGTCCCCCAGCACCAGCGCCGAGGGCGCGCCATCAAGGAACGCCTCGGCCAGAAGATAGGCCTGCGCAAGGCCATCGGGGGAGGGCTGCACCACATAGGTGAAATCCAGCCCCCATTGCGACCCGTCCCCCAGCACGCGGCGGAACTGGTCCTGATCCTGCGGCGTGGTGATGACGCAGATCTCGCGGATGCCCGCCAGCATCAGCGCCGAGATCGGGTAGTGGATCATCGGCTTGTCATAGACCGGCAGCAGCTGCTTGCTGATGCCCATGGTCACGGGATACAGCCGCGTGCCCGAGCCGCCGGCCAGAATGATGCCCTTGCGGGGTTTGGTCATGTCTCTGCCTCCAGATCCTTCAGCACCCGGTCCAGCCCGGCCTGCCAGTCCGGGGCTGTGATCCCGAAAGCCGTCATTACTGCGGCGCAATCGAGCCGAGAATTGAGCGGGCGCGCCGCGGGGGTGGGATAGTCTGTCGTGGGAATGCCGGTCACGGCCACGTCCCGCCCGGCCCGTTCAAAGATCGCGCGGGCGAAACCGGCCCAGCTGACCGCAGGCTGGCCGCCGAAATGGTAAAGGCCGGATCCGGACCTGTCCTGCGCCAGCCGTGCGGCGATGGTCAGGCAGGCGGCGGCGATGGCATCCGCAGGCGTCGGGCCGCCGATCTGGTCGTCCACCACGTTCAGCGCATCGCGGGTCTGCGACAGGCGCAGCATGGTCTTGACGAAATTCGCGCCATGCGCCGAAAACACCCAGGAGGTGCGCAGGATGGCATGGGCCCCGCCCGCCGCCGTCACTGCCCGTTCACCGGCAAGCTTGGTGCGGCCATAGGCATTCTGCGGTGCAACAGGGTCACTTTCGCGCCAGGGTGCCGCGCCCGAGCCGTCAAAGACGTAATCGGTCGAGATATGGACGAAGGGAATGTCCAGATCCGCGCAGGCCCGCGCCATGGCGCCGGGTGCTTGCGCATTGATCACATGGGCGGCGGCCTCTTCGGCCTCGGCGCTGTCGACGGCGGTCCAGGCGGCGGCGTTGATCACCGCCCCGGGCCGGTGCGCGGCGATCGCGGCGGCGCAGGCCCCGGGGTCGGAAAGATCCGCCCCCTCGCGCCCCAGCGCGATCACTTCCATCCCGCGCCCGAGGGCGTCGGCATCGGCCTGGCGCAGGACTTCACACGCCACCTGGCCGGTCCGGCCGAACATCAGAATCTTCATGCCCCTGCCCTCTCACAGATCCGCGCCGATGGGAACCGTGGCCCCCGGACCGCTGCCGGGAAGTCTCGCAGCAGGGCCGCTGCCGGGGCGGTCATGCCGTGCCCAGCCGTTGACCCACACCGTCGCGGTCCTGCAAGGCCCGCCACCAGGCTTCGTTGTCGAGATACCATTGCACCGTCTTGTCCAGCCCTTCCTCGACCGTTACCGACGGCCGCCAGCCCAGTTCGTCGCGGATGCGGGTCGGGTCGATGGCATAGCGCGCGTCATGCCCCGGACGGTCGGCCACGAAGCTGATGAGATCGCCGTAGGACCCCGCGTCGCGCGGACGCTTCGCGTCGAGCAGGGCGCAGATCGTGCGCACGAGGTCGAGATTGCTGCGCTCGTTTTCGCCGCCGATGTTGTAGCTTTGCCCCAGGGCGCCCTGTTCCAGCACCAGCAGCAGCGCATCGGCGTGATCCTCGACATAGAGCCAGTCGCGCACGTTCGCCCCGGCGCCGTAGATCGGGATCGGTCTGCCCGCCAGCGCGTTCAGGATCACCACCGGCACCAGCTTTTCGGGGAAATGATAGGGGCCGTAATTGTTGGAACAGTTGGTCAGCACCACCGGCAGGCCGTAGGTTTCACCCCAGGCGCGCACCAGATGGTCGGAACCGGCCTTGGAGGCGGAATAGGGCGAGCGCGGATCATAGGGCGTGGTTTCGGTGAACTGCCCGGTGGGGCCAAGCGAGCCGAACACCTCGTCGGTCGAGATGTGGTGAAAGCGGAAATCCTGCGGCCTGTCGCGACCCACCCAATAAGCGCGCGCCGCCTCGAGCAGGTGGAAGGTGCCCAGCACGTTGGTTTCGATGAAGGTGCCGGGGCCGTCGATGGAGCGGTCCACATGGGATTCCGCGGCCAGGTGCATCACCGCGTCCGGTTCATGCTGCGCAAAGACGACATCCAGCGCCGCGCGGTCGCAGATGTCGGCGTGAACGAAGGCATAGTTCGGGCTGTCGGCCACGGAGGCCACGTTGTCGAGACAGGCGGCATAGGTCAGCGCGTCAAGATTGACCACCGCATAGCCGCGCGCGATCGCCAGCCGCACCACGGCGGAGCCGATGAAGCCGGCGCCGCCGGTGACCAGAAGCTTCATCCCTCAGCCCTCCCAGGTGAAGGGCGAGGTGAAATGGGCCAGCGCGGGCGCAGCGGCGTCCTTGGCCGACAGGACCGGCGTGCCGTCAAAGCCACAGTCGACACCCCAGTCGATGCCGCAGCTATCCCAGCGCCGTCGCACTTGGTGGAATAATAACCCGAACACTTGTAGACGATCTCGGTATTGGGCGAACGGGTGGCAAAGTCGCGCAGGAACCTGGCCGGAATCGGCAGCTGTCGGTCGTTCCAGAATTCCGAGAAGAAGCCCCTCGCATCGCCATGCTGCTCGGGTGTCAGAAGGAACACGCCGGAAAGCGCGGTTTCTTGGATTTGCATACACTGCCCTTGTCACTGCCTGCTCGCCTTGTGGCAAATATGGCTCGAGCATTCCAGTATAAAATACACAAGCAAGGGAGTCCGCGAAGCAGATTACGGCCCCTTTTTTGGTGCTTATGCACATCGCATGAGTTCAGGGCCACTCTTAGCTGCGGGCGTAGACGTCTTCGTAGCGGATGATGTCGTCCTCACCCAGATAGCTGCCGGTCTGCACCTCGATCAGCACCATGGGCACCTTGCCGGGGTTCTCCATCCGGTGCACGGCGCCCAGCGGGATATAAACCGACTGGTTCTCGCTCACCAGTTTCACCTCCGCATCGACGGTCACCTTGGCGGTGCCTTCAACCACGATCCAGTGTTCGGCGCGGTGGTGATGGCTTTGCAGGGACAGCGCCGCACCGGGGTGTACCACGATGCGTTTGACCTGGAACCGTGACCCCACCACCAGGCTTTCGAACCAGCCCCAGGGGCGATAATCGCGCGGCAGGGTCTCGGCCTGGGCCACCCCCTTTTTCTTCAGCGCGGCCACCGCCAGTTTCACGTCCTGCGCGCGGTCCTTGTGCGCCACCAGCACCGCGTCGGGCATGGCCACCGCGATGATGTCGCGCAGACCGATGCCGACCAGCTGCTGGTGCGGCTCTTCGGCGCGCAGCAGCGTGTCGTGGCAATCAATCGCCGTGGCCGACACAGAGGTCACCACGCCGTCACCGTCCGGTCCGGTTTCGCGCCAGACAGCGTCCCAGCCGCCCAGATCGGACCATGCGCCGCCGTATGGCACAACGCTCAGGTTCTCCGCTTTTTCCATCACCGCATAGTCGATGGAAATGTCGTCAACCTGCCCCCAGGGTTCAGGGGCCAGC
>JAGXGV010000133.1 GCA_024636635.1 Puniceibacterium sp.
GGACTTGGCCGCCCAAGTTTCGAACGCACCGCCTGAGGACCGTTTCGGGTAGGGCCCGTTCCGAGTTGCAAGCGATCTGTGCAACACTGCCCCACGGAAGTCACAGGCCGAGGCCGTTGGTATGAGATCCCGTACACACGAGACGATGTGAAAAGATCGTAGGCCGCTTCAAATCTCCGCGCCATGCGCAGCGATTTCTGTCCGTCCATGATCAAACCGCCACCATCTTCCGCCCAAAGCGCTATCGCCTTTCAGCAACATCATACCGCCACGCCAGGGCTGATGCGTTCAGCCTGTGGAACGACTATGCTGCTGATATGGAGGTATGATCACGTTGCAGCACCTTGCTCGCGGCACGCCAAAACAACCTGACAAAGCCGGTAGAGGTTGTGTTGCATGTGATGCCAAATCAAGGTGGTTTCGAAATCCAACTTGCCTCCACCAAGAATACAGGCATTGCCGAAGAGCTTTTGGCCCCCTTGGTCGTTGTCGACGACAAAGATCGCTGGGGCTGCTCGAGGGGCGCATGACCGTAGCGTCAGAGTCCCACCGATCAGGCCGGCGGTGCTACGCTCAGGCCCTTCACGCTGTGTTTCTCGATCAGCCCGGCAATCAAACCGGAGGCCTTCATGTCTTCGATCACCGGCGCCAGCCACGCGGCACCGTTCTCGTTACGGCACGGCGTACCGACCGCCTGCTGAACGGCGCTGAATTGACCGTCGAGGATGCGGGCGCCCGGCAGGCGTTCGAGGTCGGAAAGTAGCCGTGGCCGCAACCCGGCCAGCACCTCGAGTCCTTGCTCGACGAAGGCGTCGAAGGAGTCGTCGATCGTCTCGGTCCGTACGATCTCAGCGTGACGCAGGTTGTTCTCGAGCCACAGGCCATAGGCAGCCCGGCCCTTGGTCGCGATACGGTTTCCGGGGCGGTCAACCTCTTCGAGGGTTCGGATTGGCGACCCCTCCGGAACGAGGTAGGTCGCCTGGATCTCGCAATAGGCGGCGGTGAAGGCGATGGTCCGGGCGCGCTGCGGCTCAGCGCCGATGTTCCCGATATCCCATTCGCCTCGCCCTGCCGCGTCGGAGAGCAGTCCTGGATCCGGATAGGAGACGAGTTCGAGCGGCACGCCGAGGCGGCGCGCGATCTCGGCGGCGACATCGGGCGAGACGCCCGCAGGATCGCCGTTGGGCGTCTTGCCGGTCACCAGCAGGAAGTTTCCGACGTTTATCCCGGCCCGGAGTTTGCCCGTCGGGGCAAGCTCCTGGAGAATCGTAGTGTCGACGGCATCATGGGTCATGGCGGCATTCCTTCCGTGGGTCTCTTTTGCGGTTTCTTGCGGGCGAGGTGGCGGGCTACGTGGCCAGCGCACGCAGTTTCGCCAATGTCTCAGCGCTCACCTCAAGGCCGGATTGGCGTGCCGCCTCCATGCGGGTCAATTCCCGCTCGCCCGGCAGGAGGACGGGATTGGCCGGGTCCGCGGCGGGCGTGTCGTGGATCAAGGTGCTAAAGTCGTTCATCTTCTCTGAAAGATCGCGCTCAGGAAAGAGGCGCTTTGTGTCGATCAGGATGAAGGTATGCCCGAGGTTTTGAGGCTCTTCGGGATCGTCGACCCAGGATTTCACATGTGTGAGGTAGGCCGCGCCGGACAGCAGCCCGGTCAGCATGTCAACGCACAGAGACAGGCCGTAGCCCTTGTAGCCACCGAATGGCAGAAGAAAGCCGTCGAGCGCGGCGCGCGGGTCCGTCGTGGGGTGCCCGTCCGCATCGGTCGCCCAACCCTCTGGGATCGCCGTCCCCGCCTTTTCCGCGTCGCGGATCTTGGCCCGCGCGACGACGGACATCGCCATGTCGAGGATGATCGGCCGACCGCCGGGATTGGGAAAACCGAACCCCATCGGGTTGTTGCCCAGGCGTGCCTCGCGACCGCCACTGGGCGCGATCGTCGTCGTGGCGTTCGATGCGATCAACGAAGCAAAGCCCTGCTCGGCGGCCATGAGCGCATAGGGCGCGATCGGGCCGAAATGGTTCGACCCGGCGCAGAACACGATGGCGATGCCGGTGTCCCGCGCAGTGGTCATCGCCTCGCGCAGGGCGCAAGAGCCGATGGACGGCCCGAGACCGTTGGCCCCGTCGATCCTGCGCATCGCGGGCCCCGGCGCATCGACCCGGAATTCCGCAGCCGGGTCGATGCCACCGATGGCGAGCCGTTCACCATACGAGAGGATGCGACCGACGCCATGCGTGGTCAGGCCCATCATTTCGGCCATCACGAGGATCTGCGCGCAATCGTCGGCCGATGACCGGGGCACACCGAAGGACATCAGGGCTGAGACCGCAAGCGGCATGAGGTCCTTCTCGAATATCATTTCGTTACCGTTGGTTGGCATGGCATTTCCTTCGAAATAGAGATAAACTTTGCGGCATTAGCCAGCCGCGTTGCAAGAAGGACGACCCACCATGGCGCATCCGCCCTTCCCCCCCAAAGGCACGACCGATTGTCATACCCATGTGGCGGGCACGCCGCAGCGCTACCCGATGGTCTCTCCGCGCGCCTACACACCGATGGAGGCGAGTCCCGCAGACATGCGCGCCATGATGGACCGGGTTGGCACCGACCGCATCGTTCTGGTGCAGATGAGCGTCTTTGGGACCGAAAATACCTGCATGCTGGACGCGATGGAAACCCTGGGGCCATGCAGCCGCGGCGTCGTGCAGCTGCAGGCAGAGTGTCCCGGCGCGACGCTGGACGCTCTGCACGCGAAGGGCGTACGTGGCATCCGCGTGAACCTCAACACGACTGGACTGAACGACCCGGACATCGCGCAGGAAAGCCTTCGGGCCGCTGCCACGCTTTGCGCACGCAACGGCTGGCATCTGCAATTGTTCACGACGTCGGCCGTTATCGAGGCGCTCGGCGCCGTTCTGGGCGCCCTTCCGGTTCCTGTGGTCTTCGATCATTTCGGACTGCTGTCGCCGGTTCACCGCGGCGGAGGGGCCGAACGCGTGATCATGGACCTGCTGTCGCGCGGCCGTGGCTGGGTCAAGGTCTCGGGCACGTACAGGCTGACACCGCCCGAGGCCACCAAGGAGATCGCGACGCTGGCGCGCGATCTCCTTGCAGCGAACCCGGAGCGAATCGTCTGGGGATCTGACTGGCCGCATTCGCCTCATCACTCCGGTATCGCCGTCGCCGACCCCGAGCCCGCGCCGTATCGCGATCTCGACCCGACGGAGCTTTTGGCTACCATCAGGCAATGGTTCGACGAGCCGCGCGACCGCCAGGCCATCCTGGTCGACAATCCCGCGCGGCTCTACGACTTCTGATCATTCGGTGCCGATCTCGATCAGACGGTGCATTGCCTCTTCGCCGACCAGCGGAATGCCGAACTCCTCCCACACGGGCCGCATCGCCGCAGCCCACGCGGCTTTCTGTTCCGCGTTGAGCTCATGCACGGGCTTGCCTGCGTCGCGCATCGCTTGGTAGCCGTTCACGTTCTCGGCGGCGGCGTTTTCCCAGTTCCAGGCAGTCGCGACCTCCAGCGCCTCCTCGACGGCGTTGCGCTCCTCGTCGGACATGCCGTCCCACCAGGTCTTATTCGCGCCGACGATATAGAAGGAATACTGATAGCTGATCCGCGTCATCTGATCGGCGATATCGATCAGGCCCGCGCCGGCCAGTGCGTTCGCTGTCGGCTCGACCGCGTCGATCACGCCCTGCTGCAGGGCAGTGGGCACCTCGCTCCAGGACATCGCCACGACGTTGGCACCGACGGCGGACATTGCCGCGATGTCGGACGGCACGTTCTGGACGCGGATCTTCACGCCTTCCATGTCCTCCGGCATGAGGATCGGTTCCGAGCCGCGATACGCCAACTCACGCGGGCCGTTCATCCAGAGAGCGACGGGAACGATGTTCTTGGCCTCGAGATCGGGCACGAAGGCCTCGCGCACGACCGGGTCGTTCATCGCGGTTTCAATCTGCTCGGGCGAGGTCAGAAGAAACGGCAGGGTAAGCGCCGTCACGCCCGGCGCCGTCGGCGCATAGATGCCCGACGTTGGCGAGATGATATGCGCCGAGCCGAGCTGTACGCCAGCGATCTGGGTGTTCTGGTCGAACAGGGCGCCGCTGTGGTGAACCTCGACATCGACGCCGTCGCCAAGGCGCGACTCGATCTCGGATTTCAGCAGTTCAAAGGTCTTGCCCTTGACGCCAAGTCCGTTGTTGTCGTTCGACAGGACGACGTCGAGCGCGATCGCGCCGGTGGTCATCGCCGCGAGCGAGAGCGCCGACAACGCGGTCGCGAATGCAAATTGTTTCATGGTTCTCCTCCGATATTCGGTTTCTTGGTGGTCTTAGTGGCGCTATCCGTAGGCCAGCGTCGGCAGGAACAGCGACAATTGCGGCACGAATGTCACCAGCATCAGGACGATGACGGTGACGATCATCCACGGCAGGGCGCCGCGGAAGACTTCCAGGACGGGCTGATTCGAGACCCCTGCCCCGACGAAAAGGTTGAGCCCGACAGGCGGGGTCACGAGGCCCAGCTCGATGTTAACGATGACGATGATTCCGAAATGGATCGGGTCGATCCCCATTTCCAGCGCGGCGGGAAACAGCACCGGCACGAACATCAGTACGGTCGGGACGCCTTCGAGGAAGAACCCGACGATCAGAAAAATCACGTTGACCAACAGCAGGAACTGCCACGGCTCGAGGCCCATTTCGACGATGGAGCGGGTGACGAGGCCAGGGATGCCGATCTTGGTGATGAAGAACGCGAAAAGCAGCGCGTTCGTCGTGATGAAGAAGATCATGCCGACGGCGGGCGCCGCGCCGACGATTGTGCGGACCACCCCGCCGGGCGACAATTCTCGGTAGACGAACATCCCGATGACGATGGCCAGCAGGGTTGCCATCACGGCGGCTTCGGTAGGCGTGAAGATCGCGCCGCCATCGTATGATAACCCGAGGATGTCGAAGGACGGCAGGCCGTAGATCCCGACGAGGATCATGAGCGGCAAGGACAGGGCCGGCAGGGCCGACAGCACGGGCGCACGACGTTGGCTCCAATCCATGCGGGGTCGTTTGGGCACACCTGCCTTGCGGGCGAGAATATGCGCCATGAGCATCATGCCGCCGCCGTAGATCAGCCCCGGCAAAACTCCGGCCAGGAATAGCCGCGTGACCGAGGTTTCGGTCACAAAGCCGTAGATGATCATCGGGATGGACGGCGGGATGAGGATCCCGATGGAACCGGCGGTCACCAACGCACCCAGCGCGTAGCGGCTGGTATAGCCATCGCGCAGCAGCGAAGGATACATGATCCGCCCAACCCCCGCGACCGTGGCCGGGCTCGACCCCGAGATCGCGGCAAAGAAAACGCAGCTCAGCACCGTCGTGATGCCAAGCCCGCCGGTCCAGTGTCCAACGAGAGCATTGGCGAAGTCTATCAGGCGCCGCACGAGGCCGCCCGTCTCCATCAGCGCCGAGGCGAAGAAGAAGAACGGGACCGCCATCAGGGTGTAGTGATTGAGGTTGGAGAACATCTTCTGACCGACCACCGCAAGCGGAATCGGGTCCAGAGCGAGCATCGTCACCACCACGGCCCCGCCGAGCGACACCGCCACGGGCGCCCCGAGCGCGATCAGCACGAAAAAGAGACTGATCAGGGTAAGTTCGGTCATGGCGCGGCCTCGTGACTCTGTTCGGCATGATCCCGACCGAGCATCGCAAGCCGGATTTTCAGGACGTAGCGCACGCAGAACATCAGCATCGCTAGCGGCATCACCGAATAGACGATCCAGTCCTTAATGCCGGTATCGGGGGCCGCCGTGCCCATCGCCATGGCGAAATCGACGAAGAGATACCCGGTGTAGGCGAAGAACGCGCAGAGCAGGAAGGCGGCGAGATACGCCGCAAGATCCATCCAGCGGCTGATTGCGTCCGGCAGGACCATTGCGAGGATGTCGACGCGGACATGGGCGTTCAGGCGCACCGCGCGGCTGCCCGCCACCAGCATCGCGGTCACGGTCGCCAGGACGAAGATCGCCTCGTTCCAGTGAAAGCCGGTATTGAACACGTAGCGCAGGACAACCTGCATCGTACCAAGGCCGAGCGCGAACAGCGACAGGCCCGCGATCAGCACCGTCTCGACCGCATAGAGGCCGCGGTCAACGAGGTCGGCGATGTAGTCCGCGCGGCTTTGCTCCGTCGACGGGATCACGACCCACCTTCCACCTTACGCGCGACGGCCTGGCCGAAGGCGCGCGTGCCGCGCGTGCCTCCAAGGTCACGCGTGCGCATCTCGGGGATGCTGAGAACGGCCTCGAGCGCCTGCGCGATATCCCGGCCAAGCGCCGTGAGCGCAGAGTCGTCGCGGCGCTGGCCGAGCCAGTCGAGCAGCATCGCGGTCGAGCCGATGAGCGATGACGGATTGGCGAGGTCCTTGCCCGCGATATCCGGCGCCGATCCGTGCTGCGCCTGTGCCATGGCGTGATCCGTTCCGGCGTTCAAAGAGGCCGCGAGGCCGATGCTGCCCGCGATCTCGGTCGCGAGATCCGACAGGATATCGCCATACATGTTCGTCGTGCAGATTACGTCGAATTCGGAGGGGCGCCGCACGAGATGCGCGCACATGGCATCCACGAGGATTTCCTCGTAGGCGATGTCGGGATGGGCGGCGGCGACCGTTCGGGTACATTCGAGGAACAGCCCGTCGCTCAGCCGCAGGACATTGGCCTTGTGCACCGCCGTGACCTTGCCGGGACCTTCGCCTGTCGCCTTGCGCTTTTCGGCCTCGCGGAACGAAGTTTCGGCGATCCGCATGCAGGCGTGGCGCGTGATCTTGCGGAACGAAATGGCGATGTCTTCGGTTGGCATGATCTCGCCCGGCCCGGCAAAGAGGTTGCGGTCGGAATAGAAGCCCTCGGTGTTCTCGCGCATGATGACCATGTTCAGCGGCTCGCCCGTGCGCGGCGGAATGCCCGCTACAGTGCGCGCTGGCCGAATGTTGGCGAAGAGATCGAGCCGAGTCCGCAATTGCCCGGAAGGGTTCAAACCGCCCTGCTCCCTCGGCGGATAGTCGTTGTGCGACACGGGGCCCAGGATGATCCCGTCACAGGCGCGCACCACCGCAAAGGCGCTGTCCGGGAAAGTCGTGCCGTCGACCGCCAGAGCATCGAGCCCGATCGTGACTTCGCGGTAGTCGAAAACGACGTCGCGACGCGCAGCGCCGGTGTCGAGCACGAGGCGCGTCGCGGCCATGATCTCGGGGCCAATTCCATCACCGGACAATAGCGCAATCGAAAGGCTGTCGCTCATATCTGAAGATCCATCTTGTTTCGTGCCTGGGTTGCCGCGGTCGTTGCCTCCACGAGGTCGGCGATCATGCCCCCCATGCGGAGCACCGCAATTTCGCGCTCGGTCTGACAGTCGAGCCGGCCCTCGGAGCGCAAGACCGTCCCATCGGCCCGATACAGCAGGATCGGCAGGATCGTCTTCGTCGAGAGATCGCTTGGAACGTCGATCTGTATCACGTCGCCGACGGCAAAGGTCAGGGCTCCGGGGGCCCATTCGGGCGCTGCGAGGATCGGCAGGATGCCCATGCCGATCAGGTTCGAGCGATGGATGCGTTCAAAACTCTGGGCGAGAATAGCGCGCACACCCAGCAGGGTCGGCCCCTTGGCACCCCAATCGCGCGAAGAACCCTGACCGTAGCGCGCCCCTGAGATCACCGCCGCCCCGTCGGAGTCTGCGGCGATCTGCGTGGCCGCGTCCGTGAATGATTGTGCCCGCCCTCCAGCCTCCATCCGCGTCTGGCCGGGCGGCAGCTCCGGCGTCAGCAGGTTGACGAGCGTGCGATTGGTGAACGTGCCGCGGACCATGACTTCGAAATTGCCGCGACGGGCGGCGTAATTGCCCAGCGACGCGGGGGCGACCCCGCAATCCGCCAAATGCCGCGCCGCATCCGAACCCGGCGGGATCGCCCCCGCCGGCGATATGTGGTCGGTGGTCACATCGTCGCCGAAGACCGCCATCAGCCGAAGACGCAGAACGGTTGCGTTCGCAAGCACGCGGTGGGTCCGGGCGTAGGGCGGATTGCGCAGCATGGTGTGGATGTGGCCTCCCAAGGGTATCGCGCGCCCTGTGGCGCGCCCAGGGCGTCCCAGCCCTCAGGAAACGAGGCAGCGCTGTAAGCCGCCCTTGTATGGTCCGGCCCGCGGCACAGCGCCATCGCGGCGGCCACCTCGTCCCGGTCCGGCCAGAGTTGCGCCAGGCGAACGGGCAAGCCGCTTTCATCCGTACCAAGCGTCTCGGTACCGATGTCGAGCTGTCGCCCTGCCAGCGCAAAGGCCACGACCAGCGGCGGCGAGACCAGCCATGCGTCGCCGATATCCGCATGGATCCGGCCCGGAAAGTTGCGGTTGCCCGACAGAACGGCACACGGGTCGATCGCCGGGTCCGCCGCAAGCGCACTGGCCATGACGGGCGCCAGTGGCCCCGAGTTCCCGATGCAGGTGGTGCATCCGATGGCGACCGCGTGAAAGCCGAGCGCCTCCAATCCGTCCATCAGGCCGCCGACGCGCAGAGCGTTCAGCATGCCGACCGACCCCGGCGCGAAGGACGTCTTGACCCAGTCTGGTACAGCCATGCCACATGCCGCCGCCTTGCGGGCAAGCAGGGCCGCGGTCACCAGTGCCCCGAGATCGGCTGTCGCCGTGCAGCTAGTGATTGCGGCGATTGCCACCGCGCCCTTGGGGATTGCGCTCGTCTGCAGGCATTCGGGACGCGCAAGAGCCGAAAGCGGCCTTCGGTCATGCGGACGGTGGGGCCCCGCCGCGATGGGTTCGAGCGCGGAAAGATTGATCGCAATCGTGTCCGTATAATCCGGTGCAGCATCCGCGTCGGCCCAAAGCCCGGCGGCGCGCGCCCACCCTTCGACCCGCGCTACGTGATCCGGCGTGCGACCGGTTTCGGCGAGATAGGCGGTGACTGCGTCGTCGATCGGGAAGTAACCGGTGGTGGCCCCGTATTCAGGCGCCATGTTGGCAACGGCGGCGCGGGTGCCGACCGACAGGCCGCTCAGGCCGGGGCCGAAAAACTCGACGAAGGCCCCGACCACACCGCGCGCGCGCAGGCAAGCGGTCACGTGCAGGGCCAGATCCGTGGCCAGGACACCCGGAGGCAGGGCGCCCTGAAGGCGGACGCCAATGACGCAAGGCAGGGGGATCGGCATCGGATGCCCCAGCATCGCTGCCTCGGCCTCCAGACCGCCGACGCCCCAGCCAAGAACGCCAAGCGCATTGATCATCGGTGTGTGGCTGTCCGTGCCGATCATCGTGTCGGGCACAAGCAGCGCCCCGTCGGGCGTCTCGATCCGGTCCATGACGGTTGCCAGATGTTCGAGGTTGAGCGTGTGCAGGATCGCGCGCCCGGGCGGGTGAACGCGCACCCCGTCAAACGCCTGGCCGGCCCATTTCAGGAAGGCAAACCGCTCGGCATGGCGCGACATCTCGATCCGGTGATTGTGTGCCATCGCGTCGGCGCGCCCCCACGCATCGACACTCACGGAGTGATCGATTGCGATATCCACTGGACAGACCGGGCGCAGCCTTGCGCCGCCCGCATCGAGAATCGCGTCCTGGATTGCGGCGAGGTCGACCATCGCCGGCACCGCGGTAGTGTCGTGCATCAGGATGCGGCCCGGGCGGAAAGTGACGGCCGATGCCGACCGCCGATTGCCGAGCCAATCCAGAATGGCCTGTGCGTCAGCCTCTGCGCCCGCGCGAACCGCCTGTTCGAGCAGGATGCGCAGGCAGAACGGCAGCCGGGCGAGACGCCCGCCCGCTTCGGCAGACAGGTCCACACAGCGATCGCGTGTGCCGACGATACCGACCGTCCGCATGTGCATCTCTCGTCCTCCCAATCACAACGCTATCTGGCCCAGACACAAGGTCAAGAATTTTTTGCATTTTGCATCTCGTAAAGACTTTATTTTTAAGCCATCCTATGTTGAATTGCATTTTTGTCTGTTCACGTGCAATCTGGAAACATTGGCAATGGCTCTGGCACGGACCGGGCGGGAGGCCCGCTTGACAGCGACACGCAACGCGGAAAAGACGCAGGGGCAAGCGACCTTGCCCGAGATGCTGACCGGCCAGATCCTGACATACCTCCGAGAGCAGGGTTTTTCGCCGGGCAATCATATCCCGGCGCAGCGTCTGGCGGATTTTCTCGGTGTCAGCCGATCACCGGTCTCCCGTGCGCTCGAGATCCTTGAGGAACACGGCCAGGTCCGTCGTGAACCCAAACGTGGATATTTCCTCGATCGTGACACCGACAAGGCGGAACTGCTCGGTCAGGAGAGCGCGATCGAGGCTACCTATTTCCAAATCGCCGAGGATTGTTTGAACGGCGAGATTCCAGTGAGCGTCTCTGAGGCAATGCTGAAATCCCGTTACGGGGTTTCGCAGGGCGCGCTGAATGGATTGCTCAGCCGGATGTTGCGCGAAGGCTGGATCGAGCCCCGAAAGGGCTATGGCTGGCGCTTTTCCACCATGCTGACCACGGCGGACGCGCTGATGCAGACCTACCAGTTGCGCCTCGCCCTCGAACCCGCCGCCCTGATCGAACCGACGTTCCACATTCACGACGCCACGCTCGACAGGCTGGAGGAGACTGAACGCCGCCTGCTCGCGGGAGATATCGAGACCATCTCGGCCAGAAATCTCTATGAAGCCGGCGTACTGTTCCACGAAACGCTGGCCCAGGCGAGCGGAAACCCCTACATATTCGACGCTCTACACCGTGTGAACCAGGTCCGGAGGCTGATCGCCTACCGGTCGATGATCCAGCGCGAGCGCTATTACAAGCAGGCTGAGCAGCATCTTGAGATCTTGATGATATTGCGCCACGGGCAGCGACAGCAGGCAGCCGACGCCATGCGCCACCACCTCAACAGCGTCATTCTCAACCTACGGTTTCTGGATGCCACTTTGACGAAAGCATCCGGTGACACCGCGCGCAACAGCGGCTGACTTTCGTCGGGATTGCCAAGTTGTTGACCGTGGCTTTTAAAGCTCCGGTGATCGGTCGATCACGCCGCCATCTCGGCAGTATAATCGGCCCAGAGGCTGAACGCGTCGCCACGGGCGTGGCGGTATGATGTTGCGGTGAGTCTGTAACGGCGGGGACGGAAGATCAGGTTGATCGGGTCGTGTCGGTCAGGAATCTCTGTGCTTGCCGGTGAGACTTGAACCTGCCGAATAACTTCTCCCGCTTGCGGGTTGGCCGGTGCGATCCTTCAATGGCGTTATTCAATCCCTTGTGGGCGCGGTGGTCAGCGTCCGGTGCCAGAGTTTTGATCGGCTTGATGTAGCTGCGCAATTTGTCCGTGATCACGACCCTCGGCGCGCCGAACTGGGTGATGAGTTTTCTGAAAAACCGCTTAGCAGCCTTTCCGCTTCTGCGCGTTTGCACAAGTATATCGAGAACCTCGCCATTCGCGTCAATTGCGCGCCACAGCCAGTGTTTCTTGCCACTGATCGGGATCACAACCTCGTCCAGGTGCCATTTGTCGTTGGGACGAGGACGATCGCGCCGGATGCAATTCGCAAAATGCCGACCAAACCGATTGACCAACAACCGGACGGCCTCGCGGCTGACAATCACGCCCCGCTCAGCCAGAAGGTCTTCGACGTCAGCCGTGCTCAGCGCGAAACGGTGGTAAGCCCAAACAGCGTAGGCAATGATTTCGCGAGGGTAGCGGAAGCCCTTGAGGCGAGGCAAACTGGTCGGAATTCTCATGCCGCCAAAATAGCCCGGTCATGTCGGCCGAACAAGTTGGCAATGCCCAGGGGGGAGTTAACGTGACAACACCGTCTAAAGGTTCGGGTGTCAGTCGCCGGATGCACGGCGCCGACCCGTAAAAACCGGACTTACGGACTGCGCGGGACACTCGGACAGCGCGCCGGAACGTAAGGGCGCTAGCCGTCTACTGGCTGAAAGACCCGCTGATACCTCTCGCGCAGCTGATTTTTCTGCACCTTGCCCATCGAGTTTCGCGGCAAGGCCGAAAGGATTTCGACCCGGCGCGGCCGTTTGAACCCGGCTAGATCACGCTTCAACGCCGCCTCGATCCTGGGCAGGTCCAGCGTTGCGCCGGACTGAGCGACCAGTACCGCCACGACGCTTTCGCCGAAATCGGGATGCGGAACGCCGATCACAGCGCTTTCCTGCACACCGTCCAGCGCATCAAGGAACAGCTCGATCTCTTTGGGGTAGATGTTAAAGCCGCCGGAAATGATCAGATCCTTTCCACGCCCGACGATGCTGACATAGCCATCGGCATCAATCTGCGCCAGATCTCCCGTGACAAAGAATCCGTCCGCGTGCAGTTCCTGCGCCGTCTTTTCCGGCATCCGCCAGTAGCCTTTGAACACGTTCGGCCCGCGCACTTCCAGCACGCCGATCTCGCCATTGGGTAAGGTGGCACCGGTATCCGGGTCGCAGACTTTCACTTCGATCTCCGGCAGAGGAAAACCCACAGTACCGGCCCGACGCTCGCCCTCATAGGGGTTCGAGGTGTTCATGCTGGTTTCGGTCATGCCGTAGCGTTCCAGAATGCGGTGCCTGGTGCGCGCCTCGAACCGCTCGTGCGTTTCGGCCAGCAACGGGGCGGAACCCGAGATGAAGACCCGCATATGCCCAGTCAGATCGCGGTCAAACCGTGGGTCGTCCAGAAGCCGGGTATAAAAGGTCGGCACGCCCATCATTGCGGTCGCCTTGGGCAGGTGATCCAGCACCGTCTCAAGATCGAATTTGGGCAGGAAGATCATCGCGCCCCCCGCCAGCAATGTCACATTGCTTGCCACAAACAATCCATGGCTGTGAAAGATCGGCAGCGCATGCAGCAGCACATCCTCTGCGGTAAAGTGCCAGCCCCTGACCAGCGCCTGAGCATTGGACAGCAGGTTGCGATGGGTCAGCATGGCACCCTTGGACCGCCCTGTCGTGCCCGAAGTGTAGAGCAGTGCCGCAAGATCATCGGCGTCCCGCACCACAGTGTCAAATTGGGTGTCCTGCCGCCCGACCAGATCCGCAAGCGTCCCGGTGCCGTCCCCCGCAAGGGTCCAGAGCGGGCAGGTGTTTGCCGTGGCCACAGAGGTCAGATCGGCTTCTTCTGCGGGATCGCAGACGAACAATGCCGCCTCGCTGTCGGCTACGAAATAGGCAAGCTCTGCCGGAGTGTAGGCCGTGTTGAGCGGCAGGAAGACCGCGCCGGACTGCACGCAGCCCGCATAAAGCGCAAGCGCCTGAGGCGACTTCTGGATATGGACCGCAACCCGATCCCCCGGGGCAACGCCCAGAGAGACCAGCGCATTGGCATAGCGCGCGGCCTCCTCCAGAAAAGCCGTATGGGTGGTGGTCTGACCGTCGGCGTGATGCAGAAACGCCGTGTCCCGCCCCGCATGGGGGGCGAAAAGCGCATCGAATAACGGGTTGCTCATAAATTTCCCTTGATCTTGCCAGAAGACGGTCATCCGGGGTGTTCCGTATCCTGATCCGCCAGTGTCATGTAACGGGCCAAACCCGCGACGATATGCTGATGTGCGGCAGCCCGCGCGCCTTCGACATCCCCGCCTATGACGGCGGTGGTGATGGCGTGGTGCTCTTCCAGTGACCGCTCCATGTTGGTCGGCACCGACAGACCCTTGCGCCGGTACATATGCATTTCCTTGACCAGATTGTCGTAGATCGTCTTGGCCTTCAGGTTCCCTGCCCCTTGCAGCAACAGGTCATGAAACTCGATGTTCAACGCGTAATACCGCGATGTGTCCGCCTTGGTGGCCGCCGCCTGCATCTGCGTCAGGTTGCGCTCCAGCCTCTTGGGCAGAGCCGGTTCAGTCCCTTCGGACACGCGCCGCGCCGACGCCGCACAGGCCATCGCAAACACTGCCCCGCGCAGGTCGTACAGATTGCGCACCTCGGCCAAAGTCATTTCGTGAACATAGGCGCCGCGATTGGCAATCAGGTCGATCAGACCGGAATCGGCCAGCGACCGGATCGCCTCGCGGACCGTTCCGCGACTGACGCCCATGGCATTGGACAGCGCCAACTCGTTCATCTTGGCACCTGCGGGCAGCTCGCCCTCGACAATCATGCGTTCAAGTTCCGTGCGGACTTCGCCCGCCAGCGTGACACGTCTGTGTCCTATGGATGGTCCGGTCATGGTCATGATCTTTCTTGGTCCGAATTCCGTGATTTTGTCAACATTTAACATTCTTATTGTCATCGTCAGATGCATGAACTAAAGCGTATAGCAGCAGATCTTCCCTGAGAGGAGCCAGCATGTCGCAGCCAGAGAACACTGCATCAGACAATAAGACCGTGGCGGAAAACGCCGGAACCGGAGCGTTGAGCGGGTTGCGCGTCCTTGACCTGACCCGGGTCCGGTCCGGGCCGACGTGCGTGCGGCAACTGGCAGATTGGGGCGCCGATGTCATCAAGATCGAAGCCCCCGTCGACGCCGCCCAGTTCGGCGGGCCGCGGTCCGGCCCGGATTTCCAGAACCTGCATCGCAACAAGCGCAGTCTGACACTGGATCTGAAAACGGATGCCGGGTTGGCGGCTTTCCTAAAGCTGGCCGAAACCGCTGATGTGATCGTCGAGAATTTTCGCCCCGGCGTGAAGAAACGCCTTGGCATTGATTACGACACCTTGGCCGTGACCAATCCGGGGCTGGTTTACGCCTCGATCTCCGGCTTTGGCCAGGACGGGCCGATGGCGGACCGTCCGGGCTTTGATCAGATCGCGCAGGGCATGGGTGGTCTGATGTCAGTCACCGGTGAACCGGGGGCTGGGCCAATGCGCGTCGGCATCCCGATTGCCGACCTCTGTGCCGGGCTGTTCGCGGCTCAGGGCATCCTGATCGCGCTGTTTGAACGGGCCGCATCGCGCAAGGGTCAGTGGGTGCAGACATCGCTGTTGCAGGCGCAAGTCTTCATGCTCGACTTTCAGGCGGCGCGTTTCCTGATGGATGGCGACGTGCCGAAACAGGCTGGAAACAACCATCCCACCTCGATCCCGACCGGCGTTTTCAAGACCAGCGATGGCCATATGAACATCGCCGTGACCGGCAACACGATCTGGACAAAATTCTGCGAGGTGATGGATCGCGCCGACTGGCTGACGGATGACCGCTTTGCCACCGCCCCGGCCCGGTCGGATCATCGCGACGCTTTGGGGCAGGAGATCGAGGCGATCACCCTTACCCGTACAACCGATGACTGGATCGCCAAGTTTACCAAGGCGGGCGTGCCGGCCGGTGAGATCAACAATATCGGCCAGGTCTTTGCCAACGAACAGGTCCGCCATCTGGGCCTGGCCCAGCCTGTCGTCAGCCAGGAACGTGGACCGACCGAACTGGTCGGCCAGCCGATCCTGATGAGCCGCACGCCAAGCCGCATCGCATCACCGCCCCCCCTTGCCGGGCAGCACAGCACCGAGATCCTGACAGAGATTGGCCTGAGCCCCGACCAGATTGCCGAGATGAAAGCCTCGGGCGCCACCTGACCCTTCAAGAAAGCCATACCCATGACCGACAAGATCCTTACAGAGCAGTCGGGCGAGATTGCCCGCATTATCTTTAACCAGCCGGAAAAGCGCAACGCCGTGTCGCTGGAAATGTGGGAGGCGGTCGAGGCCGCGATGACCCGGTTCGGTCAGGATGAAAGCGTGCGGATCCTGATCCTGTCGGGGGCCGGCGGCAAGGCCTTCGTCTCAGGCGCCGACATCTCGAAATTCGAATCCGAGCGCGCCAGCGAGGAGGCCGTCGCCCATTACAACGCCACCACCAAGCGCGTCTATGACATGGTCGAAGCCTTCCCCAAGCCCACAATCGCGCAGATCGACGGCTTCTGCATCGGCGGCGGCGTGGCTTTGTCGCTGTGCTGTGACATCCGCATCTGTGGCGAGGGGTCGAACTTTGCCGTGCCCGCCGCAAAACTTGGCCTTGGCTACGCCTATCCCGGTCTGAAACGGCTGGTCGATGTGGTCGGCCCTGCCTTCGCCAAGGAGATCTTCTACACCGCCCGCCGTTTCAACGCCGAAGAGGCGCGCATAATGGGTCTGGTCAACCGCGTTGTTCCGGACGATCAGGTCGCCAGCGCGGCGCAGGAGATGGCCGACATGATCGCGGCCAACGCGCCAATGACTGTGGAATCGACCAAGTTTATCATCGGCCAGACCCTTGTGGCGGAAAGCGAACGTGATCTTTCTGCATGTGATGCCCGCGTCAAAGCCTGCTTTGACAGCAAGGATTACGTCGAAGGCCGCCGCGCCTTTCTTGAGAAACGCAAACCCAACTTCGTGGGCGCCTGATGCCGGACGACGCCCCAAAACGCATCGACGAAACCGCCGCCCGCGCCCATTTCGACACCGCCCTCGCGGATCACGCCCAAGCCTTTGAGACGTTCTTTTTCGCCCGGTTTCTGGGCCTGTCGTTCGAATATCTGCCGCTCGACGCCCCCGACGCGGAAAAGGAATCCTGCCGACTCATATTCGAGGTGACCGACATGCTGCGCAATCCGCAGGGGTCGATGCATGGCGGCGCTATGGCCTCGGCAATGGATATCTCGATGGGGCATCTGGTTAACAAGGTCGCAGGCCCCGGCGCCACGATCGAAATGAAGGTGCAGTTCATGCGCCCGGTGATGTCCGGCGCCGTCACTTGCGAGGGGCGGTTCACAAAACGCGGGCGCAGCCTGTCCTTCATGGAGAGCCACCTCTATAGCGCGGATGGCAAGCTGGCCGCGCATTGCACAGCCACTTGGAAAATGCCCAATCCCTGACGTCAAAGGAATCCTGATGTCCACTTTCACGCCTGCGCTCCTGCAAGAGGTCCGCGCCCGTTTTGCTCATGTCGACACCTGCCCGTTCGAGGGCCCGCGCGTTTTCTTTGAAAATGCCGGCGGCGCGCTGACCTTGAATTCCGTGGTCGAAACCTCGGCCAGAATGGCGGCGATCCCCGACAATCAGGGCCGTGACAACCCCGCAGCGCATGCGCTGGTCGCGATGATCGACAAATCCAAGGACGACATGCGGGTGATGTTCAACGCCCCGAAAGGTCAGTTCTTTGTCGGGGAAAGCGGGACAGAGTTGCTGTTCCGCCTGATCCGCACCGCATGTATGGGCA
>JAGXGV010000015.1 GCA_024636635.1 Puniceibacterium sp.
CTCCACGTTTTCGACCGATCGGTAGTCGGGGAAGAACATCGGGATCAGGCCGGCGTCGGAGGCGCCCTGCACGTTGTTCTGTCCGCGCAGCGGGTTCACGCCCACGCCCGGCCGACCGATGTTGCCGGTCAGCATCGCAAGGTTGGCGATGGCGATCACCGTGGTCGACCCCTGGCTGTGTTCCGTCACGCCAAGGCCGTAGTAGATCGACCCGTTGCCGCCGGTGGCGAACAGCCGTGCCGCCGCGCGCAGTTCCGCCGCGGGCACGCCGGTCAGCATCTCGGTCGCCTCGGGGCTATGGCGGGGGTCGCTGATGAATTCGGCATAGTCCTGGAATTCGTCCCAGTCGCAACGCTCGCGGATGAATTCCTGATCCATCAGCCTTTCGGTCACGATGACATGTGCCAGCGCCGACACCACGGCCACGTTCGTTCCGGGCCGCAGCGGCAGGTGATGCGACGCCGACACATGCGCCGATTTGACAAGGTCGATCCGGCGCGGGTCGATCACGATCAGCTTGGCGCCCTGGCGCATCCGCTTTTTCAGGCGGCTGGCAAAGACCGGGTGCCCGTCGGTCGGGTTGGCCCCGATGACGATCACCACATCGGTCTGTTCGACAGAATCGAAATCCTGCGTGCCCGCGCTGGTGCCGAAGGTCTGGCCCAGCCCATAGCCGGTGGGCGAATGGCAGACCCGTGCGCAGGTATCGGTGTTGTTGTTCATGAACACGCCGCGGGCGAGTTTCTGCACCAGATAGGTTTCCTCGTTGGTGCAGCGGCTCGACGTGATCACGCCGATGGACCGGCGGCCGTATTTCTCCTGCAAACCGCGCATCCGGTCGGCGGCAAAGGTCAGCGCCTCGTCCCAGCTGACCTCTTTCCACGGCTCGTCCACGCGGTCGCGGATCATCGGTTTCAGGATGCGGTCCTGATGGGTGGCATAGCCATAGGCGAACCGGCCCTTGACGCAGGAATGGCCCCGATTGGCCTTGCCATGCTTGTAGGGCACCATGCGCACCAGGTCATCCCCGTTCAGTTCCGCCTTGAACGAACAGCCGACGCCGCAATAGGCACAGGTGGTGATCACCGACCGTTCCGGGGTGCCCAGTTCGATGATGGATTTTTCCTGAAGCGTGGCCGTCGGACAGGCCTGCACGCAGGCACCGCAGCTAACGCAATCCGACGCCATGGCCGTGTCCGTCTTGGCCCCGAATGACACGCGGCTGTCGAACCCGCGGCCCTGAATGGTCAGCGCAAAGGTGCCCTGTACCTCTTCGCAGGCGCGCACGCAGCGCGAACAGACGATACATTTGGACGGATCGTAGGTGAAATAAGGGTTGGATTCATCCTTGGGGATATACAGCGGATTGCCAAGATCACCCTGCGGGACACGGGCGCGGGCATCCCCCTGCGCCAGTGTGCCTTTGCCCGAGGCGTCATAATGGTTGGCGCCCGACTGGTAGCGCACGTCGCGCAGGCCGACCATGCCGGCCATGTCCTGCAATTCGCAATCGCCATTGGCGGCACAGGTCAGACAATCCAGCGGATGATCCGAAATATACAGCTCCATCACACCCTTGCGGATCTTCTTGACCTTGCCGGACTGGGTGCGGACCTCCATGCCCTCGGCCACTGGCGTGGTGCACGAGGCGGGCGTGCCGCGCCGTCCCTCGATCTCGACCACGCAGAGACGGCAGGAACCGAACGCCTCGACACTGTCGGTGGCGCAAAGTTTCGGGATCTTCATCCCGGCCTCGGCGGCGGCGCGCATGACCGACGTGCCCTCTGGCACGGTCACGGAAAAGCCGTCGATGGTCAGCGTCACCGGCTTGCCCACCTTGGCGGGTGTGCCCATGTCGCTGTCGTCGTTCGGATGCGTCGTGGGGATGATGAAGTCTTTCATTCGGCTGCCTCCTTTTGGGTGGCGAAATCGTCGGGGAAATGGGTCAGCGCGGACATGACGGGCATCGGCGTCAGACCGCCCAGCGCGCACAGCGATCCGTCTTTCATCGTCTCGCACAGGTCTGTGAGGATCGGGATGGCGGCGCCATCACCGCGCCGGATGCGGTCGATGGTTTCGACCCCGCGCACCGCACCGATGCGGCACGGGGTGCATTTGCCACAGGATTCCACGGCGCAGAATTCCATCGCAAAGCGCGCCATTCCCAGCATGTCGGCGCTGTCGTCAAACACCACAAGGCCCGCATGGCCGATCAGCCCGCCCGCCTTGTCCATCTCTTCGTATCCCAGCGGGGCGTCAAAGCTGGACACCGGCATATAGGCGCCCAGCGGCCCGCCCACCTGCACGGCCTTGACAGGTCGACCGGACGCGCTGCCGCCGCCCAGATCGTTCACCACCTCGCCCAGGCTGATGCCGAATGCCGTCTCAAACAATCCGCCACGCGCCACATTGCCCGCGATCTGCAACGTTGCGGTGCCGCGCGACCTTCCGGTGCCGAAATCGGCGTAATGCTGCGCGCCACGCTCAAAGATCACCGGCACGGTGGCCAGGCTGATCACGTTGTTCACCACCGTGGGCCGACCCAGAAACCCCTCAAGCGCGGGCAGCGGAGGCTTGGCGCGTACAACGCCGCGCTTTCCTTCAAGCGAGTTCAGCAGCGACGTTTCCTCGCCACAGACATAGGCGCCTGCACCGACGCGGATCTCCATGTCATAGGCCCGCCCCGAGCCAAGCACATCCGCCCCCAGCACGCCCGCCTTTCGGGCGATTTCGACAGCGGCGTTCATCACGCGGATCGCATCGGGATACTCCGAGCGCAGATAGACATAGCCGCGCGTCGCTCCGACGCCGATACCCGCGATGGCCATGCCCTCGATCAGGGTAAAGGGGTCGCCCTCCATGATCATGCGGTCGGCAAAGGTGCCGCTGTCGCCCTCGTCTGCGTTGCAGACGATGTACTTCTGCGGGCCGCCCGCGTCATGCACGGTCTGCCACTTGATGCCGGTGGGAAAACCGGCACCGCCGCGTCCGCGCAGACCAGAGGTTTTCACCTGGTCCACGATGTCCTGACCGGTCATCGCCAGCGCGCGACGCAGCCCGGCAAGACCGCCGTGGGCGCGGTAATCATCCATCGACAGCGGGTCGATCACGCCGACACGGGCAAAGGTCAGGCGCGTCTGCCGCTTCATCCAGTCCAGATCCTCGACCGGGCCAAGGGCCTTGGCGCTGGAATTGTCCAGAATGGCCGCCGCATCGTCGGGCGCGGCGGGGCCAAAGCCATGGCGCACCCCGTCGATTTCAACCTCGACCAGCGGTTCCAGCCAGATCATGCCGCGCGATCCGTTGCGCACGATATCCAGGGTCACACCTTGCTGCGCGGCGGCGTCGCGCAGCGCGCGTACCACATCCTCGGCACCCAGCGCCTTGGCGGCGCTGTCCATGGGAACATAGACCTTCATGCGCCCGCCTCTGCCAGAATGGCATCCATCCGCGCGGTGTCCACGCGGCCCACGACACGGTCGTCGACCATCACCGCAGGCGCACAGGCGCACAGGCCCAGGCAATAGACAGGCTCGATCGTGACCGCGCCATTCGCCGTGGTGCCGTGCCAGTCCAGCCCCAGCTTGGCCAGCGTCGCTTCGGCCAGGGCCGTGCCGCCAACTGCCTGACACGCCTCGGCCCGGCAGACCTTCAGCACATGCCGCCCGGCGGGCTTGTCGCGGAAATCATGGTAAAAGCTGATGACGCCGTGCAGTTCCGCCCGCGTGATGTTCAACGCCGCCGTGATCGGACCCATTGCCTGCGCCGGGACAAAGCCGAACGCATGCTGCAACGCGTGCAGCAGCGGCAGCAACGGCCCCTCAAGGTGCATGTGGGCGTCGATGATGCGGTCGATCTCGGCCCCGTCGATTGCTGTGTCGGGCAAAGCCATGATGGTCTCCTCCAATTTGGCATACTTTGGCACACAACATACCCTGCTAATCAATAACGGTCTTCCGTGGGTCGATTTGGTTTTTCGATCAAGAGGTTCCCGAAAGGCCGCGGGCCTCGGCCAGAAGCGCGTCCAGAACGGGCGTGCGCGGTTCCCGGTGCGGCAGGACCAGCCCGACCGTGTGACGCCGCCCCGCGCCTTCGATCGGCACCAGCGACAGCGCCTTGCCGCTGGCAAGGAACTGGGCCACGTCTGTCGGCAGAACCGTCATGCAGCGCCCCGAGGCCACGCTGGCCACCAGCGCGATGATCGAATTCGATTCGATGCAGGTGCGCGGCTTCACCCCGTTCTGCGCGAAAAGCTGGTTTATGATCCGCCGGTTCTGCATGTCCGGTGTCAGCATCGCCATGGGCGCATCGTCCAGCGCGGCCCAGTCGATCCGGTCGCGCCCCGCCAGCGGCGAGGACTGCGCGCAGACAAGAATGTACCTTTCTTCATAGAGTTGTGCGGTGTCGACCCGGCCCAGCGGTTCGTTGTCCAGATAGGAAATGCCCCCGTCCACCTCGAAATCATCCAGCATCTGAAGGATCTCGCGCGAATTGCGCGACAGGATGGTGAAGCGGACGTTGGGATGCCGCTCGGTAAAAACGGTGCAAAGGCGCGCAGCCCAGGTCTGTGCCGTCGGAATCACAGCCAGCCGCACCTCTCCGGACAGTCCGTGGCGGCTCATCCGCATTTCGTCGCGCAATTGCCGTGTGTCGCCCAGAATCCGCTTTGCCCAGACCAGCGCGCCCTTGCCTTCGGGCGTCAAGCCGCCGAATCGTGAACCGCGATGCACCAGCTGCACGCCCAACTGCTCTTCCAGCTGCTTGATGCCGGCAGACAGCGTCGGTTGCGCGATGTTCAGGGTTTCGGCAGCGCGACCGAAATGACCCTCGCGCGCCAGTGCGACGAACATTTCAAGTTTGTCCAGCATGATCGAGTTTTCCTATTCATTTATACCCTTTTAATTGAAAATTGCGAACAAAAAAGTCCGGATGACTGGCGCCGGGGCGGGATCACGCGGATTCACCGCTACGGGATCATGCCCCGGGAACCGCACTGCCTCGCGTAGGTTCAGGGACAGGTCGCCAGCGACCATCAGCAATGGATCGGGAGCGGTTAAGCTTCGTCGATGCAGGTGAAGGTGACGACATCGTCGATGCAGGTGATGTTCTGTTCGGCAACGGCGGCGACTATATCCGCATGACCGGGATCGAAAATGCCCCCGGATCGGGCCTGCAAGGCCGGATTGACGCGCTGGACATCACCAACAGCGTGATCGACAGGAAGCCCGGCGCGACGATGCCCTACGACGGGCCATGTCATCCAGGTTATCGGCATCAGCGCGTCTGCCTTGCCC
>JAGXGV010000016.1 GCA_024636635.1 Puniceibacterium sp.
ATCCGGCGCGGGGATGGAGCACGGCCCCGACGCCGTATGGCAGGATGGCTGGTGGGTGTCGCCCGGACATCTGACCGTTCCCGCGCTGCGGCTGGCCGCATCCGGGGCGACGGGGGGCGGCTGGACTCTCTGCGCCGATGGCAGGTGTCACGAACTTGGCCGGGATGCGGCGGCGCCGATCCTGATCGCGCCATGCGGCGCGCAACCCGGCGCGGTGGATCCTTCCTGAACGCAAATCCTTCCTGTAGCGACGCCCTTGCCTGCAGGCGCCCCCCCCAATCGGTGCCGGAAAGGACCCGCTGCCGTGTCAGTCGGCCAGCGCCTGACGCAGGATCGAATCGGCGTCAAACGGCATGCGCCGCAGGCGCAGCCCGGTCGCATCGTGGATCGCATTGGCGATGGCCGCGATTGCAGGCCCGGGCGACGCCTCTCCGGCCCCGACGGACGGCGCCCCGGGGACGTGCAGCAACCGGATGTCGAAGTCGGGAATGTTGTCGAAACGGATCACCGGGTAGCTGTCCCAGTCCCGAGACGTGATGCCGTCCCTGTCCCATGTGACCCGCTCGTAAAGCGCCCAGCTGGCACCCTGAAGAAATCCACCCTCGAGCTGGGCGCACAGCCCGTCCCGGTCCACCACCCGCCCTGCGTCCGCGACCAGAATGACATGGTGCAAATGCACCTGCCCCAGATCGTCCACGGCAAGATCGACACAGACCCCCACGCGGGTCATCTGGTTCTTGTATTGCGCATAGGCGATGCCGCGCCCGGTGCCGTCGCCGGTGGGCGCTGGCCGGGCCCGCATCCGCTCGGCCAGCGCATCCAGCACCGACAGCGCCCGCGCATCGTCCAGATGGCGGCGACGATAATCGAGCGGCGATTCGCCTGCGCGCAGGGCCAGTTCATCCATCATGCTTTCGTACGCAAAGACGTTTGTGGTCGCCCCCAGACAGCGCAACGCCGATGTGCGGTGGACCACGCCCGGCATCAAGTTCTTGACCAGCCGCCTGTCCGCGATTGCATAGACCGGTTCCAGGTTGCGGTGCATCCCGCCGTGGTTGTTCATGTTGGGCAACGGCGGCGGCGGCGGAACGGGTGTCGCGCGCAGCCGGTTCGACAGCAATCGACCCGCTCCGGCACGGTCAGGCCCTGGGCGCGGACGCCCGCGGTGGGTGTCGCTAAACACTTCGGCGGACAGGGCGCTGATCTGATGACCTTGCGAAAGCGTCACGGCAAGGTCGGTTGCCATGGCGGGGGCATAGGGTTCCCAGGCATGTTCCTCGTCGCGCGTCCACTTCAGCAGCACCGGCGTTCCGGGCATCAGGGTGGCGATCAGCGCCGCCTCGAACGCGGCATCGTCCGCACCGTTGTGTCCATAACAGCCCGACCCGGGCTGATGCGTGATCTGCACCTGATCCAGCCTCAGTCCAAGGCTGTCCGCGATGCTGTCGCGCAGGGGATAGATGCCCTGAGAATGGCTGCGGATCGACAGCAGGTCATCGGACCAGACCGCCAGCGCCGCCGACGGGCCCAGCGCGCCGTGCATGAGGTAGGGCCGTTCGAACCGTGCGACATGATCCGGATCTGCCAGCGGCTCGGGCACCGGAATGTCCTGCGGCGTACCGTCGATCACCATCAGCCGCCGCGCATTTTCGGGCGCGAACGCGGCAAAGACATCCGTTTCGGGCAAGCCCGCGCCGGCATCCCAGTCACAGGCGCGCGCGAGACGCAGCGCCGCCTTGACCGTCTGCCATTCAGAGACCCCGGCAACCGCCAGGAACGACCCGTCGCGCAGCACGCGCGCACCCTCGTCCTCCAGATCCGCCCGAACCTGCGGCGCGACCGAGCGAAGCCGGGCCGCGGCATGGGGCGGGCGGACCACACGGGCATGCCACATGCCGGGCACGTCCACGTCGTGGATGAAGTCGAACCGCCCCGCGACCATGTCGGCCAGCCCGCGCATCGCGGCCCCCGGGAAGGCATCCTGCACCGGCGCCGCAATCGCCTTTGGATCGACGGGCAGGTCCGGATCAAGCTGCGCCATGACCTCGACAATCTTCAGCGACCGGTTGGTTGCGGCATGGGTCAGCAGGCCGTCCCGCAGCGTCCAGTCCTGCGCCGCGCCGCCGATCCCGTCGGCCGCCCACGCGACCAGCCGCGCCCGCAGCGTTGCCGCCGCCATCCGAACCGCATGGCCGGATTGCTCGATCGAATTCGATCCCGAGGTGATGCCCTCGTCCGGAGCCTCGTCCGTGCGCACAGGCGCCACGTCGATCTCGCTGAACGGTACGCCCAGTTCCTCGTGCGCGATCTGCACCAGCGCGGTCGAAATGCGCTGTCCGATATCCACCTTGCCGCTGTGCACCACGAGCCGCCCGTCACGTGCGGTCAGCCAGTCGGCGATACGGGGGCTGGTCTTCAGGCTCATCCTGCCGCCATCGCCCGCTGCACCGCGCGCAGCACGCGCGGATGCGATCCGCAGCGGCACAGATGCGCGGCAAGCGCCTGTTTCACCGTCTCGTTGTCCGCTTCACGCCGGTCCATCAGCAGGCCGGTGGCCGCAACCACCAGCCCCGCCGTGCAGTATCCGCACTGCGCCGCCGATGTCTCGACAAAGGCCGCCTGCACGCGGCGCCCCTCTTGCGTGTCGGCGATGCCCTCGATGGTCACGATCTCGCGGCCCTGAAAGCTGTCCACGGCTGACACGCAGCTCATCGTCACCTTGCCGTCCACCAGCACGGCGCAGGCGCCGCATTGTTCCAGACCGCAGCCCAATTTGGTGCCCTTCAGCTTCAGCGCGTCCCGCAAGACATAGATCAGCGGGGTGTCCGGGTCACAATCCACGTCGTGATCGTTCCCGTTGATCCGCAGCCGCAGGGTCACGGCGTCACCCGTTCCCAGTTGACCTGCACATCCACATCGGCGGATTTGAACAGGTTCATCACCGGGCAGCGGTATTCGACATTGCGGATCAGCCGCTGGAACCGGTCCTCCGGTTCGTCGGTATGCACGCGGATGTGCAGTTTGACCCAGTTGAAATAGGGCCGCACCCCCTGCACGCCGCGCGATCCGCGCTGGTCAACCTCTCCGTCGCCGGACATATCCACGGCGGTATAGGCGAATTTCATCGCCTCGGCGCAACGGTTGATGATCACACCCTCGCAACCCAGCAGCGCGCTCAGCGCCATTTCCAGCGGCGTGACGCCGGTGTCGGTCTCTTTTTCATCGGTGACCAGCAGGTGATCACGTACCATCATCACACTGCGGGGGCGCGCCTCGTTGCGGGCGGTGACGCGGCGGATGCCGATGGCTGCCGTGTTCGGGTCCACCGACGGGGCAAGCAGGTCACTGTCGCTCATGATTTCATCTCCAGTATGTCAAGCCCATGGTTCCGATCCAGCAGGTAGATCAGGCCGTTGTCCCCGACATCGACGTCGTTGGACTGTGGCGCCTGGCCCTTGGTGTTCGGCGGCGGCATGTAATGCGCCACCTCTACAGGATGGCGCGGATCGGCGAGGTCCAGAACCCGCAGACCGCCCGCGAACCAGGTGGCATAGACCAGCGTGCCGTCCAGCTTTTCGCGGTACTGATGCGCACCGAACCGCACGCCGGGCTGTCCCACATAGGGGCACAGGCGTTCGGACAGATCCCAGGCGGCGACCGCCTCGATCCGGTTGAGGTCGGTCACGTCCATCACCCAGAGGAAGCCGTGCAACTGGCCCGGCCTGTGGTCGTGTTCTTCGTCGATGGATACGGCATAGCGGCGCCCGTCGATGGTCTGCTCCAGCGGCATCACCGTATGCGTCGGTTCGGGGATGGCCGGCGGAAAGGCGTGTTCGCCCAGAAGCTGCGGCGTCTCGCCCCGTGCCAGCCCTTTGGCATCCAGCACCTTGAACCCCGCGTGCCAGACCGCAGCCCAAAGTTCGTCCCCGCAGCGCATTGCATGGTGCAGCCGCACGCCATAGCCCGACCAGGTCGGCGTCTCGCCGCCGGCAAGATGCTGGCCCGGCATGTGCCAGCGCGTCACCTCGCGCGGCGCGGCCGGATCGGAAAGGTCGTATACTACCAGGATATTGCCGACATAACCCTCCATCTCGGTCGAGATATAGGCAAACTGCGCATCCATGTCGAAACGGTGCACGCCGAATCCATGTGTCCGCACGTAGGACAGAAGGCGCGGCGCGGTCGGATCGGAAATATCCCAGACCCGGAACCCGCCGCTGTCATAGCCCCGCACCAGCGCCTCCTCGAGCACCGCTATGTCGGACGGCGCGACCTTCAGCTCGGTCGCGATGGCGGCGTCGTCCAGACCGCTGGCCCGCAGACCGGCAATCTTGTCACCCTTGCGCAGGAAATGCCGCCGGTCCTGTTCGACATTGGTGATCATCAGATCACCCACGACCCGTACCTTGTGGGTGTGGGACCATTCGTCCGGCGGCGGCAGATGCGCCACGACCACCGGATTCGCCGGGTCCGACACGTCGATGACCGACGTTCCCATCGGCGGTTTCATGTGGCCGACGTAGGCATGGTTTCCCTGCACCACCACCTGCCCGCCACCGTCGATCGGCAGGTGGCTCAGGCGCGTGACATTGCGCGCCATCTCATAGGTTAATTCCTGTTTCATTGGGTCACCATTCTGGCCTTGTTGCGGCGGATGCGGCCAAAGACGATTGGCAGCACGAGGGACAGGACCAGGCAGACCCACAGCACATTTCCGATGTTGGACGAGAACAGCACCATGATGTCGCCGTCCGATTTCTTGAGCGACCAGAGAAAGTATTTCTCGAGCAGCGGGCCAAGGATGACCCCGATCAGGATGGCGGCAACGTGATAGCCGGTGCGCCGCGCGATATAGCCCAACACCCCGAAAGCCAGCGCAAGGTACATGTCGAACATGTATTCCCGGGGCACGAAGGCCCCCACCAGCGTGAACGAGATGATCATCGGCGCAAGGTAGATCGTCGGGATCGTCGTCACCCGGCTCATGTAGCGGCTCAGCGGCAGGATTGTCAGCAACATGAACAGGTAGGACACCGCCATTGCCATGAACATGCCATAGCCCACCTTGGGACTGTCCTCGAACAGCGACGGGCCGAAACTGACGCCGTGATACTGCATCACCACCAGCATGATGGCCGCCGTCGCGCCGCCCGGGATGCCCAGCACCAGCAACGGCACCAGCGTGCCCGAGGTGACGCCGTTGTTCGCGCTTTCCGGCGCGATCAGGCCCTCGGCGTGGCCGGTGCCGTACAGCTCGGGCGTTTTGGAAAAGGACCGCGACTGCTGATAGGCCACGAAACTGGCGATAGACGCCCCCGCCCCGGGAATCACCCCGATGATCAGACCGATGAGGCTGGTCCAGACGATGTGCCACCAGCGTGACAAAGCGAGGCCCGCACCTTCAAATGTCGCATGCCAGTTGGGTGTGGCCATTGCCGCCTTGGCCTTTTCGGTGATGATCAGCTTCTTTTCGATGATCACAAAGGCTTCGGACACCGCGAACAGCCCGACCAGCGCCGGGATCAGCGGGATACCGTCATAAAGCTCAAGGAAACCGAAGGTGCCCCGCGGGGTGGCATAGACCACATCCGTCCCGATGGACCCGATCATCAGCCCGAGAAATCCGGCGATCAGTCCCTTGAGCATGTCCTGCGCCGCGATGGACGCAATCAGCGAGATCCCGAACAGCATGACCACGATCATCTCGACCGAATGCATGTAGAAACCCACGCGGGCCAGGACAGGCATGGTCATCAGCGCGACGATTGTCGTGAGCAGCCCGCCAAGGCAGGAGGCGACAAAGGAAATCGCCAGCGCCTGTTGTCCGCGCCCCGCCTGGGCCATCGGATAACCGTCAAGCGGTGTGGCCGCCGCCCCCGCCGTCCCGGGGATGTTGACCAGAATGGCCGGAATCCCCGCCCCCATGCGCGACGCACAGTAAAGCGCCACCATGAAGATCAGACCGACCTCCAGGCTCATCGAAAGGGTCAGGGGCATCAGGATGATGATCGTGTTGGCGGCGCTGAAGCCGGGGATGCCCCCGACCACAAGGCCCAGAAAGATGGTGGGAAGGATCACCCACCAATAGCTCATGGTCTCGAAAAAGACCTCGATAAGGATGGTTGTTGTGTCACCCATTGCCCAGCACCATCTGCATGGCCGTTTCGAACCAGCCGCGCGGGAACCGGGTGTCAAAGGCCCAGATGAACACCGCCCAGCCACCAAGCGCCATTGTCCCGGACGTCAGCACGATCAGGCCGGGACGCTTGCCCTGCCCGAGGATCAGCATGCTGATGGACAGGAACAGGAACGTGGTCAGGGTGAATCCCAGCCGGTCGATGAAAACGCAGTACCCGACCGTCGTTGCCAGCAGCCCGATCCGCCCGGTCCGGATGTCTGCCAGGGTGAACAGGTTGGCAAAGGAAAGGCTGCCCTCGCCCCGGACCAGTGTCACTGCGACCTTGATGAAAAAGATCGAGCAGACCAAAATCAGGACTCCGCCCACCAGAAAGGCACTGACCTTTGCGGTCCAGGGGGAATTCCAGATCGATGAAAAGAAATAGAGGGTGAAAAGTACCGCAAAGGCGGGAATCACCAGTTCTCCGCCAAGGTGGCGCGTGTCTTTGTCTGTGTCCGGACGCATGTCTGGCCCTTTTCTGATGAACTTGCGGGGCGACGATGGTCTGGCGGCCGCGACGCGCCCGCCAGACCCGTCGGTTCAGGCGCCGCTCAACAGCGTCTTGTAGCGCGCGCCCAGTTCCAGCATCGACTTCATGAAGGCCGCACATTCCTCTGCATCGGCATAGACCAGGTATTCGGGCTGGCCCTTGTTGGCGAGATAGGCTTCCATCAGGCGCGGATCATCAAAGGTCTCGCGGAAGGTCCGGCTCAGCATTTCGTACCGGTCGGGAAAATCCTCGGCGGCCTTGCGGTGGATGCCGAAGGCGCGGGCCGACAGCATCTCGGGCAGGTTCATGCCGTAGGCGTCGTTGATGCCCGGCGCATTGTCCAGCGCCTCGCCCACGATGTTATTGCCAAAGACCAGCAGCGTCTTGACGCTGTCGCCCGCAGCGATGACCGAACCCGATGTCAGCACCGAAAAGTCGACCTCGCCGGTGACCGCGCCGGCCACTGTGCCCTTGCCCCCCTGAAGCGGGATCAGGTTGAACTCGATTCCCAGCTCTTCTCCCAGCGCCAGAAGCCCGATCGACGCGGGATGCGCCATGCGGCTGGTGCCCACGGTCAGCTTGCGCGACTCGGACGCGGCGATGATGTCGTCCATCGTCTGCAACGGGCTTTCTGCCCCCACGAACAGGCAGCAGGGGTCCTTGTCGACCTGACCGAAATAGAAATAGTCGTCGATGTCGAAACCGGGCGGCTGCATCGCCCAGTTCAGCACTTCGGGCCCCATGTTCCCGAAGATCAGGTTGTAGCAATCCGGTTCCGATTTGCCCATGTAAAGCTCGTACCCGACGCGGCCCGAGGCGCCGGGAAAGAACGACGGTTCGAATTCCGTGCCCAGCTTGTCCTTCCAGACCGATGTGAAGGCGCGGAAGTTCCGGTCTGCACCGCCGCCCTCGGCGGTCGGGATGACCACGTTGATATTGCCCTCTGGATAGCTCTGGGCGCGGGCGATCGCAGGAAGGCCGAGCGCCATCGAAGATGCGGCCATCCCGGTTTTCAAAAATCCCCGACGGTTGAAATCAGATGTTCTGGTCATGTTTTCTCCTCCTCCTTGTCATGCGCTCTATCGTGTCATCCTGCGGTCTGCGCGGGGCCGACAGGCTTTCCCTCACCGCGCTCAGCGCGCGGAAAGAGCAGGGCCGGACAGAAGATCCACGCCTCCCGCGTAGATCAGCCGAATGGCCAGAACCGCCAGAATGGCGGTAAGAATGAACGTGAACCTGGTTTCATCAATCGCCGTCAGGATGCGGCGACCCACCAGCGTGCCCAGAAAACCAAAGCCGATCAGCAGCGCGATCAATCCCGCCCACTGCGAAAACGCAAAGCCAAGCAGACCGAACGCGATGGTCTTGAGCAGGTGCTGAAGCGTCATCAACGTGGCCTGGGTCGCGACATGGCTGATCCGGTCAAGCCGCAGCGCCTTGACATACGACGCCACAAACGGCGCGGTGCCCCCCACGAACATGGTCAGAAAGCTTGATACCCCGCCGGCGATCGGCGCCGATGCCCGCATGAAGGCGGGCGGGCGGAACGCCAGCGTCCAAAGGATAAAAATCCCGAGCGTGACCTGCAGCGCCCCGGGATTGAGCTGCACCACAAAAACGCTGCCAAGCGCCACACCCGCACAGGCCCCCAGAAGAAAGGGCGCGATGACCGCGACATGGATATGGCGCAGCATGATCGCCGTGCGCCCCACGTTCGACCCGAACTGCACCAGCCCGTGCACCGGAATGATCGCGGGCGCAGGCAGCAGCGTCGCCAGTACGGCCAGCATCACGGCCCCGCCACCGATGCCGAATCCCGCCGTGATCATGGAACTCAGGAAACTGACCGCGATGACGACAGCAGCGACTGGCCATCCCAGGCCGGCATGCAGCGCGTCCCAGGTCATGTGTCCAGCACCGATGGATGGAACAGCGCGCGCGGCGACACGGCCCTGTCCGACAGGAACTGCGACACGGAATAACGGCACACGGCGTCAAGCTCGGCGGCGTTCGCCCGGTAACCGTAGCGCCAATACTCTGCCCCCATTGTGGCGACCGTACGCTCCATCGACGCGCCAAGCCACGGCAGAGACAGCCGGTTGGAATTGCCCAGCCACACATCGCGCAGCCGCGCCAGCGCCAGATCGCGGGCCGCGACAAGACCGTCGTACAGCGCGCGCGGCAGCCAGGGATGTTCTTCGCACAACGTCTTGCGCACGCCGATCAGGTGCATGATCGGAAAGAAACCGGTTTTCGTGTGATAAGCCCGCTCGTCGCTTTCAAAATCGGGAAACATGCGGATCAGGGCCGGATCGCCGTCCAGAAAGGCCTGCGGCGGCTTCGGGGCCAGCAGCCCGTCGATGCGTCCGTCCAGCAGCAGATCCTGAAGCGTCTCGCCATCCGCAATGGGCTCGACCACCATGCCGTCGGGCAGCGACAGCTCAAGCCGCTCGCGGCGCACCCCGGCGTCCAGCGCGCCGGTCCGCCAGCGGATGTCCGACGCTGCCACGCCATATTCGTCCCCGAGGATTCCGCGCATCCACAGCGCGGCGGTCATCTGGTATTCCGGCACCCCGATGGCGCGGCCCGCAAAGTCGGCGGGCGATGTGATACCCGCGCCGACCCGTGCAAAGAAACCAGCATGGCGAAAGGCGCGGCTGACAAAGGCCGGAAGCGCGACATAGGCGCCCTCGCCGCGCGACACCTGAAGAACGTAGCTGGAAATCGACATCTCGGTGATGTCGTGGTCCGCCGAACCGACCGCCCTTGGAAACAGATCCGATGTCGGGGCGATCACGCTTTTCAGCGTGATCCCCGGCACAGTGACCCGCCCGTCGTGCAGGGCCATCACCCGGTCGTGGTCCCATGTCGCAAAGCTTAGCGACAGATCCCCCGAACGGCTGGGCCCGCCCGCCAAGGGCGCGCTGCCCGTCATTTGGCAGCGCCAGTATCCTGCATCTGCAAAATACCCCCCTTCATCTCAGGTGACCTTGACCGTCATGGACCCAAGGCCCTCGATTGCAATTTCCATGCTGTCGCCCTTGACCACCGGCCCCACACCCGATGGCGTGCCCGACATGATCACGTCGCCGGCCGCCAGTTCGAAATATTCGGACAGGTACGCGATCATCTCGGGCACCTTCCAGATCAGCTGGTTCAGGTCGCCTTCCTGACGCAGTTCGCCGTTCACCTTCAGCGTGACCGGGCCGCTGTCCGGATGACCGACCTCGGAGACCGGATGCACCGGGCCCGTGGGCGCAGAGTGTTCGAACGCCTTGCCGATTTCCCAGGGCCGACCGGCCTTCTTCATCTCGCCCTGGCGGTCCCGCCGGGTCATGTCCAGCGAAAGCGCATAGCCATAGACGTGGTCCAGTGCCTGTCCGACCGGGATGTTGCTGCCACCGGATTTCAGCATCACCGACAGTTCAACCTCGTGATGCACATCGGAACTGTGCGGCGGGTATGGAAAGTCACCCGACGTATTCAGGTTGTCGGGATTCTTCTGGAAAAAGAACGGATCCTCGCGGTCGGGATCATGCCCCATCTCGATGGCATGCGCGGCGTAGTTCCGCCCGATACAATACACGCGCCGGACCGGAAACTCCCCGCCGCCTACGACAGGAATCGCCTTAACGGGCGGTGCGGAGATAACAAAATCTGCCATTTAGGACCTCTTGTGGCTTGAACGTTCCACCTTGGATAGCCGAGGTTGGCGTGCAAATCAATCCTAACCAATCACTTTAATCTTGCCCTTGAGTGTATAATCATCGATGATATGAGGTGTAATAGGTGTTTTTCACCAAAATTGATCCACCAATCATGAGGCGCCAGTGCAATACTCCGAACGCATCCTGAAAGCCGCCCCCGTGGTCGAACGGCTGCGGGATTTCATTCAGCATGGCGACTACACCAGCGGCGACCGGCTCCCGGCGGAGCGTCACCTGACGGGGCGGCTGGACATGAGCCGGACTGAACTGCGCAAGGCTCTGGACACGCTGGAACGCGAAGGTCTGATCTGGCGCCATGTGGGAAAAGGCACCTTTGTGGCGGACCCGGACGAGGACACAGCGCCCGATTCACTGGTCCAGCTCGGGCGCAACCTGACGCCTTTCCGGATGATGCGCGCGCGGCTGGTGATCGAACCCGCCCTCGCCCGCGAGGCGGCGATAAACGCGTCCGGGCGCGACCTGTCGAACATGCAGCGTGCGATGGACCGCGCCCGTTCGGCCACCACTTGGGCCGAATACGAAGAACAGGACGACCGGTTGCACCGCCACATTGCCGAAGCCAGCGACAACCTGCTTCTGGTGTCGCTATTCGAGCATCTAAACCATGTGCGCCGCGCCGTGGTATGGGGCAGCGTCGTGCGCGCCACCAACCGGCCCGCCGCCAGCCACACCAGTTTCGCCGAACATGACGCCATCGTTCAGGCCATCGCGTCGCGATTTCCCGATGCCGCAAATGATGCGATGCGGACCCATCTGCGTTCGGTTTCCGACCGTCTGTTTGGAGAAGCCTGAAACGCCATCGCAAGTACAACACCAGTTGGCCACATCAGGCCCGATCAACACCGATCTGACCGGCGGCGACGGCGCGGGGATGGGCACCTTGCGGCGCCCACCTGATCATGGACGCCCCGGTCAGGTGCTGGGGCCTGAAATTTCACTTGGAACCGTGGTCATTTCAGAGCGTGTCAGCGTCATAACCCAATTGGCCCATCATGTCCCAGAACCCGGTCGGCAGTGTGGCCAGCGTTTCGGCCGAAAGACGCGTGCGCCAGCGCCCGGCCGAGGCGTTCGTTATCGGCCGGGTCACATTGCCATGATGCGCATGCGCCTCCACATCACCCAGCTTTCCTGTGGGCGCGGTCAGCATCCCGGGATCAAAAGGCAGCCCCGCCCAGGCACAGATGCCTGCAAATTCGGCCGCAGGATCGCTTACCATCGATTCGTAATTCTGGCGGTAAACGTCCGCGTTGCTCGCGGCCAGCGACTGACAGGCGGTATTCGCGGCGGTCCAGCGGTTGGCGGCAGCCCCGAGGTCGTCGAACAGGCCCGCATCGACATAGGACAGGGCCGCGTCCCGTCCGTCGCGCACCAGCCAGAGATATTGCGCATCCGGAAAGACCGCCCTCAGCGCGGACAGGTGGAAGGTGTTGTAGGGCGTCTTGTCACCCCAGCGCAGCGATTCTGATCCATGTGCCCGCGCCAGATGGCGGTAAAACGCGTCGAACAGGGCGCGCAGCGACCGCTCGGGCAGGAGGGTTGCTTCTTGGGCGAAGGCGTTGAGGTTTTCCAGCCCGAAATCGGCAAAATGGGCGTGCTTTTCGAAATGCGCGCAGAACAGCCAGACCTTTTCGCGCCAGCTCAAGAGCCATGCGCGCGACCAGCCATCGATGATGTCACCGACCACGAAGGTTTCGGGCGGGATGTAGATACCGCCCGATGCCATCAGCACCCGGCGCGCCAGGGTGTTGCCCGACCGGCCCGAGCCGATGATGAACAGCGGGCGCGGCCCGGCCCTCTGCCCGCCGACAGAGCGACGGCGCAAAAGTTCGTGGCCGAGTCCGACCAGGATCCGGTCGCGGCGCCGTCGCGGCAGGGTGGATCCGCGCGACTTCATCCGGTCGCACCGCCGACCTTGCGCCGGTACAGACCGACAAGCTTGCGAACGGTGCGCGCGGGCGGAGTCGACGCACCCTTGTGCCCCGCGACGCCGACATCCCGCTGCAGCGCGGACAGCCGCGCCTCCATCTCGGCGGCGCCGAAGCGGCGCAACGCCGTCTGGCGGGCGGCCTGTGCGCGGGCCCTCGCGGCGACGCGATCATCGGCGATGCGGCGCAGCGCATCGGCGGTCTCTGCGGGCCGACAATACTGCGCCATGTCGCCAAAGGTCGGGGCAAGACGCGGATCGAGCAGGCAGGGACGACCGCACAGGATCGCCTCGACCACCGTGCGACCGAAGGATTCCAGCCAGTTGGGATGGTAGTGATAGGTGAACACGTCCAGCGAATTGAGGAAGTCTGCCACAGGTTCGGCGCCGAATTCGAGGACCTCCCAGCGGTTGGGATGCCCGCCGCGCGCCGCCAGCGCGTCGATCGGGCATCCAAGCACACGCACGCGCACGTCGTCCGAGGCAGGCAGGGCGGCGTCGATCTCGGCCCCGGTCGCCGGGAATTTCAGCGGGTCGGGCCGTCCGTGGCGGCCAATTGTCAGACCAGTTCCCGACAGCGCGGGCCGGGTTTGTGGCCAGTCTCCAGCGTCGAAGATGTTGGGCCAGTCAGCCGTGCTTTGCCGGATGAGTGGTGCAAAACTGGCAAGCTGCGCGCGCACGACACCCGAGATCGGCGCGAACCACGCCGCAAGGCCGGTGGCCTGCCGGGCGCGCCGCCGTGTCATGATCGGGTCCCATTCAAGAGATCCGTCCGCCCGGAACGGCGCATGATGGGCAACGATGACAGATCGCTCGGCCGACAGGGCCAGCCTTTCTTCGATACCGCGGAAAAACACCAGCGGATGGTGAAGAAAGGCCAGCCGACCCCGCGCCGACGTTCCGGGCTCAAGCCGCGTTACACCGTCCAGATCGGCCAGCGCGAGCGCCTTGGCATTCACGCGGTCCCGCGTGTCGTCAAGATAGGACGACCGCACGAAGCAGAGCCCGACCTTCATGCCAAGACCTGACATCGCGGTGACATCCGCGACCAGCGCCGCCGTGCTACCCCCGGCAAAGCGCGAATCGGCCACCACCAGCGCGTCGAAATGCGTGTTCATCGCCGATCCTGCCGCCGGACAAGCCGAGCCGTCGTTTCTTTCAGGACCGTGCGGAACAGATCCACGACAACTGCCGGCGGCGCCACGAAGCAGGCCATCGCCGCGCGCGGATCTGCCGCCTTCTTGGCGTCTAGCAGGCGCCGCCAGGCCCACTTCTTGCGTTGTTCGGTCATATGCGCCTGCAGTGCCCTGCGCGTTGGCGCATCGACCCCCGGCAGGGCAAGCAACGCGCGGTCCGCCGCAATAAGCCGCTCATGCGCCTCGGTCGGATGCTTGCCGGATAGAGACCCGGCTCGGACCACCGCAGCGTAGCCCGCCGGATCGGTCAACACGAATCGCGCCCCGGCGATCAACGCCTTGGTATAAAGCACGTAATCCTCGCCCAGCCGGATGTCGGGATCATAGCCGAGCTTGTGCGTATTCAGAAAGTGACGGGCCATCAGCGGCTTGAGAAAGCCGAATTCGCGCCGCCCGCCTTGGGCCGAAGACAGGTTGCCCGCCACGAACTCTGCCGCCGTCAGGTGCATCACGCCCATGTCTGTCTCTGCGGTGCCAATCATCCTGACGCGCGGACCATCCGGCGCCGCCTCATCGACCTTCCAGAGATCGTCGGCGACGAAATCTGCGCCAGTGCGCTCGGCGATGGCCAGAAGCCGCTCCAGCCGGTCCTCCTCGCACAAGAAATCGTCGGAATCGAGGACTGTCACCCAATCGCCGCGCGCCACGGACAGGCCGCGATTGCGCGCCGCCGCCGGCCCGGCGTTGTGTGGCTGGCGCAGAACGCGTACGCGGGGATCCGTTGCCGCGCGCGCCTCGGCCACCGCCGCAGTCTTGTCAGGCGAGGCATCGTCGATCACAATCACCTCGACCCGCGTGGTCTGACCGAGCGCGCTGTCGATGGCGCGCGCAATCGTCGCCTCTGCAGACCAGGCGGCGATCAGAACGCTGACGCGCGGCGCGGCGTCAGTCTGCTCAGCCATCGCCCGGGGCGTCCTCAGGCCAGTCATCCGAACACATCGGCGCCTCCGATTCCGGGGGACGGTAGGACAGACAATGATAGACCGCGTTGGCGCGCATGTCGCCCGGCGCCTCGCCCGACCAGCCCTCTTGCCCCGGACCGCCGCCCCAGATGTTGAGATAAATGCGCTGCGGAATCTGCGGGATCGCCGCCTCCGCTTCGGTCACGCGCAGCAATTCGCGCCCGTCCACCGACCAGACCAGCCTGTCAGGCAGCCAGTCGAGGGTGTAAATATGTGGCGCCTCTGCAGCATCAAAACCAAGCTCGGTCCATTGACCAGGCAGATTCTTGCCGTCCACAAAGCGGTTGAGCCACACCTTGGTCGTGTCGATGCCCAGAAACTCGAAATCGATCTCGTCATGGGAATCGCCGAAATAAGGGCCGGTATAGGTGAAAAAAGACGAGATCACGCCAACGCCGCGCGCCGCCTGCATCACCACCTCGTAGCGCCCGAAATGTGTGCGCTCGCTGCGCTGCACTTCGGCACCAAAAAAATCCTTTTGCGATTCGTCCGGTGCCGGGACAAGCCACAAGGCCAGGCTTCCGTCGTCCCCGCGTTCGACGGCGCTGCTTTTCCAGGCGGTGCGGAAACTGTCGCGTTTCACGGCGAAATTGGCGATGAACCAAGCGCCCGGCGTACCCAGATCGGTTTTTTGCGACAGAAACGCCCCTTCCGGAGCCGCCGATGCGGGTTGGGCCGCCAAGGCGAGAGCGGTTGATGCGCAACCGGCAAGCACAGAAAAAATCCATTTGGCTCGCATGGATACAATATCCTCCTCGTAAATTTAATGTTTTGATTTTAATTGGTCGTCATGATTGACGCAACAGTGATTGTCGCCGCGTGGCGGGCAGAAAAAACTCTGGTCCGAGCAATAGAAAGCGCCTTGGCGCAGGACGGTCTGACGCTTGAGGTGATCGTTGCCGACGACGCCTCGACCGATGGCACCCATGCCGTGGCACAGGAGATGGCAGCGCGGCATGCACGGGTGCGGGTTTTGCGACTGGACGTCAATGGGGGCCCGTCCGCGGCGCGCAACGCCGCAATCTCCGCCGCGCGGGGCAGGTGGATAGCCGTGCTTGATGCTGACGATGCAATGGCCCCCGGAAGGCTGGCACGCATGGTGTCGCTGGGCGAGTCACGGGGCGCCGATGCCGTCTACGACGATTTCCAGCCCGTCGATGCAGAGGGTCGGCCCGTCGGCGCGACCCATCTGAAGACGCTGGGGCTGAGCGCGCCAGTGCGCTGGGATCTCGAAACGTTCATCGCGGGGTGCCAGGCTGAACCTGGCCGTCCGGGTCTGGGTTATCTCAAGCCCGTCCTGCGCCGCGAGTTTCTGCGCGATCACGGAGTCACCTATGACGAGACGTTGCGCAATGGCGAGGATTTCCACCTTATCGCCGCGCTGCTTGCCGCGGGTGGTGCACTTTGGGTGATGCCCGAAGCGGGCTATCTCTACCGGCAGGCGGCGGGGTCGATTTCGAACCGGCTCGACCGTGACCACGCCTGCGCGCTCGCCCGCGCGGATGCCGCGTTCCTGCGCCGCAAGGCGCCCGCGATGACCGCGCGCGCCGAAGCGTTGATGCGGCGGCGGATCCGTCGCTTTGCGGATCTTGCCACCGCCGAGGCGGTGCTGCAATCGCTGCGCGCCGGCCACGCAGGGACCGCGTTACGCGCGTTGCTGCGGCGACCGCAGGCAACCGGGCGGTTGCTGCGCCAAATCCTTGAGGGGCTGCGGCGCCGAATGGTTTGATGATGCGCACACGGGGCGTCGGAAGATCTGCATTTTTCCGCGCAAACGGACTGCTGCCCTGGAGACGCGGCGCATTGCCTTCGAGATGCTGCCCCAGCACAACGATTTCACTCTGGGCCTGCAAAGCGATGAAGCGTCACGTGCTACGGACAGGATCCTCTGCCGTCGTCGTCCTGACTCCTTCAAGCCCTGCATGGATGGCTGCGGCGATTTCCTCCGGGCGCTGGCGGAACTCGTTTTCCGGTCGAGCCAGCAGGTCGCGGCGCTTCTCGGTCACCTCGGCGGGCGACAACCTTTGGAGCAGGTCATAGAGCGCCTCTGCTCCGGCCTCCGGAATCGACCAGCCTAGCCCGTCCTCTACACGACGGCCGGTCTCACTGCCCGCAACCGCAATCGAGGGGCAACCGAAATAGCTTGCTTCATAGATGCGGTTCGGCAGAAGCCACGTGGAATTGCGCCCCCATTGCCACAAGTCCTGCGACCACGTGAGGTCGCTGTTGGTATAGATGGCCTCAAGGCCCGAGGGATAGTCGTAAGGACCGTGCCAGGTCATGTTGGGCCGCTCCGCCAGGATCTCGTGGAAATCCGGAATTGCGTGGAAATGCACCGCGCCGTGCAGAGAGAGCTTTATGCGCGGCCCCATCCGTTCGGCAGTCTCGGCAAGGATCGCAAGGCTGCGCGCGCAGCGCAGCGTCCCCACCCAGCAAAGGCGCAGCGGCCGCTCGGCCGTCCAGCTTCGGGCGGTTTCCGGGGTGGGTGGCGAGGGCCGGGATGGTCCGTCCTCGCCAATCCAGATCTTGTTTTCGATCAGTGCGACGGGGCCACGCCAGTTCTGAACGGGCGCAAAATATTCGCTCACAAAGGCCGGAGATGAGACGATGAGTGCCCGAACCCGCGTGAGCAGCCACCTCTCGGCCAGCCTTACGATCTTTCCTTTCAACCCGGGATCGGTCGCAAGGTTGTGGATGTCGAGACATTCGTAGATCACTGCCGGGCGCGGCCACGTGAAGGCCGAGCCCAGAATGGCGATCGCCAGCATGTCGAGATTGCGGGCCACGATCACATCCGCCGCCGCAAGCGTCGCGCGATGTGCGCGCAGTTTGTAGATCGACGCAAAGACCACGCCAAGCCGCTTTCGCAGGCTCTCGTTCTCTGTCTGATAGAGATGCACATTGGTCCAGAACGGTTCGAAATCCGGGTTCATGTTGCCGCGCCGCATCATGAAGCCGGTCACCTCGAATCCGCTATCGAGATAGCTGCGCATGCGCCGGATCTGCGCCGCCTCGGCGGCGTCAAAACCGAAGACAGCAAGCTTCATTGGCCGTGCGAGCCCGTTATCGTCTGCGGCTGCCCTCACTGTGCCGCAGCCTGGTCCTGAATCTCCCACGGCAGGTGGTCGCGGCCCAGTATCTGCCGCAGTCGGACCATCTCGGGCGCGAAGTGATCGCGCAGGCGTGCGTTCATCTCTGGCGTCATCGGTGGGATCTGGTCGCGCATGTCGATCTTGTTGGCGCGCAGCAGCGCCGCAACCGGGCCGGTCGCCTTGAAGCGCGCCAGTGCCGGTTCCATCCCGCGCCGCCGAAGCCAGTCCCCCCCCGCCCTTAGCCCATTGCGCACCACCGGCAGCCGCGCTCTGTCGCTTTCATTGCGGCGTTCACGCAGAATCGGGCTGTCAAAGTTTGAATCGACACCGCAAAAGTCAAACACTTCGCGCGCTGCCGCACCGACATCCTGCGCGATGTGCTCGGCGAACATGACCCGTACCTGGTGCCGGGGAAAGGCGTCCAGCCAGCGCGACAGATGCGTCGCATACATTCCCTGTTCCAGATAGGCGGGGTTGTTCGCCAGCCCGTCCTCGAAACAGCAGAGCGGGATGTGCCCCTTAACGATCTCGTGCATGTGATTGGAAAACGCCCGCTTCACCGGGTCGCGCAGCAGCACCAACACCTTGAGATCGGCCCGGTAGGCGGCGGCGCGCGCGGGCGCGCGAGGGTCGTGAAAGTACGACGGCGAGCTTTCCAAATAGATCTGCGCGCCCTTCCCGGCGTCGAAATGGCCCTCGTACCACCGGTAGCCGTGGTCGAAGTAGTAAGAGAAGAAATCGACCTCCTTTGGGTCAGAGATGCCGATCTCGGGGTGCGATCCTGCCACCGAGTGGAGAAAGGATGAGGCGCATTTCTGAGCGCCAATGCCGATCAATCCCGGACGCATGGCTGATTTTCCATTGTTATTCTTTCAAATATTTTCGCGCGGGGCGGTTGCGCCGCGGCGCCTGAAACAGTCTTGAGCGAAATTTTGCAAAAAGGACGGTCTCCCGCAACATTTCTCGTCACTCTGGGTCTAAAATCTCGCGCGCGACCGGTTAGTTTTGCGGCACGCCTGAAGACTGGCTTTGGTGCAGCAGGCTTTGTCGCAGGCCGCGCGCTGTTCAAGCAAGGTGTGGTCTGTGGTCGTTTACCCAACGTTGCCACTTCAGTTCTACAGCACCGACCAGATGGATGGTTCGACCGGACATGCATATGATTTGAGCGGAGATGCGGCAACCCCCGCACCTGGTCGCTGCCTCCACCAGAGAGGCTAACTTGTTCCAAGTGCCGCAATATTGCTCTTAGTGACGGCATGAAGTCGAGTTTTCCCTGAAGGCACCAAGCAAGAGACCGCTAAAACACAGACCGTTCTTGGCATATAACCGCGCAACAGCGCCATTGTTCCAGACTCTTCTTTTTTCTTGGTAATAATTCGTTAAATCACCAGCAAGTTCACCTCGAACGTCAAGGTTGAACTGTGGTGGCCGCAGTGAATACGGCTCCGAGAGGATCGTGGGTTGTGCGATGACGGGGATGCAACTGTCACGCGTGTTTTTTGTGGTCACGTTCGTATGCACGTTGAGGGCTGATCGTTCGACAGGACGGTGAGAGCAGCGAAACAGAAACTTGAGGGACAGAAGATGTACCAGCCGGACGAAGACGAAAAAGAGATTATGTGACGCCCCTTTCAAACGGGGAAAAGTCCAGAAATCGACCAAAGAACAATAATTCAGACCGTAGCGACGGGTCACTCTTTTGAGCCGCCTTGTGTGACGATTGTCAGACAAGGGCCATACGAGTGCCCAGCAACAGCCACATCGTCGCATCATAAACATCAATGGAATTAATGCCTGACTGCTTTCCTGCCACCTCCTCACTGTGGTCCGGAACAAGCTCACCCGGGCACAAACTGGGACACATAACATGAACATGACAGAGCACATGGCGCAGATCAACGCGCTTGCTCCACTTGAGAAAGTATCACACGTCGCCGTTTCCAACGGGGCGTGGTCCGACAGCGCCACCTGGAAAAACGGCCAGGTGCCGGATGCCGAGGCGAACGTTTTTATTCCCAAGGGAATCGCCGTCACCTATGACGCCAACGACAAGACGCCGCTGTCCACAGTGCGCGTCGCGGGAACGCTGGACTGGGCGACCACTGAAGACACGACCATGCTGGTCGAGACGATCGTCACCGAGATGGGATCCAGTCTCGTGGTCGGTTCTGCGGATGGCGGTTCGGTCGATGCAACGGCCTCGGCGCGGATCGTTTTCCGCGACACGCCCATTGACACCCGGACCGACCCGACAATGC
>JAGXGV010000134.1 GCA_024636635.1 Puniceibacterium sp.
CCCGAAGGCTCTACCGGCGCGGCACTGATGTGCTATGCCAGCGGTGTGGATGAGGCTGAAGCTGTGCGCGAGACTGTGGCGATCCTGAAACAGGCCGACATGGCGCCGCTGGATGTGACCGGCTACGGCACCGAGGCCGAACGCCGCGCCGAAGGCCACGAGATCGACGCGGACGAGGCCGAACTGATGGCCCGCGCGCTGGACGAAAATTCGGTCATCGTCGCGCAGGTCACGCCCTTTTTCGACAAGGTCTGAATTGGGCAAGGTCTGATCGGGCCGCGTGACCCTGGCGTGGCGAATACGCCGGACTGACAACCCCATGCGTCGCCTATGGCGCCTTTGCCCGCCCTGCCCGCGCGGCATTTGCGTCCCCCGGCAAGCTGGGATAGCCACGCGGCACAGCCACCGGAGAACGCCCGCCATGCCGTTAGACCCCGCCGCCCTGACCGCCGCGTTGATCCGCTGCCCCTCTGTCACCCCGGACGAGGGCGGCGCGCTGGTCCATCTGGAAACCGTGCTGAACGCCGCGGGATTTGCCTGCACCCGCGTGGACCGGGGCGACGTCGCCAACCTGTTCGCGCGCTGGGGACCGCGCGGCCATTTACGCAGCTTTGGGTTCAACGGACACACGGATGTTGTCCCGCTTGGCAATCCCGAAGACTGGAGCGTGGACCCCTTTGGCGGTGAACAGCGCGACGGACACATGTACGGTCGCGGGGCCACGGACATGAAATCGGGTGTTGCCGCCTTTGTCGCCGCCGCGGTGGATCTTGTCACAGAAACGCCCCCGGACGGCGCCGTGATCCTGGCCATCACCGGCGATGAAGAGGGCGACGCCATCGACGGCACCCGCGCCCTGCTCGACTGGATGGACACGACCGGCGAACGCATGACCGACTGCCTTGTTGGCGAACCCACCTGCCCGGACCACATGGGCCAGATGATCAAGATCGGGCGGCGCGGCTCGCTCAACGCGCATTTCACGGTCACCGGCCAGCAAGGCCATTCCGCCTATCCCCACCGCGCGCTGAACCCGATGCCCGCCATGGCGCGGCTGATGGACCGGATGGCCTCGCACGAATTGGACAGCGGAACGGTGCATTTCGACGCCTCGACGCTGGCGGTGGTCACCATCGACACCGGCAATCCGGCAACCAACGTGATCCCCGCGCAAACCCGCGCCACGGTCAACATCCGCTTCAATGACACCCATTCCGGTACCGGCCTGTCGGACTGGCTCCGCGATCAGGCCGCCGCCGTGGACGCCGAATTCGGCACCAGAACCGATGTCCGGATCAGAATTTCTGGCGAAAGTTTCCTGACACCCCCCGGCGCGCTGTCGGATCTGGTCCTGCGCGCGGTCACCGCGGAAACCGGCGTGACGCCGGAGTTGTCCACCACTGGCGGCACGTCCGATGCACGTTTCGTCAAGGATCACTGCCCGGTTGTCGAATTTGGTCTGGTGGGCAAAACCATGCATCAGGTCGACGAACGGGTCGAGGTGGCACAGATCCATCAGTTGAAGGCGATTTACAGCCGCATCCTGCGGGATTACTTCGCATCGTGACCCTGCGGATCCGACAGACCCGGAACTTTGACGCCTGCCGCAAGCTGCGCATTGCGGTGTTTGTCTGGGAACAGGGCATCCCGCTGGCCGAGGAATTCGATTCGGTGGACGCGACGGCGCGCCACCTCCTGGTGGACCTTCAGGGCGCCCCGCTGGGCACCGCCCGGGTGTTCGTGCAGGACGGAACCGGCCGGATCGGGCGGATCTGCGTTCTGCCCGCCGGGCGCGGTCTGGGCGTCGGTGCGGCGCTCGTGCAGTACGGCGCGACCCTGCTGCGCCGCGATCCTGCGGTCAGGGACATCGCCCTGGGCGCGCAGGTTCATGCGATTCCCTTTTATGAAAAGCTGGGATTTTCCGTCACCGGCCCACTTTATGACGATGCCGGCATCGCACACCGCGAGATGCGGCAAGCCGCCTGATCGGCCGGGCCAGTCTTGCCGGGCCAGTCTTGACGGGGCAGGCGTCTTCGCCCGTGACGTCCCGCGCGGCGCGTGATACGCCAGCGACATGAGCACGCTGCCAACAAAGCCCGACATCCTTGCCTGGATCTCCGAGCACCCGACACTTACCGCGAAACGCGACATCGCCAAGGCTTTTGGCATCAAGGGCGCGGCCCGCATCGACCTCAAGCGCCTGCTGAAGGAGCTTGAGGAAGAAGGCCACCTTGAGAAGCGCCACAAGACCTATCGCGACCCCGACCGCCTGGCCCCGGTCAGCGTGTTGCAGGTGCTTGCGCCGTCGCGTGACGGCGATCTGTACGCCAAACCGCTGGAATGGCAGGGCGAAGGGCGCGAACCCGTCGTGCTGATCATCCCGCGCGCCAGCGACGCCGCCCTGGGCGAAGGTGACCGCATCCTGGCGCGCCTGCAACTGGTGCAGGACGGCGATCACAATTATGAGGCGCGGCTGATCCGGCGCATCGGGTCCAACCCGCAAAAGATCGTCGGCATCTTCCGCAAGGGGTCCGAAGGCGGGCGCATCCTGCCCATCGACAAGGGGGCGGACCGGGAATGGACCGTCGCCGCCGACGCCACCGGCGGCGCGCAAGAGGGCGAACTGGTCGAGGCCGAACAGGCCGGACCGTCGCGTGCCCGCATGGGCCTGCAAAAGGCCCGCATCACCCTGCGGCTGGGCGACCCGTCCGAACCGCGCGCGGTGTCGCTGATCGCCATTCATCAGCACGGCATCCCCGACGATTTCCCGGATGCGGTCATTGCCGAGGCGGACGCGATGAAACCCGCGGGCCTTGAAGGGCGCAAGGATCTGCGCAACCTGCCGCTGATCACCATCGACCCGTCGGATGCGCGCGACCATGACGACGCCTGTCACGCCCACGCCGACGACGATCCCAGTAACCCCGGTGGGCATGTGATCTGGGTTGCCATCGCCGATGTCGCCCATTATGTCCGCACCGGCAGCGAGTTGGACGACGAGGCCCGCAAGCGCGGCAATTCCAGCTATTTCCCTGACCGCGTGGTGCCGATGCTGCCCGACGTGCTGTCGGGCGACCTGTGTTCGCTGCACGAAGGTGTGCCGCGCGCCTGTATCGCCGTGCGCATGGTGATCGACGCGGATGGCAACAAGCGCGGCCAGACCTTTGTGCGCGGCCTGATGCAATCGCCCGCCTCGTTGACCTATCAGCAGGTTCAGGCGGCCATCGACGGTCAGCCGGATGACCGGACCGAACCGCTGCTCAAAGACGTTCTGAAACCGCTATACGCCGCCTATCATGCCCTGCGCGACGCCCGCGAACGCCGACAGCCGCTGGATTTTGACCTGCCCGAGCGCAAGATCGAATTTTCCGACGATGGCAAGCTGACAGCGGTCAACTTTTCCGTCCGGCTGGACGCGCACAAGCTGATCGAGGAATTCATGGTGCTGGCAAACGTCGCCGCCGCCGAAACGCTGATCGCGAAAAAAACGCCGCTGCTGTTCCGCGTCCACGAGGAACCGCCGCCGGAAAAGCTGGAAACGCTGCGCGAGGTGGCGGAATCTTCTGGCCTGCAACTGGCCAAGGGGCAGGTGCTGAAAACCGCGCATCTCAACAGTCTGCTGCATCAGGCGGCGGGCCGGGACGAGGCCGAACTGATCAACATGGCCACCCTGCGGTCGATGACGCAGGCGTATTATTCACCCGCGAATTTTGGCCATTTTGGTTTGGCGCTGCGATCTTATGCCCATTTCACCTCGCCCATCCGGCGTTATTCCGACCTGATCGTCCACCGTGCGCTGATCACCGCCCATGGCTGGGGCGACGACGGTCTGAAACCGCACGAGATTGAAACGATGGACGCCACCGCCGAACATATCTCGACCACCGAACGCCGGTCGATGATGGCGGAACGCGACACCACCGACCGCTATCTTGCCGCCTTCCTGTCCGACCGGATCGGCGCGGAATTCAGTGGCCGGATCAGCGGAATCGCCAAATTCGGTGTCTTCGTGAAACTGGACGAAACCGGCGCCGACGGGCTGGTGCCGATGCGCAATCTGGGCAACGAATACTTCCATTTCGACCGCGACAGTGCGACGCTGATGGGTGCCGACACCGGCACCGTGATCACGCTGGGCCAGCGCGTCACGGTCAAGCTGATCGAAGCCGCGCCGGTGACCGGGGGCCTGGCCTTTGACCTGCTGACGCTTGAGGAAACCGAGATGCCGCGCGGCCCGTCGCGGGGCGGCCCGCGCGGACGGCGCACCGGTCCGCCATCCGGAGGCGGTCCCCGGCGCAAGCTGGTGAAGGCACGCAAGAAGGACGCCAAGGCCCGCACCAAGGTCAAGCGGCGCCGCACCTCCTGACCGGACTGTGATCGCCGGAACGCGGCCCGAAACCCCGTGTCCGGGTCGCGTTAACTCGCGCATGCGCCCGGCAGGCAAGCCGCACGACGGGATGGGACCTTCGCAAATCAACTGATTCGGGTTATGCTGCGGCAAAACAACAGGCAACCGAGCAGGGTCAGTCATGGAAAAACATCACGTCTTGGGGGCATTTGCCTCATTCCTTCTGTGCAGCAGCGCGCTGGCGTCGCCGCTGGAAACGTCGGTCAGGCCCGAAAAGCGTCCCGGCGGATCAGAGGTGTCGCGCGCTGCGGTCGCGCTGGTCACAACGCCCGAGGCACGCCAGGCTGCGGCCCGCCCCGCACTGCGCCCCGCAGAGGCAGCACCGGCCGACCGAGCCCCCGCAGATCCGGCCTTTGATGCCTGGGTGCGCGAATTCCGGTCGCGTGCGCTGGCTCAGGGGATCAGCGGCACGGTGTTCGACCGGGCCTTTGCCAATGTCCGCCCCGACCCCGAGGTGATCACGCGCGATTCCAACCAGGCCGAATTCACCAAATCGATCTGGGACTATCTTGACAGCGCCGCCTCAGAAACGCGCATCGCCAACGGCAAGGCCGCGCTGGCACAGCATGGCGCGACGCTTGACCGGATCGAGGCGAAATATGGCGTCGACAAAGAGGTGGTCGCGGCGATCTGGGGCCTGGAATCGGCCTACGGCACCTATCGCGGCACGATGAATGTGGTGCGCTCTCTTGCGACGCTGGCCCATGACGGGCGGCGCGGGGCCTTTTTTGAACAACAGCTTATCGCCGCGCTCAAGATCCTTCAGAACGGTGACACAGCACCCGAAACGATGACCGGAAGCTGGGCCGGGGCGATGGGACACACGCAGTTCATCCCCACCTCTTATGAAGCACTTGCCGTGGATTTTGACGGCGACGGGCGGCGCGATATCTGGTCGGACGATCCCACCGACGCGCTTGCCTCGACCGCCGCCTATCTGGCGCGCTATGACTGGGTGCAGGGCATGCCCTGGGGGGTCGAGGTGCAGCTACCGCCCGGATTCGACCATGCGCTTGCGTCAAAGAAGACGCAGAAGATGCCTGGCGACTGGGCCCGGCTGGGCGTGGTCGGCATGGACGGCGCCCCGGTCCGTGACCACGGCACGGCCTCGGTGCTGCTGCCTGCGGGGGCAAAAGGCGCGGCCTTCCTGATCTTCAAGAACTTCGGCGTGATCGCGCGCTACAACGGCGCGGATGCCTATGTGATGGGGGTCGGGCACCTGTCCGACCGGATCACGGGAGGCGCGCCGATCCAGGCCGGCTGGCCGCGCGACGACCGCGCGCTGAACTTTTCCGAACGGGAAGAGATGCAGCGCCTGCTGACGGCCCGTGGGTTCGACACGCAGGGCGTGGATGGCCGCGTCGGGCCGCTGACGGTGTCGGCGGTGCGCCGGTTCCAGAGCACGGTCGGAATGGCACCGGACGGCTATGCCTCGCTCAGCGTGTTGACGCGCCTGCGCCGCAACGCCCCGGGCTGAGGCTTTTCAGGGCCTTGAACGCAGCGCTTCGGCGAATCCCGCCACGACATGTTCATAGACCGCGCGCTTGAACGGCACGATGTTGTCGGCCAGAATGTCGGGCGCCATCCAGCACCATTCGGAAAACTCCGGATGGTCGGTGGCGATGTTTACATCCGTGTCGGCACCATGAAACCGCAGCAGGAACCATTTCTGTTTCTGCCCGCGATAGCGTCCCTTCCAGATGCGCGGCACTAGGTCATGCGGCAGATCGTAGGTAACCCAATCCTCGGTCTCGGCCTCGAGCGTGACCAGATCTGCGGTCACGCCGGTCTCTTCCCACAGTTCCCGCAATGCCGCCTCGCGCGGCGCCTCGCCGTCGTCCACACCGCCCTGGGGCATCTGCCAGGCGGCAGTGTCATTGTCGAGCCGCTGGCCGACAAAGACCTTGCCGACATCGTTCACCAGCATCACGCCGACGCAGGGCCGATAGGGGAGCGTTGCAATCTGTTCGGGGGTCATGGCGCGGCCTTTCCTGCATTTGGTTTCTGGATACGCCGTCAGGGTGCGGTTTTCCAGTCGTGGCGGTCCCCTGCCCCTGCAATGGGATTATCGGCAGGGGTCAGGACCGGCGCTGCATGGCAAAACGCCCCGCCAGACCGGCGGGGCGTTCCTGTTTCCACCGGCGGGTTGGGCTATTCCCTCGGACCCAGCGCCGAAAGGCCCTTGAGGATGTCGATGGCATAGGCCAGCTGATAATCCTCTTCGCGCAGCGCGGCGGCGGCTTCGGCCTTGGCGCGGTCCTCTTCGATCTGGCGGATTTCGTCCTCGGTCAGGCTGTCGTTGTCCAGGAAACCGCGCAGGTCGGATTCGGACCGGGTCATCGGTGTTGTCCCGGGCTCTTCCTCTTCGGTGTCAGCCTCGGGGCGGGGCTGTTCCACGACGATGTCGGGCGACACGCCGAGCGCCTGGATCGACCGGCCCGACGGCGTGTAATAGCGCGCCGTGGTCAGGCGCATCGCACCATCCCCGCGCAGCGGCATGACCGTCTGCACCGACCCTTTGCCAAAGCTCTTGGTGCCCACAACGATCGCGCGGCGGTGGTCCTGCAAGGCACCGGCCACGATTTCGGACGCCGAGGCGGAACCGCCATTGATCAGCACGACGATCGGCTTGCCCTGCGCCAGATCGCCCGCTTCGGCGTTGTAGCGCTCGCCATCCGCCAGATCACGTCCCCGGGTCGACACGATCTCGCCCTTTTCAAGGAAGGCGTCAGAGACAGTGATCGCCTCTGTCAGCAGACCGCCAGGATTGTTGCGCAGGTCCAGCACAAAACCGTTCACCTTGTCGATGCCGCCCGCGGCCTCGACCTGCTCGGCAAGACCTGCCTCAAGGTTGGGTGTGGTCTGATCGTTGAAGGTGGTGATCCGCAGCACGACCGACTCGCCCTCGGTGCGGGTGCGGACGGCCTGAAGCGTGATGGTGTCCCGGACGATCGACACGTCGAAGGGTTCCGGCTGATCCTCGCGCACGACGGTGATGATGATTTCCGAACCAACCGGCCCGCGCATCAGGTCGACCGCATCGTCCAGGGTCAGGCCCAGAACGGATTCCCCGTCCACATGGGTGATGAAATCGCCGGCCTCGATGCCGGCCTCGTCGGCGGGGGTGCCGTCGATGGGCGACACGACCTTGACGAACCCTTCTTCCTGCGTGACCTCGATTCCCAGACCGCCGAACTCGCCGCGTGTCTGCACCCGCATGTTGGTGGCGTCATCGGGCGAAAGATAGCTTGAATGCGGATCAAGCGATGTCAGCATGCCATTGATGGCGGCCTCGATCAGATCGCTTTCGTCCACGTCTTCGACGTATTGCGCGCGGATCCGTTCGAAGATGTCGCCGAACAGGTCAAGCTGTTCATAGACGCTTGTGGTCTTGGCACCTTCCTGCGCCAGCAGCGGCCCCACGAACTGCGTGGTCGCGATCACGCCGGCGAGCGTGCCGCCCAGCGCGGCCATGACGAATTTCTTCATTGAGTCATCCCTTGTCGGTTGAGAACCAGGTCAGTGGGTCCACGGGCGCATCGCCCTGTCTGACCTCTATATAGAGCGTTTCCGGACGGGCGTTTCCAGCCCTTTCACCGATTGGTGACAGGATGTCACCGGTTTCCGCCTCGGTCCCGCCCATGAGACCGACCGGCGCACCTGCAGGCAGCACTTCGCCGATTTCGCCAAAAACAGTGTCGAGCCCGGCGAGCACGAACAGCAGGTCGGCCTGCGGTTCAAGGATTGTCACCAGCCCATAGTCGAGCAGCGGCCCGCGATAGCGGATCGTGGCCGAGGTCGGCGCGGTCACCAGCGCACGCGGACGGGTGGCAATGACGATGCCGGGGCGTGCCACCCCGGCCGCATCCGGCTGGCCCGCGCGGCGCAGCACCTGCCCCGCCACGGGAAACGGCAGCGTGCCCATGTCCGCCGCGATCGAGGCCATGTCGTCGCCGCTGTCGTTCTCGGTGATCTCGCTAAGGCCGCTGGCAAACCCTTCAAGCGTTTCGGTGGCCGAGATCAGGATCGCCGTGCGCACCGCATCTTCGGTAAAACGCATCGGCAGGTCGGTGCGGTTCGCCATCGCCTGGCTTAGCGCCGTGCGGGCCTGCTGGACCCCGGAAAGTCCTTCCTGCAAGGTCTGTACCGCGTCCTCCTGCAACTGGCGCAGGGTCGCGACCTCTTGCAGATCGCCGCGAAGGTCGGCGGCATTGGCCGCAAGCCCGGGCGCCACCGCCGACAGCAGCATCCCGGACCGTGCCGTGCCCACCGGCCCCGCAGGGTGCAGCAGCGTTTCCGGCGCGGCGGCCCGCCCGATACCCTGCAAGACGCCAAGAAGCCGGGCCACCTCGTCCTCGCGCCCGCGCAGATCGCGGCGCAGTTCGGTTTCGCGGATTGCCGCATCACGCAGCCCGTCGCGCATGGCCGCCAGCCCCGCCTCGTAGCCGCGCACCGCATCGGTCAGCGCCGCCACGCGGTCGCGCGCGCCATCGGCACGGTCCATCTGCACCGTCGCCGCCTCGATTTGAGCGGCCGCCGCCCGCGCCGCGGCGGCAGGCGTGTCCTCTGCCGCCGCCAGTATCGCGTCGGCCGGAGTCTCCTCCAACAAAAGCGGAGCGTCCTGCGCGCCAAGCGGTGTGGCCAGCGCCAGCAGAAGGACAGTGGCGCGTATCACGGCAGCAGGCTCTTTCCGGTCATTTCCTCGGGCTGCGCGATGCCCATCAGTTCAAGCAGCGTTGGCGCAAGGTCGGACAGCCGACCGTCGCGCAGCTTGGCCTTTTTTGGGCCGCCAAACAGCACCACGGGCACAAGGTTCAGCGTATGCGCAGTGTGCGGCCCGCCGGTTTCGGGGTCCACCATCATCTCGCAATTGCCATGGTCAGCGGTGACGATCATCGCGCCGCCCGCTGCCCTGACCGCGTCGAGCACGCGGCCAAGCCCCCTGTCGACCGCTTCGCAGGCGCTGATCGCCGCCTTCAGGTCGCCGGTATGGCCGACCATGTCGGGATTGGCATAATTGGTCACGATCAGGTCATAGCCGTGGCGGATCGCCTCGACAAACTTGTCCGTGACCTCTTCGCACGACATTTCGGGTTGCATGTCATAGGTCGCCACATTGGGCGATTTCGGCATGTAGCGGTCCTCGTGCGGTTCGGGCGTCTCCTTGCCACCGTTGAGGAAGAAGGTGACATGGGGATATTTTTCGGTCTCGGCCAGACGGAACTGGGACTTGCCGTGCTGGGCCACCCATTCGCCCAGCGTGTTGCGCAGGTCGCGCTTGGGAAAGACGGCGGTCATGTAACTTGCGTGATGCTCGGAATATTCAACCATGCCGAGGAAGCTGGAAAGCTGCGGTTTGTGACCGCGGTCAAATGCGTCGAATTCGGGCGCGCCAATCGCCGACAGTATTTCACGCGCCCGGTCGGCACGGAAGTTCAGACAGAAGAAACCGTCGCCCTCGCGCACGCCGTCATAGCCGTCGATCACCGTGGCAGGGATGAATTCATCCGTCGTGTCGGCGGCATAGGCGGTCTGGACCGCCTCGCGGGCGGATCCGGCATGTGTGCCCTTGCCGTGGATCATGGCGTCATAGGCGGTCTGCACCCGGTCCCAGCGGTTGTCGCGGTCCATGGCGAAATAGCGCCCGATGACAGTGGCAATATGCACATTCTGCGGCAGGCGCTTTTGCAACTTCTCGATAAAGCCGGCGGCGGATTTCGGCGCCACGTCGCGCCCGTCGGTGATGGCATGGATCGCCACCGGCACGCCGGTCTGGCTGATCGCCTTGGCGGCGGCAAAGATATGATTGAGATGGCCATGTACGCCGCCATTGCTGACAACGCCCATGAGATGCGCGGTGCCGTTGGTGTCCTGAAGCGTCTGGATCATGTCCATCAGCGCAGGATTGCGAAAGAACGACCCGTCTTCGATGGCAAGGTCGATCTGGCCCAGGTCCATCGCCACGATCCGGCCCGCGCCAATATTGGTGTGCCCGACCTCGGAATTGCCCATCTGCCCGGTGGGCAGGCCCACGTCTGGGCCATGGGTGATAAGTTTCGCCTTGGGGCAGTTCGCGGTCAGCCAGTCCATCGTGGGGGTATGGGCCAGCGCCGGAGCATTGGCGGTCGTGTCGTCACGCAGCCCCCATCCGTCAAGGATGGTAAGAACAACGGGTTTCGGCGTGGTCATATGGGGCGCCCTTCGGGGTCAGGAGGGGTTTCCCGCGCGGTCTAGCAGAGGTTGGGGGGGATGTGGAGGGGGGGTGAATGTCATCCTCGATTGCATCTGCCCGGGCTTGAAGAGCGACTGTCCCGGACGACATCACATGCGCGGTTCACGCGCAGCAGCGCCATCCGCCACACCGCAGGTGCGGCGATGCGAACGGGTTTGCCGCTGTCGTGACGGGCAGATGCTGTCCGGTGGGCATCCTGTGGGTCTTGACGCCCTCACGCCTGCAACGATTTCACCACCAGCTCGCCCTCGGTCCGGGACTTCATGGCCAGCGCGGCGGCATGCGCGCCTGCGGCCGTCGTGAAATACGGGATCTTGTCATACAGCGCGACCGAGCGGATTTCGCGGCTGTCTTCGACCGCGGCGGCGCCCTCGGTGGTGTTCAGCACCAAGTCGATGCCGTTGTCCTTCATCAGGTCCACCACGTTGGGCCGACCCTCGTAGACCTTTTTGACCAGATCGCAGGCGATGCCATGCGCGGTCACGAATTTCGCCGTGCCCGAGGTTGCCACGATGCGGAACCCAAGGTCAACAAGGATCTGTGCGCATTCCGCCATCTGGGGCGTCTTGTCATCGTCGCGGATCGACAGGAACACCGTGCCGCCCTCGGGCAGGATGGTGCCGGCGCCCATCTGCGCCTTGAGGAACGCGCGCGGGAAGGACCGGTCCCAGCCCATCACCTCGCCGGTCGATCGCATTTCCGGTCCCAGAATGGTGTCTACGCCGGGAAAGCGGGCAAAGGGCAGCACGGCCTCTTTGACCGAAAACCACGGCATGTTCGGGTCGGCCAGCGTCATCGGATCGGCCAGCGGCAGGACCGAATCGTAATCGGTATCCGCAGGATAAGGCGGACGCAGCGGGAAATTCGACAGCGGCTCTCCGGCCATGATACGCGCGGCGATGCTGGCAATGGCGCTGTCGGTGGCCTTGGCCACAAAAGGCACGGTGCGCGACGCGCGGGGGTTCACCTCGATCAGGTAGATGTCGCCGTCCTTGACCGCGAACTGCACGTTCATCAGGCCCACCACGTTCAGGCCCAGCGCCAGCGCGCGGGTCTGGACGATGATTTCTTCGATAATGCCGGGGGCCAGGGAATAGGGCGGCAGGGAACAGGCGCTGTCGCCCGAATGCACGCCCGCCTCTTCGATATGCTGCATGATACCTGCTACATGCACGTCGGTGCCGTCGCACAGCGCGTCAACGTCCAGTTCGACCGCGCCCGACAGATAGCTGTCCAGCAACACGGGACTGTCACCCGATACCACGACCGCCTCTTTGATGTAGCGTTCCAGATGGGCGGTATCGCGCACGATTTCCATGGCGCGCCCGCCCAGCACATAAGACGGGCGGATCACCAGCGGATAGCCGATGCTGTCGGCAATCGCCATCGCCTGCGCATCCGTGGACGCGATGCCGTTGCGCGGCTGTTTCAGGCCCAGCTGGTTCACCAGCGCCTGAAACCGCTCGCGGTCCTCGGCCAGGTCGATCATGTCGGGCGACGTGCCGAGGATCGGGATGCCCTCAGCCTCGAGCGCGTCCGCCAGCTTCAGAGGGGTCTGCCCGCCGAACTGCACGATCACGCCATGCAGGGTGCCGTTGTCCTGTTCGACCCGCAGGATCTCCATCACATGTTCAAAGGTCAGCGGTTCGAAATACAGCCGGTCCGAGGTGTCATAGTCGGTCGATACCGTCTCGGGGTTGCAGTTGATCATGATGGTCTCATAGCCCGCGCCGGTCAGGGCGTAACAGGCGTGGCAGCAGCAATAGTCAAACTCGATCCCCTGCCCGATCCGGTTCGGCCCACCGCCCAGGATCACCACCTTCTTGCGGCCCGAGGGGCGCGCTTCGCATTCCACCTCGCCCATCATGGGCATTTCATAGGTAGAATACATATAGGGGGTCTGCGCCTCGAATTCGGCGGCGCAGGTGTCGATGCGTTTGAACACGGCGATCACGCCCAGATTGGTGCGGCGGCTGCGGATGTCCTTTTCGCTGAATCCGGTCAGGGTGGCCAGGCGTGCGTCGGTGAACCCCATGATCTTGAGCATGCGCAGGCCATCAGCGTCCTGCGGCAGGCCGTTGGCGATCACTTCGGCCTCGACCTCGACGATCTCGCGGATGCGGGCCAGGAACCAGGGGTCGAACATGGTGACGCCGTGGATGTCGTCATCCGACAGGCCGTGGCGCATCGCCTGCGCGATCACCCGGATCCGGTCGGGGGTCTGTTTGGACAGCGCCTTGATGACGGCGGATTTTTCGGGCGCGCCGGGAATGTCGATGTCGTCAAAGCCGGTCAGGCCGGTTTCCATCGACGCCAGCGCCTTTTGCATCGATTCGTGAAAGGTGCGGCCCACGGCCATCGCCTCGCCCACCGATTTCATCGCGGTGGTCAGGTGCGGTTCGCTGCCGGGGAATTTCTCGAACGCAAAGCGCGGGATCTTGGTCACGACATAGTCGATCGTCGGCTCGAAACTGGCGGGCGTCACCTTGGTGATGTCGTTGTCCAGCTCGTCCAGCGTGTAGCCTACGGCCAGCTTCGCCGCGATCTTGGCGATCGGGAATCCCGTCGCCTTCGACGCCAGCGCGGACGAACGCGACACGCGCGGGTTCATCTCGATCACGACCATGCGGCCATCGACCGGGTTCACCGCCCATTGCACGTTGGACCCGCCGGTTTCCACGCCAATCTCACGCAAAACGGCGATGCTGCCGTTGCGCATGATCTGGTATTCCTTGTCCGTCAGGGTCAGCGCCGGCGCGACGGTGATGGAATCCCCGGTATGCACGCCCATCGGATCGACGTTTTCGATGGCGCAGACGATGATTGCATTGTCGGCACGGTCGCGCACGACCTCCATCTCGAACTCTTTCCAGCCCAGCAGGGATTCATCCACAAGGATCTGGTTGACGGGCGAGGCATCCATGCCCGTGCGGCAGTAATATTCATAATCCTCGCGGTTGTAGGCCACGCCGCCCCCGGTGCCTCCCAGAGTATAGGCCGGGCGGATGATCGCGGGCAGACCGACATAATCCAGCGTTTCCAGCGCAAGGCGCACGCCCTCTTTCAGGTCGGCCTTGCCGTTGGGCAGTTTGGGCGCGGTCACGATGGTCGCCTTGGGATTTTCAAGCCCGATGCGGTCCATTGCCTCGCGGAACAGCTTGCG